>JBCAZI010000032.1:0-33104 GCA_038533095.1 Pseudomonadota bacterium
AGCTGGGCTATTCTGAAACTGTCTTTGTTGAGGTTTCGCTGCAAAGGCATGATGGCGAAATGCTCAAACAATTCGGCGAAGACATGGCCCGTGTGCCCGAAATTTTGGAGGTCTATCTGGTCTCTGGCGACTGCGATTACCTGCTGAAGGTCGCAGTCAACGGAACCAAGGGCTACGAGCAGTTTCTGACCAATACGCTCTACAAGTTCCCCTATATGCGCCAATCCCGGTCAACCTTCACATTGCGCTGCCTGAAAAAGGCGACGTCCGTTCTTCCGTAGGTAGAGTAAGCTAAGGTCGGCTCTGCGGACAAAGCGGACCTATGTTTCAGAGCACTTCGCATTCTTTCAGGACGATTTCAGCCCTCTCTTGGACCGTCACCTTTGGTAACTCAGTTCTCATGTAACCGAGAGCATCCAAAGCCTGTTCAATTCGGTGATGTTCTTGCACAGCAGCATCGAAACTATGCCTACGTTCAACTTCTTCAGCAAAGAGTTCCCGCCATGGAGGGACAATGAAAACCTGCTTTTCATAGGCGAGGGCTTCGCCAAGTGTTTCCTGTATCGTAGGGCCGCCCGAGTAAGCCAAAGCAACAGCGGCGTCGATCAGGCCACGGTCGAAGAACACAATGTCATCAACCAGTTGCGCAGCCTCTAAGTCGGACTTGGCGACCTCGATTGCCCGCAGTGCGAATGCCCTCATATCTACCCAAGGCAGAGCCTTGCCTGCTCCCTTCAACTCGTCTGCCACAATGCGTCGGCCAGGCTCTTGAACCGTGGCGAACCCACGCTCTTCCAAAGCCTTCAACAAAGTTGATTTCCCACCGCTGGAACACCCCGTCAGCAGCACAAATCTTCGGTTCACAGCAATGTTCCTTCAGTGCTCACTCAAAACCCATGAAGTATTTGATGCTGCGACGCCGAAACAGGCAATGTGGGCTCACAGCCAACCTAAGTGCCAGCGCAGCATCCGGTCTGATCTAGTCAGATCGTGACGAGGTGGACGGCCCGAAGCGGCCGTTGACCACTCCAGTCAGAAGCTGCTGTGCGGTCCGTGGAACCGGCCTTTCGCTGCGAGTGCAACAAATAGTTGGCGCGAACTACAGATGTAGCGACGAAACCGACCTATCTCCTCACTTTTGAAGAACCCACTAAGTCTTCGGGTTTGGTTCTGACGTCTCGGCCTAGCGGCTCGGGCGCATTAGGAGCCCTTCCGAGGTTTGCACGGCGCCATCCTCCAATGCGGTCAGGTAGGAACAATTCGTGCCACGGCGCGGGCCGCTTTCAAATGTCACGCAAAGCTGGTCTCCATCCAGGTGCCAGCGTCCGATTGTATTCATCATCGCGGACGTGATGCTGACACGTCCATCCGCGGAATAAGCGATCTTCATCACCATCCCCATGCGTTTCGCTTCAAAGTTTTGTCCGATGATGCCCTGCCGGATTTGGCTTGCTGACAGCGTCCCGGCGGCGGCACTCAAGGCGCAACCGACGACAATGAAGAGTGAAAGTACGGTCATCTTGAAGTTTTGGGTATTCATGACACGCTCCGGGGTTGGACGAGTTTTACCGAATGATCTTGGGAGACGTCTCTCACCACGCGGCCCTCTTCCAGCGTGATGATCCGATCAGCGAGTTCGAGGATCCGGTTATCATGCGTGACCATAACCGTGGTGGTGCCGCGCTCCTGTCCCAATTGCTTCAACATCTGAACGACCGTTTGACCGGATTCTTTATCGAGGGCTGCGGTCGGTTCGTCGGCAAAGATGATCTCGGGGTTGGACACAAGGGCGCGCGCGACGGCAACCCTTTGTTTTTGACCGCCCGACAGGCTGCCGGGCAGATAATCCACTCGGTCCGCCAATCCAACCAACCCAAGCATGTGGGTCGCTGCCGTCCGCTGCTTGGCAGCGTCGCCTTTGCCATGCACCTGCAGGCCCATCAGGACGTTCTCGGTGGCTGTCAGGCTTTCATGCAGATTGTGGGCCTGAAAGATGAAGCCAAGCCGCCGGCGCAGGTTCACCAGGTCAGCCTCGGCCGCTCCGTTCAGTTCCGTGCCGAGAAGTGCGACGCTTCCCTCCTGCACATCGCGCAAGCATCCCATGAGGGTCAGGACGGTTGTCTTGCCTGATCCGGACGGTCCCATGAGGATTGTCAGCTTGCCGCGGGCAATTTCGAGGTTCACGTCCCAAATCGCCTGCTTGCGGGCCTCGCCTTCACCAAAGAAATGGTTCAGCCCCCGAACCCGTATCGGCATAGTGAGGGACATCAGAACAGGTCCGCCGGGTCGGCCGCCGCAAGGCGCCGCGTGGCAATCGCGCCCGACAGGGCACAGGCCGCCAGTGTCCCAAAAAACACCAGCACAATACGGTCTAACGTCATGGCGACGGGGAGTCCCGTCACCGCGCTCATCCCGGCGTAAAGACCCATGGACACAAGGAACCCTGGGATGAAGCCAAAAACGGCTAGCACCAGAGCCTCTTCCAGCACGATCCCCAGGAAAAACTTTTGGCCATAGCCCATGGCCTTGAAGGTTGCGTATTCCTTCAGATGATCTGCGACGTCTGTGGACAACACCTGATAGACGATCACAATGCCCACGATGATGCCAATCACAACGCCAAAGCCAAAGATGATCCCTGTCGGGCGCTCCGTCGTTTGATAGGCGAGATCGGCTGCCGCGGCACCGCCGAGAGTTTGGATTTTGACAGCGTCAAGCGGTAGGGCTTTGCGCAGACGCTCTACGACAAGCTCGGGGTCTTGGCCCGGCTCAACGTTCACCAATATGTGGTTTGGCGCCCCCGCCGTCCGATTGCCGAAGGCCCGCAGGAAGGTCTGTTCCGAGACAAAAAGCGTGCCATCTGCCGAGAACCCACCGCCGACTTCTAGTGTTCCAACCGCTGTGAAAGTCGTGCCACCGATCTCGAACGCGAACGGCTCTCCGGCAATCAGCCCGTCAAACGCTGCGGCAGGTATACCTCGTGTCGCAGTATCAATCAGCGCGTGATTCTCTTGTGTCAGCAACGCCATTTGGTCAGCAACGTCCGGCATTGCGAAACGGGCATCGGCGACGTTCATGCCGAATGTTTGCAACGTAGACGAAGAACCGTCGGGGAGTTGCAACATGAGATTGCCGATGAAGACGGGGGCTGCGTCCGCGACGCCTGCAACTCCAAGGGCCTGAAACATTCGCGTGCGCGCAACATTGCTGCCATCTGTCAGCGTGTTGGCGTCCTCGGACGAAATCATGATGTCTGCGCGGAAATTATCATATGGCGCGATTGTTGACTGATTCAGGGCACCAAGTATTCCAAGCTGCATGAAGACCAAAAGCGTCGCGAAGGACACGCCCGCCAAAGCCGCAGCAAACCGCGCCCGGCTGTGTGTCAGCTGCAGCCAACCGATGGGCAGGCGGCCGAAGAGCATCGTCAACAAGCGGCTCATCTGCCGGCTCCCACATCGATGCGCACCACGGCCTGCAGGTTTGTAAAGCGCTCTGCCAAAGCCGACGAAGGCGGGTCCAGTTCCACGATGACATCCACAACCCGCGCATCCGTGTTTGCCGCGGGATCGTCAGAGGTGATAGATTGCCACCCGATCTCAAGCCCGATGGCCGTCACGACCCCTTGCAGCGGTTCATCGATGGCGTCAGCCGTGACCGTCACAGCGTCACCAATTGCGACTTGGCCGATGAGCGTCTGATACACTTCCGCTTCAACGATCATCTGGGATGTGTCACCAACATTCATGACACCGTCGGTTCCCGGGCGCTCCCCTAGTTGCACATTGATGTCCAGCACAACGCCATCCACTGGCGCGGCGACGATGCTTTTGGCCAAGTCGTTCTGGGCGACGGCCACGTTGACTTCCGCGGCTGACAGGTTCGCTTGAGCCACAAGGATATCGGCCTGTGGGCGATCCCCTGTTGATTGAAACCGGGACAGCGTCGCCTCACGTGACGCCACATCCCGATCTGCTTCAGCGGCCCGCGCGACAGCAGCATCAAATGCGGACCGTGTCGTGACGCCGCGCTCGAACAGGGGTGTTAGACGATCCAGCTCTGCTGTCGCAGCCTGTGCGGTCGCGACCGCTCGTTCCAAAGCCGCAGAGGCTTCTTGCCGACTTGCACGCACGGCGTCTTCAGTCTGTGCAAGGACCGCTTGCTTGACGGTGAGGTCGGCGAGCGCTGCGTCCAATCCAAGTTGAAGTTGGGCAGCGTTGTCGAGTGTTGCGAGAACTTCGCCTGAAGACACACGGTCACCGACCTCAACAGCGATTTGATCAAGCCGTGCATCCCCTGCTCCAAAGGGGACGGCGACTTCGACAACGTCCCCGCGCGGCAGAATGCGCCCAAGCGCGAAGATGTCACCATTGCTGACGACTGCAACTTCCTCGCGTGTTTCGACCTGTGTAATGGCCTGTGCGATAGGCGTATCCGTTCCACCACCCGGCTCCAGTCCGGTGGTTTCAAAGAACGCTTGAAGTCCCGGCGGCTGGAAATACAGACCCGCAATGCCACCGGCAAAGAACACCAGCATCAGCAACGGGACCAAACGCAAACGACCCCAAGAGCGCAAGCTCTCTTTGCCTTGCGCAAGACCGTTGTCGACAAGTGGCAGTTGTTGCGAGGCCTGTTGTTCCATAGTCTTGGTCCGAGCTGATACCGCTAGTGACACATATGTCATTAACTTGACTGCAATCAAGAGGCCACCGGCCATGTCGGACAAGAAACGCCAACGACGCAAAGATGCGCGACCTGAAGAAATCGTTTCGGCGGCACTCGAGGAATTCGCTTCGAAGGGGTATGCGGGAACGTCCATGGGGAGCATCGCCGTGCGTGCAGGGATCGCACGGTCGACGATCTACCTCTATTTCGAGGATAAAGAAGCCGTCATCGAAGCTGCTTTCAAGGATCGGGTGGAGACGGCGATACGGACGTCAATGGAACACGCATCACTGGTTGAGGGACCATTCGACGAGGTCTTACGCACCATGCTTACCGGTGTGTTGAACCGTTTCCTCGAACCCGACAGGCTGATCTTGTTCAAGGTGTTGATTACAGAAGGCCAACAGTTTCCGTCACTGCTCGAACGTTACCACGCGACAACAATGGCAAACGCCAAACAGCTGCTGTCAAACTTGCTGGCCATTGGTGTGCGCCGAGGAGAACTGAGGAAAGAGGCGCTGGACTATGACCACCGCCTTATCATCGCCCCCATCATCGTCACCGCGATGTGGCAGCTCACCTTTGAGACGATCGACCCAATCGATAGGGACAAGTTCATCGCTCAATACGTCGACTTACTTTCTCGCGCTCTGCGATAGCGATTGTGATCGGCCCAAAGCCGCCATCCATGGGGCGAGTTAAGTGCTGCGGTGCGGCCCGTCGAACCGGTCATTCGCCGCGACTGCAAAACCTCAGCGCAAACGAAGTCACGGATCGCGGACATTTCTGCCGTTCAGTTAACTTGCATCAAGGTCCGCTTTTGAAAAAAGTAGTAGAAATTAGACTTAGCCAAACAACCGCTCGAACTCTGTCGTTCCACTCTTGGAAAACGTTATCACTCGAGTTTTGTGATCCCGCTTGGCCCAAGACAGTTCTTCAAATTTGCTAAGGAAGGCACGACCCAGACTCCCAGCAAGGTGAGATCGACGTTCACTCCAATCTAGGCACTCTCGACAAAGTTGCGTACGTCCCTTCCGCAGACTTTCTAGGTCGATCCCGAAATTGTCTACGAATGCGGCGCCAGAAGAAGTTAAATTTAACTCTTCAGACTCTAGGGTTAAGTGCCCGTTTGCAATCATGCTGTCGTACATCTGGGTACCCATGTCTCCGGCTAGATGATTGTAGCAGACCCGAGCTTGGCGAAGTTGAGCATCCTTCGGGCCCGTGCGTTTTCTGAGATGCCCGGCCCCAGCAGCGAGACCCATTAGACCTTCCAGGACATGCGCAACATCCTCATTGGCTAGGGAGAAATATTTGTGCCTTCCTTGTTTGCGCGGTCGCAATAAACCGCCCTGATCTAGTTTGGAAAGATGCGCACTGGCGGTCTGAATGGTTACGCCTGCTTCTGCAGCAAGCTCAGTCGCCGTCAGAGCTTTGCCACTCATTAAAGCTGTAAGCATGTTCGAACGGGCTGGATCGCCGATCAGAGCGGCGATATGGGCGATATCAGGACCTTCTTTCATAGTTCGACCATAAACGAAGCATTCCTGCTAATCAATCCTCTAAAGTGGCCAAAATCAACTTGAAGGTGCAACCAATGCTGACTTGTATAATCCGCTATCACATCGACCCAACAAAGAAGGCCCAGTTCGAGGAGTATTCCCGCAATTGGGGTCAGGCTATCCCGCGCTGTGGCGCTGATCTGATTGGCTACTATGCACCACATGAAGGGTCATCGACACTCGCCTACGGTATCTACAATGTTGCCAGCCTTGCAGAATATGAAGCTTATCGCGCCCGTTTGGCCGCTGATCCGCTCGGCCGTGAAAACTACGAGTTCGCCCAAAAAGAGAAGTTTCTCCTGCGCGAGGAACGAACGTGGCTCAAGCGCGTTTCAACACCACATGGAACCGGAGAGTGGAATTGATCGCGGTGATATTCGAGGTCGAACCAGCAGAGGGCCGCAAGGACGATTACCTCGATATTGCAGCCGAGATGCGTCCGATGTTGGATGAGGTCGAGGGCTTCATTTCGGTCGAGCGGTTCCAGAGCCTTACCGATCCACGCAAAATCCTATCCCTGTCGTTCTTCGAAGATGAAGACGCGATCGCGCGCTGGCGCAACCTCAAAGCCCATCGGGGCGCACAGACGAAAGGGCGCGGTGGTGTCTTTGACGACTACCGCCTGCGGATCGCTAGTGTGATCCGGGATTACAGCATGTTTGACCGGGCGCAGGCTCCAACAGACAGTCGGAAGGCACACACGGCATGAGTTCGACCAACTTGCGGACAGAGCTATCCCTGCTGGCCCTTCTAGCGTTGCTCTGGGGGTCTTCGTACCTGTTTATCAAAGTTGCCGTGGTCGAGATTCCTCCGGTCACGCTGATCGCACTTCGTGTTCTTGGTGCTGCCATTTTCTTATTGCTCGTGATGGGCGCACGTTCGGAAAAGCTGCCACGCGATCCACAAACATGGCGAATGCTGCTTATGCAGTCTTTCTTCAACAGCATCGGAGCCTGGACTGTACTCGCCTGGGGGCAGCAATATGTTGAGTCTGGCCTCGCCAGCGTTCTCAATTCAACCTCTCCAATCTTCGTCTTTCTCATAACGGCGCTCGCGACACGCCATGAAGCGTTCAGCGGGCTAAAGCTGGCCGGGGCAGTTCTCGGCTTATTTGGTGTTGTGCTGATTGTCGGCGTGGATGTCTTGCGCGGACTGGGTAATCAGGTCGCCGGGCAAATCGCATGCTTAGTTGGAGCTGCGCTCTATGCCTGTGCGGCAATCTACGGCAAACGCTTTAGCCAAATCAGCGCCGTAGCTACAGCCACCGGCACGATGATATGGGCATCGGTCATTCTAGTACCGCTTGCTCTGGTGCTGGATCAACCTTGGGCGCTGGCTCCAAGCCTTAAGGCTCTGGCGGCAACGGCGATCCTGTCGATCCTCTGCACCGGGGTTGCGCTCCTAATCTACTTCCGGCTGGTGCGAACGCTTGGCTCCATGGGGGTTGCGAGCCAGAGCTATCTGCGGGCGGGCGTCGGCGTGATCCTAGGCATCGTGCTCCTTGGTGAAACATTCGCTTTGTCGGTTGCGGCAGGGTTGTGTGCAGCAATCGTCGGGGTAGCGCTGATCAACTGGCCAAAGAAATCATGAGGTCGGTAACACACACTTCGACCGATACCGAAGCAATGGATCTGAGGCTTTGATAGCCATCAACAGAAGGATCAAATTAAATGAGTAAAGACACATGATAGTAATGGTATTTGAGTTCGTCGTGGAAGCGCACGAAATGGACGACTACATGCGCACGTCAACGGAATTGCGCGAACACCTGAGCGGCATAGAAGGCTTCGTTTCAATCGAACGTTTCGAAAGCGCAACCAAACCAGGCAGATTTGTCGCAATCGGCTATTTCAAGAACGAAGATGCCGTAACCCAATGGCGAAATCTCCCCGAGCATCGCCGTGCGCAAGCGCTCGGACGGTCCCGCTTTTTTAAGAGTTATAGATTGGTTATGGCCGATGTTACGCGGGACTACACACATGACTTGGGGCGAGAGACTGCTCCTGATGACAGCAACAAAGCCCACTTAAGCGAAGGATCCTGACCGATGTTTGATCTCGAAATTGAGCTGCCTAACACACCCGGTTCTCTCTCCAAGATGGGTCGGGTTCTAGGAGATGCCAAGGTTAGTGTAGAAGGCGGTGTAGCCTGGGTAGTGGGTGATGTTGGAGTGGCGCATTTTTTGTTTGCCTGCGGAGACAGGGCCAGCCGTGCTCTCTCAGATGCCGGTTTTCGTGTTCTTGCAAGCAGAGAGGTTGTGACTGTTCGACTCAAACAAGACGTTCCGGGCCAACTAGGCATGCTAACGGGAAGAATGGCCGAACATGGCGTTAACATTCAGACCCTTTATAGCGACCACGACAATCAGTTGATTATCGTTCCTGACGATCTAGAAAACGCCCAGGTTGTAGCTAGGGAATGGATCGAAGAATTCTCATAGCGAATTGGGCGGACATCAAAGAACTTGAACCAAACCAAGCCACCAGAAACCAAATACTTCAAGAGATAGACGAGGCATCATGTGTCATATCCTTGTGCCTCTCTGTCCAGTCTGCGTAAGAGCCCTTTCCATTCTCTCGATCCGTCCCAGCGGTAGTTGTAATCCAGGCATTTGTCGAGGTCTTTGCGAATAACAGCTTCGGTTTTCTCATCTAGCATCGTGAAGGCACGACCGCTGGCGAGCACATCAAGTTGCACTTCGCAGGCTTGTACAAGGTTATGAGCCAAGAAAAACGCTTCTGCTCCGGAAGACGCGTAGATGTAAGCACCATGGTTGCGGGCAATCACGACTTTCGCATCACCCACCCTCTCGGCATGAGCTTCTCGGAAACCACTTGATTTCTCTTCGTCCGCTACATAGTCAACATATGCGAGACTGCGCCTAATCAAAAAAGCAGGATGACACACCGGCAAGAGTCCTTCCTCTAACAGAGAGACGCCAACGATCGGCCTCGTGTGAAGGTGCAGCGCGCAAACGGCTTCCGGTCGACGGTCGAAGACCCCAACCGTGACATTGTGCGTCCCTGGGTTCAATTCCACGTCATTTTGCCGCTCAGTCGATCCATCAAAGTCCCATACGGAAAGTTCCGAAGCCCTAACTTCCTCCAAGAAGGTTCCATACTCATACATAAGAAACGCCCGACGACGCGACTCGCAACGGACCGCAACAAATTGCTCCGCCATGTCATCCCATCCGCGAAGTGCGAGTGCTCGACAAACGGCGGCGCATTCGACACGCCGATCCCAGTCATTGAGCGGTTGCCTTGCTGTTTTGCTGGCGGCGACCTTGGCGGTCATGAGACATACTCCGGTGCCACGCGTTGGACCAAACGCATCCAGCCCGGCCATTCCATTGAGCCATCATAGTGATATTCGGTTGAGTTCTGCATTTCTTCCCAAATGCGCGCCACGTCTTCTTCCAGGATTTCCAGAAGAGTGTCACCGCACGCCATGGCACTGATCTGTGCATCACAGGCCTGCGACAAGTAGAAGGTTAGAAAGAACGCCTCGGCCGGAGTCTTGCCAATGGCATAGAAGCCGTGATTTCGGGCCATCAAAACCTGGCGGCCCTCGAACGCTGCTGCAAAGCTCTCGCGGAACGTCTCGTCCTCGTCAAAGATGTAGGGCCAATAACCCATGCGCGGCAGAATATAGAGCGCCGGCTGAGAGACGGGACGCAGACCGCCCTCAAGCATGGACACCACCATGATCGCCTTCGAGTGACCATGGATCAGGCAGTTGATTTCCGGCCGCGTCTGAAAGACTGGGACTGTGAGGTTCAGGATACCCGCATTGAGCCCCCCGATTTCTCCAAAGGGCAGTTTCTGCCCGGAATGCAGATCGTTTCCGTCATTGTCACAGGTTGTCATCTGGCTCGCGGTCGCATCGTCGAAGAATACGCCGAGGCGATGGGTGACGAGCGCATCGGGGAAGGCGCGGCTGCGGACGGCCACAACTTGATTGGCCGCGTCGCCCATGCGGTGATGCGCCATAAGGCGGCAGAGCGCGGCCACATGTTCGCGGTCTTCCTGATCGAGTCGGTTTGCATTTGGGTGCAATGCGTTGGGCATGATCTGTCTCCTCGGTTTCTCGCAGTTGACAGGTTGTCCGGGGTCCATGTTATCAGTTTTCAGCCAAATCTTTATGTTTTCCGCCAAAAATGTCAGATCAAGAAACACCTATGGACGTTGCCGTCCTCCTTGTCCCAGGCTTCATGCTTTCGGCCTTCGCGCTGTTCACGGATGCACTGCGGCTCGCCAATTGGCGTAGCGATCAGACGTTATTTCACTGGTCAACCTGTAGCCCGGATGGCGCGCTGGTCACGGCCAATGATGGAACTGTGCTTGCGCCGACATCAACTCTGGAGCAGGCCGGGCAAAGAGACGCTGTGTTCATCGCCGCCGGGTTTTCTCCAGAACAAGCCTTCACACCAGACGTGTTTGCCGCCTTACGCGCAGCGGACCGCCGAAGAGCCGCCCTTGGAGGATGGGACACCGGGCCGATGGTTCTGGCCGAGGCTGGGCTGATGGATGGTCAAGAGATGGCGCTTCACTGGCAGGTTATGCCTGCTGTAGAGGACCGATATCGCCATGTGGCTGTGGTCCACGATCGGATTTCGAAAGGGGGGCGGCGCTACACTGCGCCAGGAGGTATCTCCACCTTCGATCTGGCCGTCGAGCTGATCCGTGCCCACGTAGGGACCGCCATTGCTGACATGGTCATCCAAAGCGCCAATCGTTATGTGACTACCAGCTTGCTTGAGCCAAACAATCGCGACCTCAGCCTAGGTGGCCGCCTCCGTGGAGCGGTTGCCTTGATGGAGAAGAACATTGCCGATCCGATAAGCTTGCCAGTCTTGTCCGACCAATTGGGTATATCGACCAGGTCTCTCACACGGCTGTTTCAAGACCGATATGATCAGTCGCCACACCAGTATTACCTTGCTCTGCGCCTGCAATACGCAGCAAGCCTGCTGCGGCAATCCAACCTCTCCGTACTCGACATCGCAGTGCAGTCCGGTTTCACCTCTGCATCGAGGTTCTCGCAAGTATTCCGGGAGCGCTTCAATCAAAGCCCTTCCGAATACAGAATACAGGCCAGTTGGCTGAGGTTGGATCAGGAGAAGACACCGCCACGCGCCTTGGTCGAGACATCGGATGACCGTCAGAAAAAGTCACGAAAGTAGAAGCGGCCATTCGCTGCGATGCAAAACTTGGTCAATATGGGCTCAAAGTGTGAAGCTGCTGCGGCGAGAACGAGTGACCGGAGTTGGTACCTTACTAAGATTAAAATATTAACATAAGACCGCTTAGGCGCTTCCGGCGCCGTCGCAGTGGCGCAAGGGCCAATATCCGCGCTTATGTACAGTCGATCTGCAAAGTTGGCTCATGATGCTAGTATAGGGGGTGGAATTGCTAGAAAGCCGTCATTCGTTCAGCCAATTCCAAGGGAGCATTGTGCGGACTAAGCTTCCGCTTGTGCTTCCGGAGCGACAAGCCGTTCTGTGCGCTTTGCGCCTGTGGTGAAGAACAACAAGGGCGAAAAAGTGATGTTTCGCCGCAATAGCCAGCAAATCTGAAGGGCACGAAATAGTCGAAATTGAAGGAAGCTGCCAACGACCATCGAACCGCCCAAATGGGCTAAGCACGCCTCTACGTCAGCCATCAGTGCTCCCATGGGTACTGACGGTGGATTTCCACGACACTGTGTATTTTGAAATAGCTTCATTTTTAGGTTCATAAATTTGTCTCTGCCCGCTCGCGGGGGGGTGTGATCCTGGGGGCAAGGCGAGAAGGGCTGCGCCTTCGCTGGTCCCTGTGGTCCCGCCCGATGCCTCGACTGTACAGTTTGTCGCTGTGGCTAGCATGGTGCAGAAACTTGGGTTTCCGGCAAATGGCCCTTCAACGATGATGGCGCCGTTGTGCCCCGTTAGAGCAAGGCATTCGGTCGCCATTAGAGCCAGATAGAAGCCGGTTGCGACCGTGCGTTCGATGCTGCCTTGGGGGGGCTCAGGGCCTGTCCACCGCGCCATGCGGTTTTGGAATGGCCCGCTTTCGGGGATGATTGAGGGCAGGAGCATGGGACCGGTCTGCGCCACCCTGATCATGTCGTCTTCGCTGTATTCTGTCGCACCGTCCGTGAGGATCGTGTCATATTCCCGCCCGCCCATGAACCGCGCCGATGGCACGGGATCGCCTATGGCATTAACGTTGATCAGCGTATCGCGCTT
This sequence comes from Pseudomonadota bacterium, assembly GCA_038533095.1. Lineage (GTDB taxonomy): Bacteria > Pseudomonadota > Alphaproteobacteria > Rhodobacterales > Rhodobacteraceae > Yoonia. Next base: position 12,457 of record JBCAZI010000032.1, read on the forward strand.
GGGGTCAAGCTGGGTCTGATCACCTCCGACGCTCATGGCGATGACCCATGTGCCGGTCGAGACCACGGAAAACGGCGCTTTTTTGCGTAAGACGTGGGGCAGCAGCGACGCGTTGGAATCGTGGATGCCGCAATAGATGGGTGTTGCGGGATTGAGGCCAGTCTGGGCCGCGATGTCTGGAAGAAGGGATCCCAGAATGTCCGAGCATCTGCGCGGTGCTCCAATCAGATCGGCAATACCGAGGCTGTCGACCAGATTTGAAAAAGAGCCGGTGTGAGGGTTCCACAGGTCGGTATGGCAGCCTAGGGAGCTGACATCACATGCACAAACCCCGGTCAACCGATAGCCCCAGTATTGCGGGTAGGTTACTACAGCGGCTGTTTGATCCCGCAACTCGGGGAGTTCAGCAAATTGCCAATGGAGTTGTGCACCAAGGTTCAGGCCCATGGGCAAGCGCGGCGCGCCTGTGTCTTGGAAAGGCGGCCTGATAGAGTCATAGGCTTCGGCGGTGGTATCGGGTCCGCTGTGCTCGTAATCCAGGATTGGCGCGGCGAGTTTGCCGTCATGCCCGATCAACGCGGCACAGGCCCCATGGGTGGTGATCGAGATCGCATGTATGCCGTAGCGTTGATGAAGCCGCGCCATCGCGCCCAGCAGGAAATCCCAGATGCCGTCCACGTCGAAATGCGGCCAGGGCGGGCCGGGCAGAACCGTGTTCGGGCGCGTCACGACAGCCAGTTCTCTTAGCGACACCAAATCCACCAAGGCGAGCTTGGCGTTGGTTTTGCCGATATCGATGACGGCAACTCGGGTCATCGCATTTGAAATACGGGTGTGAGCGGCACCGCGACGGGTTCGTTGTCTGGTCTGGTCTCCATAATGTCGGCCATATGGGCCCACCATTTTTGCATCACGGCATGCTCTGGCAGGCTGTCCATGCTGTGATTATCCGTGCGCCAGAGCACCCCGAAAAGAATGCCGGTATCTTCGTCCAGATGGATGGAATAGTCGGAGATGCCCGCATCCTTGAGCAGCGTGACGAGCTCCGGCCAGATCTCATCATGACGTTTTTTGTATTCGTCCCGACACCCGGGCGTGAGTTGCATTTTAAAGGCGTATTTCTCCATTACCGTCTTCTCCACATCGTCCAAAGGCGAGGCAACGCGATCACGCCGATCAGCAGGCTGCCGATGACGATGGACATCACGATGCCTGGCACGTTGAGCAGGCCAAGACCGAACGTCACCAGTCCCATCACGAAGGCCGCGATAACCACGCCAGGGATCGACCCCGATCCGCCCAGGATGTTGACACCGCCCAGGACGACCATTGTAACAATCTCCAACTCCCATCCCGTTGCAATGGAAGGGCGCGTGGACCCAAGGCGTGAGGTTAGGCAGACTGCCGCGATCCCGGACATCAAGCCTGTTAGCAAAAAAAGAATGAACTTTACGCGGCCAACTCGAATGCCCGAAAACATCGAGCCCGTGGGGTTGTTGCCGATCGCATAGACCGCTCGACCGAAGTTGGTCATGTGCAGAATGACGCCGTAGATCACCGCGATGATCGCAAACAGCACGAATTCGAACGAGATCACCCACCAGACATAGCCTTGCCCGAAAAAAGCGAAATCCGGCGGATAGCCGCGATAGGCTTGGTCGCCCAGAATGATGAAACTGATGCCACGAAACAGCGACATGGTACCGATGGTCACCACAATGGACGGTAGGCCAAGTCCCGTCACAAGGATGCCATTGAACGCGCCGCAGATCAGCCCCGTGGCAAGCCCAATCAAAACCAGCCCTTCAGTGCCGACGCCCATTTGCACCACCGCCCCCATGGCAGTGGATGCCAGTGCTATGATCGAGGCTACGGACAGATCGATCTCGCCAGAGATTATCAGCAGCGCCATGGCAAATGCGATCATCGCTTTTTCGGTGAAATTGAACGTCGCGTCGCTGAGGTTCCAGGCGTTCAGAAAGTAGGGCGAAGCGAAGGAATTGGCGATAAAAATACCAATCGCTACCAGCATCAGAAGGCTTTCCCAACTTTTGAGTTTGCGCTCCAGCGGGGATTGCAGCCGGTCGGGGATGCTGCGCGTGGTCATGTGGCGTGCTCCGCTTTTTTCAGGATAATGCGACCCGGTGTGCGGTTTGCCTGTGCGTTCAGGATGACTGCGATAATGATTGCACCGCCCGAAATCGCCATCTGCGAGAATGGGGAGATGTTCACGACCGGCAACGCGTTGGCGATGATGCCCAGGAACAACGCGCCGAGCAGGGCCCCGAAGACGGTGCCGATGCCGCCCATGATGGACACACCGCCGATCACGCAGGCGGCCACTACGGTCAGTTCAAACCCGCCCGCAACGTCGACATAGGCCACGGCAAAACGCGACACCCAAAGGTATCCGGTCAGACCCGCGATGGCACCGGATATGGTGAAAGCCCAGAACTGTGTTTTGCCCACATTGATGCCCGCATAAGTTGCCGCATGGGGGTTGCCGCCAGCCGCATAAAACGCTCGGCCCAGCGATGTGCGGGTCATGACAATTGTGAACAGGATCACGACGGCAATGGCGATCCAACTCAGGATCGGCAGGCCAAAAAGTTCTGTGCGCGGAACGGATTTGAAGCTGTCCGACATCTCATGGCTGTTGACCCATTTGCCTTCGGTCAGAAGAAAAATGATGCCGCGGAAAATGGTCATCGTCCCCAGCGTCACCACGATAGGCGGGATCGCAAGTTTCCAAACCAGAATGCCATTTAACATGCCCAACAGGGTGCCAAAGCCGATAGCGATCAGCACGATGAAAATGACAGGTAGGCCAGGGGCGGCGATGTTGATTAGTGACACGACCATGCCTGTCAGCGCAAGATTGGCCGCGACGGACAGATCGATGCACTTGGTCAGGATCACGATCATCTGGCCAATGGCCAAGAGGATCAGGGGCGAGGTATCGTTGAACACTGCCAACAGATTTGACGGGACCACGAAAGCAGGAAACCGCCATGCGATGATGGCCAAAAGTATCGCAATCGCCACCATCAATAGCGCTTCGCGGGAGGCTACAAGTCTGGTCATGCGTGGGTCTCCGTGATGCCTGCGGCGTGGCTGACCAGCACTTCAGGGCTGATTTCCTCTCGATCGAGTTCGGCAGCAATACGGCCTTCACGCATGATGATCACTCGGTCCGACATGCCAACAATTTCTGGGATTTCAGAGCTGACCATGATCACCGCCAAACCTTGGGCTGCCAACTCGGCCATGAACTCATGAACGGCCGCTTTTGAGCCGATGTCGATGCCTTTGGTTGGTTCGTCCAGAATGATGACCTTGGGCTCGGTTGCAAGCCATTTGGCGATGACGACCTTTTGTTGGTTGCCGCCTGACAGGCTGCCCACATGGGTGTCGAGCGAAGCTGCCCGTAAGTCCAGCCGTTCCGTATAATCCCGCGCCAGTTTGAACTCTTCGGCCATTTTCAAAAATCCCTTACGGGAGGTCTGTTTCAGGGATGGCAGGGTCACATTCTGAAAGATCGGCAGATCAACGATCGCGCCTTGTTTCCCGCGATCCTCGGGCACGTAGACGATGCCGTGAGAAACGGCATCGGCGGGCGAGCGGATCGTGGCCTCGGCCCCGTCCACACGCACGGATCCGGCGGAGGGTTTCGTGGTCCCAAACAGCGCTTGCATGAATTCCGACCGGCCTGCGCCAACAAGGCCATAGAAGCCCAGGATTTCACCACGCCTGAGCGTGAAGCCGATATCGGCAAACTCCGTGGGGTGATTGTAATCCGTGACGGTCAGGACCTCGGCCCCCAAATTGCGATCCCGTTCGGGGAAGATCTGGCTGACATCGCGACCGACCATCATCTTGACCAATTCAGCCTCGCTCACATCTGCAATCGCGCCGTCACCCACCTTCTGGCCGTCACGGAAGACGGTGTAATTGTCCGCGATGCGGAAAATCTCATCAAATTTATGGCTGATGAACAGGATGGCCTTGCCTTGGGCCTTCAGGCCATCGACCAGGTCGTACAGCTCTTCAATTTCTGCGTGGCTTAGGGCGGCAGTCGGTTCATCCATTATGACCACACGTGCGTCAACGGACAGAGCGCGGGATATGGCGACAAGGTGTTTGTTTGCGGTGCCCAGATCCTTGAGAGTGGCATTGGGGTCAATTTTTGCGCCCAAGCCGTCCAAAATCTCTTGTGCGCCATTGTGCATGGCTCGGGTGTCTATCAGACCGAACCGGCCCTTGGGCGCGTGGCCCAGAAAGATGTTCTCGGCAACGCTGAGTTCGTCAAACAAAACGGTTTCCTGATGGATCGCTGTGACGCCTGTATTTTCAGCCGATTGCGGTGTGGGGAATTGAACGGCAGCCCCATCAACGCGGATTTCGCCGCCATCGGGCTGGTAGATACCTGTCAGAGTCTTCACGACAGTTGACTTGCCCGCCCCATTCTCGCCCACGAGCGCAGTGACTTTGCCCGGATACAGGTCAATGGAGACCTCAGACAGTGCGCGCACCCCAGGGAAGGTCTTGGTCACCTTTTCAAGGGACAGAACGGGGGCGTCAGATGGGGACACTTTAGGCCTCATGTACAGGTCGGGAATTCGAATAGGGGGAGAGAGTGGGTCTGGCGCAGGTGATCCGCGCCAGACTCGCCGACATTAGAAGATGTCTTTAAACTGATCGATATTCGAGCTGTCGTATGTAAACGGATCGGCCATGGCGGCGCTGCCCGTTTCATCCAGCGTGATTGCGCCCATCCGGCCCATCGGAATTTCGCCTTTGGGGTCCGTTTCGTTCGCAAGCGCATGAGCGATCATTGTCGCCGAGTAGCCCAAATCGATTGGGTTCCAGATCGCAAAGCTTTTGGTCGCGCCAGACTCGACACACCCTGCCATTTCAGAAGGAAGTCCAAGGCCGGTAACGTTGATTTCACCGATCTTGCCGGCATCGGTCACGGCCTGACAAGCGGCCAAAATACCAACCGTTGTTGGGGCGATGATCGCTTTGAGATCAGGATGGGACGCCATCAGGCCTTGTGCCTCGCGGTAGGACTTGTCTGACAGGTCGTCGCCGTAGACCGTAGCCACAAGGTCCACACCTTCATAGTTCGGCATGACCTCTTCTGCGGCGGCAATCCAAGCGTTCTGGTTTGTTGCCGTCGCGGAAGCCGACAGGATTGCGATATCGCCGCCGTCAGGCATGTGGTCTGCAGCCAGCTTGATGATGGTGTTCCCGATCAGAGGCGTAGAAGACGGGTTCAAATGCATCACGCGGCCTTCTTCGGCTACACCGGAGTCCCAGCTGATGACAGTAATGCCACGCTGCATCGCGCGCTTGAGAGCAGGAACGACCGCATCCGGGTCATTGGCAGAGATCGCGATCGCATCAACACCTTGGGCGATCAGGCTGTTGATGACTTCGATCTGACCTTCTGCTGTTGTGTCCGTGGGGCCGGTGTAGATGATCTCGACATTGCCCAGCTCTGCTGCGGCCTCTTCGGCGCCTTCTGCAGCGGCCTCAAAGAATCCAATGCCGAGGGCCTTGACCACAAGAGCGATACGCATGTCGTCCTGCGCCATTGCTGTTGTGCCCATCATGCCCGCAGCCATACTGAGGCCAGCGACAAGTGAAGTGAAAGTACGACGTTTCATTTTTGGTTCCTCCCTGAAAGTCACGTCTTGTTTTGGGTGGTTAAGAGGCCACCTCATCCTCGGCCTGTCCGGCACCGGTTTCGGCGACGATCAGGGTAATTTCTGCTGCCTCCAGCATGGCAGCCGCTTTGTCGGATATGCCATCGTCAGTGATGACTGTGTCGATCCGCGATAACGGACACAGCACAAGGCTGGATCGCTGTTCGAATTTTGAGCTGTCCACCAGGACCACCAACTCATCGGCCTGGCCGATCAGTTTTTGTTCGGCTTGGATAAGCAACGGGTCCGCCTCCATGAGCCCCAACGGCCCAATCCCCTGCGCACCCATGAACATGCGGCGCGCATAAAAATTTCGGGTCACATCATTGTCGAAAGGCGACAAAATGATGTTCTGTTCGCGGTAGATCGCGCCACCTGACAACATGATCGTGTTCTTGGAATGTTTCAGCAGGTGTTCGGCTATGGGAAAGCTGTTGGTGAAGATTTGACACCGACGGGACGCCAGCGGATGAACCATCTGGAACGTAGTTGTCCCACCGTTGATGATGATCGGGTCCCCGTCTTCACACAGTTCAACTGCGGCCCGGGCAATTGCGTGTTTCTCGCGGCTGCGCAGGGTTTCGTTCACCGCAAACGGCCGGCCTGCGAGGCCAACGAATTGAGGCGGCGTGATTGCCTCAGCCCCACCACGAACACGGCGCAGCTTGTTTTGCACATGAAGCGTGGAGATATCGCGGCGGATCGTAGCCTCGGACACGCCGGTTAGACCACAAAGGTCAGCGACAGTGACGACCGGTCTATCCTGCACTGCAGATAGAATAATTCTGTGTCGTTCAGTCTCGTGCATTGTCGCCCTCCCGCTCTCAACGTTGTCCAGATTCGGAGTGTCTGTCAATCATTTTCAAGCAAAAGCAATCATTTTGCACTACCACATGATCGCTATTGATCGAAACTGATTGACATTTGATTGCTTGAGCCGCAGCCTGTGCACAAGAACAAAGGATACGTTCGTGCGTGCGCAGGGAGGAAAAGATGTTGAAAACCGCTGAAATGCAGTTGCTTGAAAACCGTTGGTCCGACGCTGATGCGGCAGGTATGAGTGAGTCGGAACTGCTGCTCTACCGCTCCAACATCCTTGGTTCGGACAAGCGGGTGACCAACTACGGCGGCGGAAATACATCGGCCAAAGTGTTGGAAACGGACCCTTTGACTGGTGATCAGGCTGAGGTTTTGTGGGTCAAGGGATCTGGTGGAGACATCGGTTCGATCAAGATGGACGGCTTTTCGACCCTGTATATGGACAAGTTACGTGCGCTGAAGGGGCTCTATCGCGGCGTTGAATTCGAAGACGAAATGGTGGGTTACCTGACCCATTGCACGTTCAACCTCAACCCGCGTGCGGCCTCTATCGACACCCCTCTACATGCTTATGTGCCGCGCACCCATGTCGATCACGTCCATGCGGATGCGATTATTGCCATTGCCGCCTCGGTAAACTCTGAAGAGCTTACAAAGCGCGTGTTCGGTGACCGGATTGGCTGGCTGCCGTGGAAACGGCCTGGCTACGAGTTGGGGCTCTGGCTAGAGACATTCTGCCTTGAGAACCCTGATGCTGATGGCGTGGTTCTGGCCAGCCACGGCTTGTTCACATGGGGCGACACAGCAAAAGACTGCTATGACACCACAATCGACGTAATTAACGTGGCCACTGAATGGCTGGCCCAAGAAACGGGAAGCACACCCGCCTTCGGTGGCGCAAAACACGAAAGCCTAGACCCCGCTGCCCGCCGAGCAGTCGCCGCCCTTTTGATGCCCGCGATCCGTGGTTTCGTTAGCGGCAATCAGCATATGGTAGGCCATTTCAACGACAGCGATACAGTGCTGGAGTTTGTGAATTCTCAGAACATGGAACCGCTTGCAGCGCTTGGAACCTCTTGCCCTGACCATTTTCTACGCACGAAAATTCGCCCCCTCGTTGTCGATTTCGATCCAGCAAAGAACAAAATAGACGCGGTGCTGGAGGGTCTGCCCAAGCAGATCGCCGATTACCGCGATGACTACGCCGCCTATTACGAACGCTGTAAACACGATAACAGTCCTGCCCTGCGCGATCCTAATGCGGTGGTTTATCTGGTGCCCGGCGTGGGCATGATCACCTTTGCCAAGGACAAGGCGACAGCGCGGATCAGCGGCGAATTCTACGTCAACGCTATTAACGTGATGCGCGGGGCCTCGGCGGTCAGCGAGTATCAGGGCCTGTCAGAGCAAGAGGCCTTCGACATCGAATACTGGCTTCTGGAAGAGGCCAAATTGCAGCGCATGCCCAAGCCCAAGGCACTGACTGGTCGTGTGGCGCTGGTAACTGGTGGCGCTGGCGGTATCGGCTCGGCGACTGCAGAACGCTACCTTCGAGACGGAGCTTGCGTGATGCTGGCTGATATCAATAGCGAGGCACTGGCCTCAACCCAAGAAAAACTGACAGAGCAGTTCGGGGCTGATGTCGTTCGGCAAGTCAATATGAACGTTACAGACGAAACCGCTGTGGCCTCCGCCTACGCGGACCTTGCCGTGGAGTTTGGCGGGGTTGATATCCTTGTATCCAACGCAGGCATCGCGTCTTCGGCACCGGTTGAGGCCACCACACTTGATTTCTGGAACAAGAATATTGAGATCCTCAGCACCGGCTATTTCCTTGTCAGCCGTGAAGCATTCAAAGTGATGCGCGTACAGGACATGGGCGGTTCGATCATCTTCATCGCGTCCAAAAACGGACTTGCAGCCTCACCCAATGCGTCCGCTTATTGCACGGCAAAGGCGTCCGAAATCCACCTTGCGCGCTGTCTGGCGTTGGAAGGCGCAGAGGCCGGCATTCGCGTCAATGTCGTGAACCCCGACGCCGTGTTGCGCGGGTCGAAGATCTGGGAGGGCGACTGGCTGGAACAGCGTGCAGGCACCTACGGCACCGACAAAGACGGGCTGGAAGAAATGTATCGCCAGCGATCTATGCTCAAACGCTCGGTCCTTCCCGAGGACATTGCCGAAGCTGCCTATTTCTTTGCCGCTGATACGTCCGCAAAGTCCACAGGAAACATCATCAATGTGGACGCTGGCAACGTTCAAGCGTTTACACGGTAGGGGGCAGATATGAGCTATGACAGCGCAAAGGCCCAATTCGCAGATTGGGGCATCGACACCGAAGCCGCGATCGACCGTCTGAAAACCATTCCGATTTCTATGCATTGCTGGCAAGGTGATGATGTCGTTGGGTTTGAGCAGAAAAGCGGATCGTCCGGCGGCGGTATCCAAGCCACTGGCAACCATCCTGGTCGCGCGCGGACCCCAGACGAACTGCGCGCAGATCTGGAGTTTGCCTATTCCATGATCCCCGGATCGCATCGTCTGAACCTGCATGCGATGTATCTGGACACTGAGGAAACCCCCGACCGGGACGAAATCGAATACAAGCACTTTGCGCCATGGATCGATTGGGCCAAGGATCAGGGATTGGGGCTTGATTTCAATCCAACTTTTTTCGCTCATGCAAAGGCCGACGATAATCTGACCCTGTCGCATCCCGATGAGGGCATTCGAGAGTTCTGGATAGAGCATGGGCGGCGGACCCGCGAGGTTGCTGCGCGCATGGGGGCTGAATTGGGCTCCACCTGCGTCAATAACATCTGGGTGCCGGACGGTTACAAAGACACGCCTGTCGATCGCATGGCCGCCCGTCGCCGTTTGGAAGCCTCCATCGACCAAATGATCGCAACGCCGCAGGATCGGGCCCAGATGCGCGACGCAGTGGAAAGCAAGCTCTTTGGTATCGGGGTAGAGGCCTGCACCGTGGGTAGCCATGAATTCTACCTAGGCTATGCCATGAAGAACGACACAGTGCTGTGCCTTGACATGGGGCATTTCCACCCGACCGAAAACGTCGCCGACAAGCTGAGCGCCGCGTCCTTGTTTGTGGACGAAATCCTGCTGCACGTTTCACGGCCCATGCGTTGGGACAGTGATCACGTCATCCTGCAAAGCGATGATGTGGTTCAGATGGCGCATGAGCTTGTGGCTTCTGATTTGCTGGACCGGATTTATATCGGCTTGGATTTCTTCGACGCAACGATCAGCCGCACGGCGGCTTGGGTCATTGGGACGCGCAACATGCAAAAAGCACTGCTGCGTGCCTTGTTGATGCCGATTGGCCGTCTCCGGTCTGCAGAGGAGGCTTTGGACTTTACCGGGCGGTTTGTTATCTCGGAAGAACTGAAGGACCTCCCGTTTGGGCGTGTTTGGGATGAGTTTTGCACGCGGATGGATTGCCCATCAGGTCTGCATCTGATCGATCAACTTGAGCATTATCAGAATACTGTTTCAGGGCGTTGATCGACTGATCAGACCGACGCCGGAAATGCGTAGGAATGGGCCGTGCGAACGATTTCTAAAGCCTATCTGTACATGAAAATGCAGGTACGGAATTCCTACGTCTCCCACTTCTCCAAGTGGGAGCGGCAAAACACCCTTGATGTTTAAGCGAACACCTCGCGGAGCGCTTTCTAATCCCGAAGTCGCGAACCGCTTTCGTCAAAATAGTAAGTGCGGTCACTTGCAATCTTGAACTTTACGTTCTGCCCATCTTCAATGCTGTGCTGGCCGAACAAACGCGCTGTCAATTGTTCCGATGCAACCTGAGCAACGATGTTTGTGTCTCCGCCCAATTGCTCGACGTGCTGAACGGTTGCGTCAAGTTCGCCATCCTCGGCCAGTTGAAGGTCTTCAGGGCGGATGCCAAGGACACGCTGGTCGGCCTCTTGCACCAATGCGGCTGGCAGAAAGTTCATGGATGGTGAGCCTAGGAACCCTGCCACAAATTGATTGGCCGGGTTGTTGTAAAGCTCCATCGGACTGCCGACTTGTTCGACGCGCCCGTCTCGCAGTACAACGATTTTGTCGGCCAATGTCATAGCTTCGGTCTGGTCATGGGTGACATAGATCATCGACGCGGCCAGCGTCTTGTGCAAGTTCGCGATCTCAAGCCGGGTGTTCATGCGCAAAGCGGCGTCTAGGTTGGAAAGCGGCTCGTCAAACAGGAACAGTTTGGGTTCGCGCACAATGGCGCGTCCAATGGCAACCCGTTGGCGTTGCCCCCCCGACAGTTCGGATGGATAGCGGTTAAGGTAAGCCTCAAGATTCAGCATCTTGCTGGCCTTGGCGACCCGAGCTTCGATTACATCTTTCGTTTGCCGCTCCTGCTTTAACGCAAGTGACATGTTTTTGCGGACGTTCAGATGCGGATAGAGTGCATAGCTTTGAAACACCATCGCGATACCACGCTTGGACGGCGGGGTGGTGTTGACAAGGTCCGAGCCAATCCGCACTTCGCCCGAGCTTGCATCCTCCAGCCCGGCGATAACACGCAAAAGGGTGGACTTTCCGCATCCCGAAGGCCCGACAAAGACGACAAATTCGCCATCCTCGACGTCGATATTGATGTCTTTCAAAACATGCACGTTGCCAAAAGACTTGTTTACGTTCCTGAGAGTCAACGCTGTCATTGGTTTGAGTCCTTCAGCGAAACGGGCTGCCCGGTGCGAATGCTCTCGTCTGCTGCCAGGCAGATCGCGAGCGACTGTACAGCGTCGTTCATATGGCGGGTGAGGTCGATGTTTTCGGTGATCGCGCGCACGACATAGGATTGCTCGGCGTCACACAGGGCCTGGTGGCCTGGTTCGTCCTGCAATTTGATCAGTTGGTCGCCGGTCGGTCGATGCACAAGAATGCCCCCGACCATGGTGTGACCGTCGATATCGGCCGAGGCCCCCTTGTTCCCATCGGTGATGGAGACCGACCCGTTGGGTGAGACAATGTCTTTCACAAAAAAGGCTGTTTCGGACATCATCGGCCCCCATCCTGCTTCGTACCAACCAACTGAGCCGTCTGAGAACATCACCTGAAACTGGCCATAGTTGTACATGTCCTCGGCAATTTCGTCTGAAAGCCGCAGCCCCATGCCATGCACGCGGGTCGGGGCCGCATCTGTGATCTGGCACATCACATCGACATAATGCACGCCACAATCCACGATTGGCGGGGTGGTCTGCATGAGGGCTTTGTGGGTCTCCCATTCTGCACCGGACGACTGCTGGTTAAGGTTCAGGCGAAACACATATGGTCCGCCAAGGTCCCGGGCCTCATCAATCAAGCGCATCCAAGAGGGGTGGTGACGCAGGATATAGCCAACAACAAGTTTGCAATTGGTGGCTTTTGCAACTTTGACAACGCGCTGCGCGTCTTCAACATTCGTGGCCAAAGGTTTCTCGACAAAAACATGGGCGCCGGCTTTCATAGCCGAGCAGGCATAATCGGCATGGCTGTCAGAGTAGGTCGCGATGACCATCAGGTCCGGCGCGAGAGCGAGGCCTTCATCGAAGGTTGTGAAGCGCGGGTAGGGCGACAGTTCCTCGGGCAGATCGACATCCGAACGGTTGATTAGGCCGACGACTTCCACCTCTGGATGGGCATGTAGGGCAAGCGCGTGGCTTTTCCCCATATTGCCAAGTCCTGCCACGACAGCACGTATCATTTGACTGCTCCCGACGTCAGCCCGCGAATGAGTTGCCGCGAGAAAATGACATACAAGATCAGCACCGGAATGATCGCCATCGACAGCGCTGACAGAACCGCGTTCCAGTCTGTCACGAACTGGCCAATAAACACCTGGCTGCCTAGGGTGAGAGTTTTTGTTTCTTCTGCTGGCGCGAGGATCAGCGGGAACCACAAATCGTTCCAGATCGGGATCATGTTAAATACCGCGACCGTCGCCATAGCGGGCCGCACAAGAGGCAGGACCAGCTGAAAGAAGATCGCGTATTCGCTTAATCCATCCACGCGGGCGGCGTTTTTTAGATCGTCTGAAACTTGCTTCATGAACTCGCTCAAAATGAACACAGCCAGCGGCAAACCTTGCGCCGTGTAAACTAGGATCAACGCCCAAAGTGTGTTGACCAACCCTGTGGCCACCATCATGTCCAGAATTGCGACAGTGCCGATGCGGATTGGGATCATAATGCCAAGCGCGAGGTACAGACCCATCAACAAATTGCCCTTGAACCGGTACTCGGCCAGCGCAAACGCTGCCATAGCCCCAAAGAGCAGCACCAAAAAGAGCGAAGCCACAGTGACTATCATGGAGTTCTGAAAATACAGGAAGAAGTCACCCTGTTTAAAAACCGTCTCGTAACCAACCAGCGAGAAGCTTTCGGCATTGGGCAGCGCCAAAGGCTCACGGAAGATGGACCGGCGTGTCTTGAAGCTGTTGATCAAAATGACAAAGACCGGGAATAGCGCGATCAGTGTGTAGGCGATCAGCGCGCCATGCATCGCGGCTGCATTCAGTCGGTTGGTGCGGGCGTGGTTCATGTGTGGGCCCTCACAGCTGATACCGGCGCAGGCGCGTCTGGATGCCGAAGAGGTAGATACAGACACCCACCAGAATGATAGCGAACATGCCGCTTGCGATGGCCGAGCCCATATGCGGATCGCCCAATTGCAACTGAAAGCCAAAGAACGTGCGGTACATGAATGTACCAAGAATATCGGTTGAGAAATCAGGCCCTGCCAGCGCACCTTGCGCGGCATAGATCAGGTCAAATGCGTTGAAGTTGCCCACGAATGTCAGGATCGAGATGATACCGATCGACGGTAAGATCAGTGGCAGCTTGATCTTCCAGAACGCGGACAGACCGGTGACGCCGTCCACTTCTCCGGCCTCGAGAATTTCCTCGGGTATCGACAAAAGGGCAGCGTAGATCAACATCATCGGAATGCCGACAAATTGCCAGACAGAGATCAGCGCGAGGGTGGTCAGGGCGTATTCCTCCTTGCCCAACCAAGGGGCAAAGAGAGACTTGAGACCAACAGCATCAAGCATGGACGGGGCGATGCCCCAGATCGGCGAAAGGATGAGTTTCCAAGCAAAACCGACAATTACGAAGCTTAGGATCGTTGGGATAAAGATCGCGGATCGGTAGAGCGCAGCAAAGCGCAGTCGCGGATGGCTGAGGACCGCAGCCAACGCGATCCCGATGGGATTTTGCACCAACATGTGGATCAAAAAGAACCAAAAATTATTCCCAAGCGCGTTCCAGAACTGTTCGGACCAGATCGGGTCAAAAAAAAGCGTCTGAAAGTTCTGCAATCCGACATAGATCCGTTCCTGATCAATCCGGCTATAGAGGGCGAGCCTCAGCGTGTTGAAGAGTGGAAAAATCATCACCGCCGTATAGACGAGCACGGCCGGTGCCAGAAATACAGCGATGTGCCATCGGGGGCGAGCGCTTTGCATGGGAAATCTCCTGATTGTCCGGGCAGCATAGTGCCGCCCGGACATCGCAGTAAGGGAGGATTACTGCTGTGGTTGGTACCAGGAAGCGAGACCTTCTTGCAGTTGGGCGCCAAGATCTTCTGGTGTGGACGCACCTTTGATCGCTGCGACAGAGGCACCCCAAGTCTCGTTCTCAAGGTTTGGCGTGCCGCGCGAAAGAATCTGATAGGTCGAGCGGATGGTGCTCTCGCACTCGTTGCGCCAGCCTACGATTTCATTCGCCAGCGGGTCTTCCAGTGTCACAGGCGTGCTGGACAGCGGGAAGAAGCCGGGTAGTGCGTTGCCGAATATCGAGGCGAACTCGGGTGAGGCGACCCAAGCCAGGAACGTTTTGGCTGCCTCCTGGTTGGGCGACGCAGCATTCATGCCGATGCCGATATCGGTGTGGTCCGAGATATAACAGGTGTCACCTGCGTTCTGGACCGGAGGCTTGAAAGCGCCCATCTCGAAATCGGCTTGCGCATTGAAGCCTGAGATTTCCCAGGAACCCGCCGGATAGATAGCAGCGCGGCCCAGAGTGAACAGGTTCTGGCTGTCAGGATAGGTCTGCGCCTCAAATCCGTCACCCAAATATGCGCCCCACTTGGCAAGAGTGGCATAAGGGGCGGTCCACGCTTCGTCGGTCAGCTTTTGCTCTCCGGCGATCAGTGCCAGACGCCCTTCTTCGCCCTTCCAATAGTTTGGGCCAATGTTGTTGTAGCCCATTGTGGCCGCCTCCCATTGGTCATTGGTGCCCATGGCCATCGGGATGTAGGTGCCATCCGCCTTGATCTTATCCAGCGCGGCAAAGAACTCGGCTTCGGTGTTTGGCTCATCGATGCCCAGCTCAGCAAAGGCGTCCTTGTTGTAGATGAAGCCGTGGATCACGGAGGCCATCGGTACACAGAACGAGGCAGAGCCATCGTCAGTTTGCCACGCGGATTTGGCCACGTCCGAGAAGTTACCCATCGCTTCCATGTCACCCAGATCAGCCAGATGGCCCGCTTCGAACAACGCCAAGGATGCGTCGAATGGACGGCAGGTGATCAGGTCGCCCGCGCTGCCTGCTTCCAGTTTGGAGTTGAGCACAGCGTTGTATTCTGCGGGTGCCGATGGGGTAAACTGCACCTTGATGCCGGGATGCTCAGCTTCGAATGCAGGAATGATCTTGTCCTGCCACAGGGTCAGGTCGTCGTTGCGCCAGCTTTCGATTGTTAGTGTGACGTCTTGCGCGGCGGCACTTGTCATTGTTAAAGCCGTGCCCATCAGAGCCAGCGAGAGATATTTGAGTTTCATTTGGTTCCTCCCAGATGGATTTTGATCGAACTCTAGTGGTTTTGTTCAAGGGCAGGACGCAGGTGCCCCCCGTTTTCGCTGAGCAAAACGCGTGCTTTTTCCAGCGACACATCTTTTTTGGCCATCAGTACAGCCACTTTGACATTGCCTTCTGCTGCGTCGAGCACGGAATGTGCCGTGTCTTCTGACACATCGGCGGCTCGCTGAATGATGCTGCAGGCGCGTTGGCGTAATTTGATGTTGTCGGCACGCAAATTGACCATCATGCCGTCGTAGACGTGACCCAATTCAAACGCCATCAGCGTCGAGAGCATGTTCAAGGCGATTTTTTGAGCCGTTCCTGCACCCATCCGCGTTGACCCTGATAGAACTTCGGGCGGCGTTTCCAACAAGATCGGACAATCCGCCATGGTCAAAAGTGGGGTGCCAGGATTATTGGCAATCGCGACGATCTTTGCTCCGCGTGCTGCAGCAATTTCGCAGGCCACTACGGTGTAGGGCGTTGTGCCGCTGGCAGAGACCGCAATAATTACGTCCGTGTGCGTGAGTGATTGCAGCGTCGTGGTCAGATCCGATGTCTGGTCTTCCGTGTGTCCGGGCATCTCCACGCCCGTTGGAAGGCCCCCAGCCATGTGAATGCGCAGGTTTTCTGCCGGAATGGAAAATGTTCCGCCCAGTTCTTGCGCATCCGCTGCCGCCATCAATCCAGAAGAGCCTGCCGCCACAAAGTGTAGCATGCCGCCGTTGCGAAGCGCGTTGGCCATAGTGAAAGCACCCTCAGCAATCGCATCAAGCGCGCCATGTACGGCCTGCGCAGCAGCAACCTGGCCCTCTGCCAGTATGGCCGCCACCTGCTGCAGGGGCAATTTGTCAATCCCCTGTGCAGCGTCATGCATTTGCTCTGTGCGTTTGTAAAACACGCGATTCTCCCAAGATTGCCTTCATAATACCTATTAGATACCATTTGTCTACCATTTCAAAATTTTTTTGTAAAACTTTAACTAAAGCACCCCAAAAAGTGCATTTGGTATGTAATTTGGCTTTTTTTCTTATAATAGGTATTGTAATGGTATCTATATGACTGACTCGAGCGAAACCCGTGCCCTGGCCATCGATGGAGGTGGAACGCGATCTCGATTCCTATGCCAGTGCGGCACGGAGCGCTTTGAAGTTGAGCGTGGCGCGGCCAACGCTTTTTCCGATTTCGATGGTACAGTTTCAACGCTGCGGGACGGTCTTGCGATGCTTGCGCGCTCTGCTGGGCTGTCGATGGAGGAACTTGGCAACTTGCCTGCTTCTGTCGGCTTGGCCGGCATGATTGATGAAAACGTCGCGGAGCGCCTGGCAGCTGAATTACCGCTAAAGAATGTAGAATACGCCGATGACCGCCGCGCCGCCTTGCGCGGTGCTTTCGGAGCATCAGACGGCGTGATCGCCCATTGCGGTACAGGTTCGTTCCTTGCTGCGCAAATCAATGGCGACGTTCGCCTTGCCGGGGGATGGGGGTACGATTTGGGTGATGAAGCCTCCGCACAATGGGTTGGGCGGCAGGCACTGTCGCGCACCCTCAGATGGACAGACGGATTTGATGCGCCTTCCGCTTTGTACCGCCGCGTGAGCGAAAAGCTTGAAGGTGCAGTCGGCATCCTGAATTTTGTGGCGCAAGCCGCGCCACGAGATTATGGAACGCTCGCCCCAATCGTGACAGAGCTGGCGGCCCAAGAGGGCAGCTCCGCCTGTGCCATCTTGCAGGAGGGGGCTGCCTATATCTCTGATGGAATGGATCAATTGGGGTGGGTACCTGGCCGCGCATTGTGTCTATCGGGCGGGATTGGGCCACACTACGCGCCGTTTTTGCCAAGCGATAAGCAACAGGATTTGACGCCCCCTCGCGGTACACCACTTGATGGCGCGCTGGATCTGGCATGTGAACGCTACAGGGAACAGACCTATGGAGATTGCTGAATTTCTGCGCCCCGAGGGATGGTTTAGTAGCTCGTCTGGTCCGCGCTATGCGCAATTGCGCCGCCGCCTTCTGGAAGGGATCGAACAGGGCATTTTACTACCGAACACTTCCCTGCCACCAGAAAGAGAGATTGCCGAAATCACCGATCTATCGCGGGTTACTGTGCGCAAGGCGATTCAGGAACTGGTGCAGGACGGAACAATCGAACAGCGTCAGGGATCAGGCTCATTTGTTCGCGAGCGGGTCGCACGATTGGAGCAATCTCTATCACACCTGACGTCTTTCACCGAAGACATGCAACGTCGTGGTCTGCAAACCACTTCAGAATGGCTGGAGCGTGGCATTTTCATGCCTTCGCCAGATGAGGTCATGGCGCTTGGCCTGCCGGCTGGCGAGCATGTCGCCCGGATTTACCGGTTACGCAAAGCCGACGATCGGCCCCTCGCACTAGAACGAGCTGCTTTGCCGCTCGATATCCTCCCGAACCCGACGGACGTGTCGTCTTCACTTTATGAATTGCTGGAAAAATCTGGCGTACGGCCGATCCGGGCGATTCAAAAAATCTCTGCGATTAATCTCGAAGCCAAAGAGGCAGATCTGCTCGGCGTCGCAGAAGGCATGGCCGGGCTGAACATTCAGCGCACCTCTTACCTGCAAAGCGGGCGAGTCGCTGAGCTGACTCAATCAATCTACCGTGGAGACGCATATGACTTTGTTGCTGAAATGCGTCTCTGACACCTTAGAAAGGGCTGAAATAATGACCTCGACGTCCTCGCAGATGCTGCGGGAAGTAATGGAAATCCCAGATGCGATTGAACGGCTTTTGACGCAGGGTGCTGCAGACGTTCAAGCTGCCGCAAAGGTCGCACGTGACCTCGACCCTGTTTATTTGTTGTCTGTTGCGCGCGGCAGTTCAGATCATGCCTGCACCTATCTGAAGTATGCCAGTGAGCTTCTTTTGCGGAGACCCATGGCGTCTGTCGGACCATCGGTAAAATCCGTCTACGATGTTGACATTCAATGCAAAGGGGCACTGAGTTTCTCGGTGTCTCAATCAGGGATGAGTCCCGACATCGTGCGCATGACAGATGCCATTACCCGGGGTGGGGGGTTGTCGATTGCCATTACCAACAACGGTGCCTCTGATCTTGCAAAAGTCGCCGGAGCCGTGCTGCCGATACATGCCGGGCCAGAGTTGAGTGTTGCGGCCACCAAGACCTTCGTGACCTCCATGGTCACAGGTCTTTGGCTTTTGGCTGAAATCCAAGCCGACGCAGACCTGCTGGCCGCCATTCACAAACTTCCTGCGCATATCAGTGATGCCGTATGTTGTGACTGGTCGCCTGTCGCGGACGCAATCACCAACGGATCGCTGTTCACAATAGGACGCGGGCCGTCCTGGGCAATAGCCAATGAGGCGGCGCTGAAGTTCAAGGAAACTTGCCAGATCCACGCTGAAAGCTATTCCTCGGCAGAAGTGCTTCATGGCCCGGTTTCGATTGTTGACCGGAGCTTTCCGGTCCTGTGTTTCGCCAACCGAGACGTCGCTGAAGACAGTGTTGCAGGTGTTGCGGATGCCCTGTCCGACAAGGGAGCCACTGTCTTTGCGACCACGCCGAAAGTTCGCAACGCACATGTCTTGCCGCATATTCGGACCGATCATTGGCTGACCGATCCGATTTCCCTGATCGCATCATTTTATCGAATGGTTGAGACCGTTGCTGTTTCCCGCGGGATCGACCCGGACAACCCGCGCCACCTCAAGAAGGTAACAGAAACGGTATGACCTCGGACATCCTATCGTTCACAGGCGGCTCGATCTTCGACGGCACGGTGTTGCACGAAGGCGTTGCGGCCCGGTTTCGGGGCGGAGCGTTTGCAGAACTTGTGCCGATGGCGAAAGTGCCCGCGACTGACGCGACAATCGATCTCAAAGGCGATATACTCAGCCCCGGTTTTGTTGATCTTCAGGTCAATGGCGGCGGCGGCGTGATGTTGAACGACGACCCGTCGGTTGCCACAATAGCCACGATTGCTGCAGCACATCGACGTCTGGGAACGGTTGCCCTATTGCCAACCTTGATCACTGATACAAACGCCAAAACCATTGAGGCCATCGCCGCCGTCAAGGAAGCAATTGCTCTAAAAGTACCAGGGGTGATCGGGCTCCATCTTGAGGGTCCCCATCTCTCGGTCGTGCGTAAAGGTGCGCATGATGCCACTTTCATTCGTCCTATGCAGCAAGACGACCTTGATGTCCTTTTGACGGCCGCCGCTAACCTTCCGCTTCTTAAGGTCACGGTTGCACCGGAAACCGTTACCACCGCTCAGGTGCGGTCGCTGGTCTCAGCCGGGGTGCTGGTCTCTCTGGGTCACACGGATGCGGATTATGAGACCTGCTTGGACTATGCCGCCGCAGGAGCCTCCTGCGTAACGCATCTTTTCAACGCCATGAGCCAGCTAGGTAACCGGAAGCCAGGCCTAGTCGGGGCGGCCCTTGACTACGGTCGTTTGTCAGCTGGTGTAATCGCCGACGGAGTCCATGTGCACACAGCCTCCCTCAGGGCCGCCTGGGCAGCCAAACAAGGGCCAGGGCAGCTGTTTTTGGTGACCGACGCGATGGCCATCGCTGGCACAGAGGAAGATCGTTTCACATTAAATGGCAGAACCGTCATCCGGGGGGAGGGTCAATTGCGGCTGGAGGACGGAACACTGGCCGGAGCCGATCTGGACCTTACTACCGCGCTCTCGGTTCTGGTGCAGAAATGCGGGATCTCCCCTGCCGAAGCTCTGGCTGCAGCCACAACCGTACCGGCCGAACTGGCCGGTATTTCTGGACATACGTTTCGTCAAAAAGGTTTGGCACTCGACCACACGGTTCGGCTCAAGAAAAACCTTTCAAACATAATTGCTTAACAGCCATGCATAAGGTTCTTTGTTCAAACGAGCCCACGCATTCTTAACCCGCGCATCTGAAACGATAAAGGTTAACTTCTTGCGAAAGGGGGTATTCCAGCGACAGTTGTTAGCAGAGGCGAGTCTTTGTTTAACATAAGGATAGATTATCAGCGCTGATTTTGGAGTCGTAGATGGCTCAAAAACCGGTAGGCATGCTTATGTGCACTAAATTTTGTTTCTGGTTCTAAGTTAGATTGGCGAAACAGACGAAAATGCCCGACTTGCGCTTTGCAACGGCGGCAAAGAAGCTCCAACGGTAAAACCTCTCCTTCGTAGGTTTAAAGTAAAAGTCTGTTCTGCTGAGCCCAAAACTTTCACTTGAGTTTAGCATCTAGAGAACTGAGCTTCTCCCCGATCCTTCGACAGTTTCCGGCGTAATCTAAGCTACTCTTTGCTCCTGCTG
>JBCAZI010000033.1:0-32045 GCA_038533095.1 Pseudomonadota bacterium
GTTGGTTTCATGTCGGCCAGCCATTCCGGCCTTCATGTCAGGGAAAACAGCGGGACAGACCGCCCCCATCATGCGCCACACGGTTCCGCGAAAGCGTCAGCGAAGGGGAAGTGGTGCGGGCAGCGCATTGATGCGGGGAGTGATGATCTGCTGCCCTATGGCCACGACAAGGCGAAGGTCAGCCAGCGTCTGATCGACAGCGTACAGGACCAGGCGGACGGCAAGCTGATCCTTGTCACCGCGATCAATCCCACCCCTGCGGGTGAGGGCAAGACGACCACCACTGTGGGTCTGGGTGATGGTCTGAACGCGATTGGCAAGAAGGCGGCGATCTGTATTCGCGAGGCGTCGCTGGGCCCATGCTTTGGCATGAAAGGTGGCGCTGCTGGCGGTGGCTACGCGCAGGTCGTACCGATGGAAGACATGAACCTGCATTTCACGGGTGACTTCCACGCCATCACCTCTGCCCACAACCTGCTATCCGCGATGATCGACAACCATATCTATTGGGGCAATGCGCTGGAAATCGACATCCGCCGCGTCGCATGGCGCCGCGTCTTGGACATGAACGACCGTGCATTGCGTCAAATCACAGCATCCTTGGGTGGCGTAGCCAACGGCTTCCCCCGCGAAGCTGGCTTTGACATCACTGTCGCGTCCGAGGTGATGGCGATCCTGTGTTTGGCCCGCAATCTGGACGATTTGCAGAAACGTTTGGGCGATATCATCGTTGCCTATCGTCGCGACCGCAGCCCGGTTTACTGCCGTGATATCAAGGCCGATGGCGCAATGACCGTGCTGCTGAAAGACGCGATGCAGCCGAACCTTGTACAGACGTTAGAAAACAACCCGGCCTTCGTGCACGGTGGCCCGTTCGCGAATATCGCGCATGGCTGTAATTCTGTCACGGCGACAACGACGGCGTTGAAACTGGCTGATTACGTGGTGACCGAAGCAGGTTTTGGCGCTGATCTGGGCGCTGAAAAGTTCATGAACATCAAATGCCGCAAAGCGGGCCTCGCACCCTCTTGTGTGGTTGTTGTGGCCACCGTGCGTGCGATGAAGATGAACGGCGGCGTGGCCAAGGCGGACCTGGGTGCTGAGAATGTAGATGCAGTCAACGCAGGGTGCCCGAACCTTGGCCGTCACATCGAAAACGTGAAGAGCTTTGGCGTGCCTGTTGTTGTGGCCATCAACCACTTTGTGACCGATACGGACGCGGAAGTTGCGGCGGTCAAAGCCTACGTCGAAACCCAAGGGTCAGAAGCCATCCTGTGCAAACACTGGGCGCTGGGATCTGAAGGTACAACAGAACTGGCAACGCGGGTGGCCCAGATTGCTGATGCGGGTGAGGCGAATTTCGCGCCCATCTATCCAGATGATATGAGCCTTTTTGACAAGATCGATACGATTGCCAAGCGCATCTACCGCGCGGATGAGGTGATTGCCGACAGCAAAATCCGTGATCAGTTGAAGAAATGGGAAGAGCAGGGGTACGGCGACTTGCCTGTCTGTATGGCCAAGACGCAGTACAGCTTTTCCACCGATCCAACCCTGCGCGGTGCGCCAACCGGACACGCAGTGCCGATCCGCGAAGTGCGCTTGAGTGCTGGTGCCGGTTTCATTGTCGCAATCTGCGGGGAGATCATGACGATGCCCGGCCTGCCGCGTGTGCCATCAGCGGAGCAGATTATGCTGAATGACGCGGGCGAGATCGAAGGCCTGTTCTAAACCTCTCGGGCGGTGCGGCGCGCGACTGCGTCGACGCCCCGCCCACCCTCCCATCCGCCTCCGGCGGAGGTATTTTTGAACATGAGAAGAACAAAATGACAGCGACTGTGATTGATGGAAAGGCCTTTGCGGCAAAGGTGCGTGGCCAAGTGGCAGAAGGTGTGGCCAAGCTGAAAGAGGAGCAGGGGATCACTCCAGGCCTAGCTGTTGTATTGGTCGGCGAAGACCCGGCGAGCCAGGTCTATGTGCGCTCTAAGGGCAAGATGACTGTCGAAGTCGGTATGAACTCGATCGAGCATAGGCTGGATGTTGAGACGTCCGAGGCGGATTTGCTGGCGTTGATCAAACAACTCAACGATGATCCTGCGGTGCATGGTATTTTGGTGCAATTGCCTTTGCCAGATCATCTGGACAGCGATTTGGTCATCAACAGCATTGATCCAGCCAAGGATGTGGATGGGTTCCATATCTCAAACGTTGGTCTGTTGGGGACCGGGCAGAAAAGCATGGTACCCTGCACGCCTTTGGGCAGCCTGATGATGCTGCGCGATTATCACGGGTCTTTGTCCGGCATGAATGCCGTGGTCATTGGTCGCTCAAACATCGTGGGTAAGCCGATGGCGCAGCTTTTGCTGGGCGATAGCTGCACAGTGACGATCGCGCATAGCCGCACCAAGGACCTGCCAGATGTGGTACGTCAGGCGGATATCGTTGTGGCCGCCGTTGGCCGGCCACAGATGGTGGTGGGTGATTGGATCAAGCCAGGGGCCACGGTGATCGACGTGGGTATCAACCGGATCGATAAGCCTGAGGGTGGGACGCGCCTGGTTGGCGATTGCGACTACGAAAGCTGTGCGGCTGTTGCTGGGGCGATCACGCCCGTGCCGGGTGGTGTGGGCCCGATGACAATTGCCTGTCTGCTGGCCAATACGCTGACCGCTTGCTGTCGTGCCAATGGCCTTCCTGAGCCTGAAGGTCTAACTGCTTAAAGAAGGGGTGCCGGGATCGCCTTGTGCCCGGTCAGGATCGCGGTAACAGGCCCTTCGAAGAGATTGCGTAGGACAGGCGTGTGGCTCGCCAACCCACCAGTATAAGCCCCATAGGCGGGCATGATCATGCGCTTCTGATCGAGTAGAAACGCGGGGCGGCTGCGCCCCGTGACCCGGTGTTTGGGGTGGTAGTGGCCTGAAACCTCGGCCGGGGCACGCGTTGCGATATGGCGAAACGTCAGCCCTCCTATAACGACCTCGTTCCGATGCGTTCCACCAAGGTCAATCGGACCCGGATCATGGTTGCCTTCGATCCAGATCCAATCTTTGCCCGCTTGCAGGCGCGCGAGCCAAAGGCGCGTGTCCTCATCAAGGCTGGCCGCGGCATCCAGATCATCGAAGCTGTCACCAAGGCAGATGATCTGGCATGGCCCGGTGGTGGCAATATCGGCCTCAAGCTTCTGCAAGGTTTCCGTCACCTCGTAAGGTGGCAGCATCACGCCGCTTCGCCGCGCGATCCGTTCGGATTTGCCCAAATGCAGGTCTGAGACGCAGAGTACGCCATGATCGGGCAGGTGCAACGCACCGGAGGGCAGTGCGGTGCAGGCGATATCACAGAAAGAAAAGCGATAGGCGTTCATGCTCTGTTCTTGCCGCAGCCGCTGCCTCGGCGCAAGATTCAAAGTGACGCGACCCCGGCCTCTGCCATCAGTCTGGCGGCCTCTTCTTCCAACAGGCGCTCTTGCCCGGCGCCTGCCACGGCAATGCGGCCTTGTTCGAGGAACATCGGCAGGGACAGCGGCGTGACCCGATCGAGGATCAGATGGTCGATGCGGCCAGCGGTGCGGCTGAGCATCTCTTCAATCCGGCCAAAATCGACCAGACCGCGCATCGCTTCTTCGCGGGTGATCCGCATCATGATGTGGTCAGGGTCATATTTGGCGAGTGTGTCGTAAAGGATGTCGGACGAGAAGGTCGCCTGCCGCCCGGTCTTGCGGGCCTGTGGTAAGTTCCGCTCAATGAGGCCTGCAATGGTTGCGGCGCCCCGGAACGTCTTTTTCATCACCGCATTGCCGGAAAGCCAGGTTTCAAAATCAGCGCGGATGTTGTCAGGTTCAAACAGCGGGGCGGGGTCATGCACCGGGTCGAGCCCCCAGATCAACGTGGCATAGTCCGTCGCGACGAAGCCCATCGGGTGTAGCTTGAGTTCCTCCATGCGTTGGGTCAGCAGCATGCCCAAGGTCTGCATCGCGTTGCGCCCGGCAAAGCCGTAGACACAAATGTGATGGCGGCCTTCGTGGGGGAAGCTTTCGACCAGAATGCGGTCTGCCTCAGGCAGTTTCGAGAATTTGCGTTGTAGCGCCAGCCATTCTGCGGTGTGGGTGGGTAACTCCGGCCAATCGGGCTGGTCAAACATGCGCAGGATGCGTTGCGAAAGCTGGGTAGAGTTGGCAAATTTCGTGCCCATGAAGGTCGCGATCTTAGGGGTTTTGTCACCGCGGCGCGTGACCTCGACCGTCATTTCCTTAAGGCTTTCATAGCGCACAACCTGTCCGCCAATCAGGAACGTATCACCGGGGGTGAGCGTTGCTGCGAAGGCCTCCTCCACCTCGCCCAGGGGTTTGAAATTGCCCTTCATCCGTACCTTCAGCGTATCGGTGTCCTGAATTGTCCCGATGTTCATGCGAATGCGTTGGGCCGCGCGTGGGTCGCGCAGTTGCCAGTTGCCGTCAGCGGTTTGCAGCAAGCGTTTCCATTTGTCATAGGCGCGCAGGGCATAGCCGCCTGTGGCGCAGAAATCGAGGCAGTCATCGAAAGCAGCGCGGGAGAGGGTGCGATAGGCGCCGACTGTCTTAATTTCCTGAAAGAGCTGGTCTGCATCAAACGGCCCCGCACAGGCGGTGATCAGGATATGCTGGCAGAGCACATCGCGGGGCCCGGGGCCTTTGGGGTCGCCATCAAGGTCGTGTTCTTTAACCGCTTCGAGGGCGGCGACACATTCGACCACTTCAAAGCGATTGGCGGGAACCAAGAGCGCCTTGGACGGCGCGTTGTAGCGGTGGTTGGCCCGTCCAATTCTCTGGACCAGCCGTTTCACGTTCTTGGGCGCGCCGACCTGAACCACCAGATCAACATCGCCCCAATCGATACCCAGATCAAGAGAACCTGTGCAAACGATGGCGCGCAACTCACCGGCAACCATCGCGGCCTCGACCCGTTCGCGCTGTTCGCGGGCAAGGCTGCCGTGGTGGATGCCGATGGGCAGATCGTCAGTATTGGCGAGCCACAGGTTGTGAAAGAAGATCTCGGCCTGCGCGCGGGTGTTGTGAAAGATCAACGTGGTCTTGTGTTTCTTGACCTCTTCCAACACCGCAGGGATCGCATATTTGGCCCCGCCACCGGCCCAGGGGGGCATCTCTTTGGTGATCAGCATCGCGATATCGGGGTCCGGGCCGGGGTCGGCATTGATGATCGCGCAGGGATCAGGATGAGACGCGAGTTCGGCGGCAATGGCGCTGGGGTCTTCGACCGTGGCCGAAAGGCCGACGCGACGCAGATCGGGTGCAAGGTTTTGCAGACGGCTGAGCGCCAGCATCAACTGGTCGCCCCGTTTGCTTTCGGCCAATGCGTGGATTTCATCGACAATCACCCGCTGCAGACCCTTGAAGATATGCGGCGCGTCTTCGTAGCTGGTCAGCAGGGCGAGCGATTCTGGCGTCGTCAGCAGGATATGCGGCGGGTCGGCGCGTTGACGGCGCTTTTGGGTGTAGGAGGTGTCGCCGGTACGGTCTTCGATGCGGATTGGCAGCCCCATCTCTTCGACCGGGGTGCGTAGGTTGCGTTTGATATCAGCGGCGAGTGCTTTGAGAGGAGAGACATAGAGGGTGTGCAGCCCTGCGTGCGCCCCATCCGCAAGCTCGATCAAAGAGGGTAGGAACCCCGCCAGAGTCTTGCCGCCACCTGTGGGTGCGATCAGCACCAATGCGGGTTGATCCGTCTGGTCCAGCATCTGCTGTTGATGCGGATGAATGGCCCAACCGCGGGTGCTGAACCAATCCTGAAACTGGGTGGGAAGCGTTGTCATGATGCTAAACTGCGCTGCATGTAAGGTGGGTCAAGACCCACCTTACGGTTTGCGCCGTGGTTTCAATCCACGGATGCTGTCCTGCACGGCAAGGGGCAGAGCGGTGTTGTCGTCGGGTGCGATGTCGAGGGCAGAGGCCACGTCTTTCACCAGAATGCCGATGGTGTTCTCTGCGTCATAACCATCGCGCGCAAATTCGATCTCCTCAAATCCAGAGGCCAGCCAGTTCTGCCCTGAAGCGGTGTTGATCAGCGCCAGCAGTTTGTCTTCATCTACGCCTTCCGCGTCGGCCCAATCGAGCACCAACCGGGTCATCGCAGTATGGGACGCGGCCAGTAGGTTATTGAGAACCTTGGCGGTCATACCAGTGCCAAAGTCCCCCATGTGATGTATCTGCGCGCCCATGGCGTCCAGCAGCGGCGCAATCGGTTCAGCAGGACCACCTGTCATGAACGTGAGTGTCCCGGCTTCGGCTTTGACCTGCGCACCCGACATCGGCGCATCGATCAAAGCGATATGTGCCGGAACACGCGCGCGTAAGGCTTTGGTGTACCTTGGGGAAAGGGTGGAGCTGATCACAATCCGCTGCAACGTCGGGGCATGCGCGATAATCGCTTGATCATCAAACAGCAGCGCATCGGTCTCGACCGTACCGCGTACCACGGTGATAAGCGTCGTCAGTCCCGCGACAAAATCCGCTACATCATCCCCCACGCCGTCTATTGATCGCACATCAAAGCCGCGCGCCGCAAATCCGGCTCTTTGCATGCTCCGCAACATGCCGAGGCCCATCCGGCCACAGCCTGCCACGCCAATGATATCGGCCATGCATCCCTCCAATGAAAAAGGCTTCCCACAGGGTAGTGGGAAGCCTTGATCTTGGGAATGTCGAAAGCGATCAGTGAATGATCTCTTCTTCCTTCACGAACATGTTCGCCCATGCCCGGTCGATCAGTTCGGGAGACATCTGATAGGGGATACCCTCGAACTCACAGATCGAGATCATCTGGTCGATCAAGAAGATCGGCTGATAGTTCGCATAGACATTGTCGATCTCGGGGTAGCGCACGTTCAGCAGGTGAACCAGCGTATCCTCATCCAGCGGCATTTTGCGCTTACGCGCGACCATGGCGAAAATCTTCAGGTAGTCTTCCTGGTTCGGGCCGTCAATTTTGATCTTGTAGAAGATACGACGCAAGGCCGCCTTATCGAAGATCGCATTCGGGTGGAAGTTGGTTGAGAAGACGACAAGCGTGTCGAAGGGCACTTCGAATTTCTCACCTGATTGCAGGGCCAGAATATCTTTGTTTTCTTCCAGTGGAACAATCCAGCGGTTTACCAGGGTCTGTGGTGGCTCCTGCTGACGGCCAAGGTCGTCGACGATGAAGATGCCGCCGGTGGATTTTAGCTGCAAGGGCGCCTGATAGGTCCGGGCCGTTGGGTTATAGACAAGGTCCAGCATGGACAGCGACAATTCACCACCGGTGATCACAGTCGGGCGTTCGCAGCGCACATAGCGGGTGTCGAAACGGCCCGACGTACGGCGTAGGCTGTTGGGATCGTCAACATCGTCTTCGGCGGCGCTATGCACAATAGGATCGTATACGGTGATGACCTGACCGGAATATTCGATCGCACGGGGAACGTAGATTTTATCGCCCAAGGCATCGCGGATACCGTTCGAGATAGAGGATTTACCGTTACCGGGTGGGCCATACATCAGGATCGAACGACCAGCACTGACCGCCGGGCCAAGGTTGCCAAGCAGGTCCTCTGGCAAGATAAGGTGCCCCATCGCCGTTTGCAGCTGGTCACGGGTCAGTTGGATATTCCGAATCGACTGGCGCTGAATTTGTTGGCGGTAGATATCCAACGGAACAGGCATCGCGCCGTAATACTCAGACTGGCCCAAAGCATCCAACGCACGTGCACGGCCCGCATCTGTCAGCTGATAGCCCATTTCATTGCCGCTTGTGGCGCTGAGCGTACCAGTCGCCTCCAACAGCAACTGACCACGGGCCATATCGACCAGTTCTTGCGTGACGGGGATGGGCAAACAGATGGCGCGGCTGACGGTGGACACCAGATCAAGGTTCATGCGGAACATTGTCTTGATCAAAATGTCTCGCATCATTGCCATCGGCAAGAGCATAGCGTCAAGGCTGCGCGGCGCTGGTGGCGCCATTACACTGGATGTTTGCACGTTCATATCAGGTCCCGCCCTTCGAAAATAACACGCCGGCCGCAGACTCGGGCCTTGCTTGCGTAAACATTAACAACAACTGTGGCAAAATAGTGAATAAAGATGCGCCTGTCCAAGGCAATGGACAGCTGACTATAGGTAAAATGCCGCAGCCACCAGATATAGTAGTAAGGTCATGCTGAGGGGGAAGCCCTTGGGAAAGTATGCGCCCGCGTTCCAGCTTTTCCACTCGGCCACCGGTCGCTTCAAGGGGGTAAGGCGAAAGATTGTGTGCACGACCAATGCTGCAATCAGGCTCGCGGCAAATATGCGCAGGATAACTTCGATATCCGCCATCACGAAAAAGGGCGCCATGGCAGCGATAAGTTTGGCATCACCACCGCCCATGACGCGCAGGGCCCAAAGGGCCATGCAAACGACCAAGGCGATTGGGAAATGCAGCCATTGCCACAAATACATCTGCCATCCAAAGGCAAATGGGCCCAACAGGCCATAGGTCACCATGACCACGATCACCGTGTTATTAGTGATCTTCATGTCGCGCATATCATTCCAAGAAATGAAGAGCGCAATCGGAATAACGGCCGGCAGGAACCAGTAAGCAGCCTCTGCAGTCATACCCATCGGGCGCTAGTTCACAGCGTTGTTTTCAAGGGCTTCCAACGCGCGCACGGCTTCCTCAAAGTAACGCGGATGGGTGTTGATCGCATCATTCAACAGCGATTTGCCGATCGTGACATCGTTCTGCTTGATCGCGGCAAGTGCCATCGTGTGCATCAGCTGCGCGCGTTCAACCTGCGTCATCGGGACCACCGGGATGGTGTAGTTGCGCTGCGCACCGCGGGCCAGAACAAGGTTGTTCTTGGCGGTGAACATATTGCTGTTGAACCGCAGCGCATCTGTAAACAAACGCTCTGCTTCGCCATATTGTCCCCGCGTTAGTTTTGAAAAACCCCAGTTATTGTAAACCGTCGCCGGGCGGGTCGTCAGACCAACGGCAGTTTCATAAAAGCTATCGGCCTTATCCCACTGTTGGCGGCTATCTGCAACCATCGCCTCGAGCCGGTAACGGTTAAAGGTCTCATGGGTTGGGGGGATTGTGTTCAGGGTTGCAGCCGCATCATCCCATGCGTTGGCGCGGATGAAGGCATCTGCCAGATCAACACGGTCTGTGTTTGTGGCTTCTTCATTTGCCACAACAACCTGCCATGCCTGTACGGCATCATTCGGGCGTTTCGCGCGGACTAGTGATTTGGCCAAACCGCGTTGCAGGTCAATGCGGCCAGGATCATTGGCATTTGCATTCGCGAAATAGCGTACCGCTTCGTCAGGGTCGCCGACGGTTAACATCACATCGTTGAGGTTGCTTTCATCGACGACATTGATGTCGGCTAATGCACGCTCGACTTGCTCTTCGCCGGATTGTTCACACGCAGACAGGCCAATGGCCGCCGCGCAAAGCGTCAGAAAAATAGGGTGGCGCATATTTTTGCGTCCTTTTGCTGCTTTTGCCTATAGTGGTTCCGACATCAATACAAAGTCGCCTGCACCGCGCCGGATCAGATTGAAGTTCTGATTTTCTTGGTCCGCAGTATTGCCCGGATTTTCCAATTTTGCGAGTGCTAAGCGCAAATTGTCGCGAATTTCGTCGGAATTTCCGTTATCTGCGGCAAAAGCGCGCCGAAAAACCTCGCTCGCTTCGCCGATTTCGCCGCGTTCCATCAA
This sequence comes from Pseudomonadota bacterium, assembly GCA_038533095.1. Taxonomy (GTDB): domain Bacteria; phylum Pseudomonadota; class Alphaproteobacteria; order Rhodobacterales; family Rhodobacteraceae; genus Yoonia. Next base: position 9,734 of record JBCAZI010000033.1, read on the forward strand.
AATGACGCCCAGATTGTTCCACGCGGGCGGAAATAATGGATCTTCCTCAACGGCCATGCGCAGCCAACGTTCTGCCTGACCAAGCCGACCGAGGTTCAGGTTCGCAGATCCGATCGCCGACATTGTGTCGACATTCAGGCCCTGCGCCGCAGCGGCCCGATTGTAAGCTTTAAGAGCAAGCTCATATTCCCCAACGGCCATCAGTCGGTGACCAACGATTAGCCCATCCGCGCCCTCGCCGCGGGCAACACCTGGTGCAAAGACACCATCGGGAGAACGATTAAGGCCGCCTGATGAGCAGGCGGCCAAAAGAACCAACAGAAAACCGACGAAGGCAGGTTTGAACATCATCAACCCAAACTGACGACAATCGCATAGATGGACGGGCCAATCAGCATGGCCATAAGCGGCGGTACGGTCAGCATCATCGTTGCCAGCGTCATCTTTGTCGGTAGTTTGTTTGCTTTCTCTTCGGCACGCATGACGCGTTTGTCGCGCATCTCGGCCGAGTATACGCGCAGCGCGTCGGCAATTGACGTACCAAACTGTGAAGACTGTACAAGCACGGTCACAAAGCTGGTGATATCCGGCACGCCGCAGCGATCAGACATATCTTTAAGAACGGTATTTTTGTCTTTACCTGCCTTTGATTCTTGGCTGACAATTTCAAACTCTTCCGCAAGTTCAGGGAAACCTGACTTCAGTTCGCGTGCGACACGGATGATCGCCTGATCCAATGACTGACCTGCTTCGACACAGACCAACATCATATCAAGGCTGTCTGGAAAAGCGTTCTCAATGGCTTCTTGTCGCATTTGCTGTCGCCGTGTGACCCAGTATTTGGGTAGCATGTAGCCCGCACCACCAGGGATCATGATCCACATCACCAGCTGTTGTGTCGTAACTTCAGCCGTACCGGACATCTGCACAAGCGAATACGCCCCGCCGCATAGCAGTCCAAAAATACCTAAGGCAAACTGCAGGAAGTTATAGATCCTGACAGAGTTCTTGCTGCGGTACCCCGCTTGCATCAGTTTGAGTTTTACCGCCGAATATTCTTCGGCATTTTGCGGTTCAAGGAAGTTTGAATATTTCTCAAGTTTGTCCTTGCTTGCTGCAGAACGCAGCTTCTTTTCGTCAGACTTGTCGCCCTTTCCAGGGTTGCCCGCAGCCTTGATCTTATCCAGCGGATCAACTTCTTTTTTCAGCAACACTGGTAGGGTGATCAGGACCAGAAAGACCCCAAGCAAACCGACGATCATCAGCGGCCCGAAGGGCCCCAGAACGTCAGTGATCATTGTTTGAATGTTTTCCATGTTGACCCCCTAAACCTTGATATCGACCAAGGCCCGCATCACAAGCAGGTTTACAACCAAAAATGCGACAACGATCAAAACCGCCGGAATAAACAGCGGGCTTTGCATCACATCATCATAATAATCCGGCTTCACCAAATTGATACCCATCAAAGCAACAATGGGGAAGGCCGACAGCAGGTTACCTGACCACTTTGCCTCTGCAGTAATCGCAGCCACCCGGCGGAACAGGCGGAAACGCGCGCGGATCACCTTGGCCAATCCATCAAGGATCTCGGCAAGGTTCCCACCAGAGGTTTGCTGGATCGTCACTGCAACGGCCAGAAAGCGCATATCTTGGTTGTCCAGACGCTCGGCCATGGATTTCAGGGTTTCACCCATGTCACGACCGTAGGCCGCCTCATCAGAGATCATACCCATCTCAGTTCCCAACGGGTCAGGGACCTCACGCGCAACAATCGCGATTGCCGAGGAAAACGGATGCCCGACACGCAGGGATCGTACCATCAGTTCAACGGCTTCAGGCAGTTGTTCTGCAAGCATGTTCATGCGTTTTTTGGCTCTGCCGTTCACCCAAACGTAGATACCACCGACGCCCATCAATACGGCAACCAGAATGCGGATTGGCACACCCACGCCGGTCAGAATGGTAAGTAGCATGAATGACACGCCGCTTAGCACAAACATCATGATGATCAGCTGGATGGGCGTGAAGGCAATATTCGCCTTTTGGGCCCGGTCCGCCAACAAAGCATAGATCGGAATGCTTTGCGACTTCATGTGCTGCGTCATTTCTTTGCGCAGCTGATCCAGCACCTGTTCGCGGCTGCCGCCCTTGTCCAGCATATCAAGACGGCGGTTTACCTTGCCGTCCATGCTGATTGATTTGCCAAAGATCACAAGATAGGCACCCTGAACCAGCGCCAGAACGGCGACAAATATCAGGACGTAAATGAGTGGTTCAACTGAAATCATGGTGCTTACTCCGCAACCATAGGCTCAAAGATAGCAGATGGCAGATCGTAACCCCAAAGCTTAAAGCGCTCGGAATAGTGGCTACGTACACCAGTTGCGGTGAAGTGGCCAATGATCTTGTTATCAGGGGTCAGGCCAACGCGCTGGTAGCGGAAGATTTCCTGCATGGAGATAACGTCGCCTTCCATGCCTGTAATCTCGGTGATGGATGTCATCCGGCGCGAACCATCCTGCAAGCGCGACGCTTGCACAACAAGGTTCACAGCTGATGCAATCTGGCTCCGCATCGCCTTGATTGGCATTTCGATACCGGCCATCGCAATCATGTTTTCCAGACGCGATACCGCGTCACGTGCGCTGTTGGCGTGGATTGTGGTCATTGACCCGTCGTGGCCGGTGTTCATGGCTTGCAACATGTCGATCACCTCTTCGCCACGCGTCTCACCCACGATAATGCGGTCTGGACGCATACGCAGGGCGTTCTTCAGACAATCACGCTGCGAAACACCGCCACGTCCTTCGACGTTTGGTGGGCGGCTTTCCATCCGGCCAACATGCGTTTGTTGCAGCTGAAGTTCCGCCGTATCCTCAATCGTCAGGATACGTTCGTCGTTGTCAATGAAACCCGACAGGGCGTTTAGCGAGGTCGTTTTACCAGAACCCGTACCACCGGATACGATGACGTTCAGACGGGTCGAGACGGCGGCTTGCAGATAGGCGGCCATTTCTTCCGTAAACGCACCGAATTTGACCAGCTCTTCGATACCCAGTTTGTCTTTCTTAAACTTACGAATGGAAACAAGCGATCCATCAACGGCGATGGGTGGGACCATCGCGTTGAAACGCGAACCATCGGCCAAACGGGCATCGACATAGGGGTTGGATTCGTCGACACGACGACCTACGGCCGAAACGATCTTGTCGATGATCCGCAAAAGGTGGCGCTCATCCTTAAATGTGATGTCGGTCAGTTCCAGGTTACCGTCGCGCTCCACAAAAATCTGCTGGGGCCCGTTCACGAGGATATCGTTCACGGTGTCATCTTTCAGCAGCGTTTCTAGTGGACCAAGACCGGTCACCTCAAAGAACAAGTCCTGGCTGAGTGTCTGGCGCTCATCGCGGTTCAGCACGATACCCATATCTTCAAGGGTTTCGTTGGCAATCGCATTGATTTCGGTGCGCAGCTCTTGTTCGGACGCACTGTCGAGGGCGGCCAGATTAAGATTGTCAAGCAGCGCCTTGTGCAGCTCGAGTTTAATTTCGCCTAGGCGTTCTTTGCGGCGCTTTTCCTTATCCATTGGCGCAACCTCAGCTGCCCGACGGGTGGGTGCAGTGTTGGCAAGGGGCTTGCGTGCCTCATCTGGTTTGGCTGCGGCCATGACGGCTGCGTCAATCTTGGATGAGGTTGCAGGCGCTGGGGCGCTTGCGTCTTTCGGAAGAGTCGGTTTTTTATACTTTGAAAACATGGCGTTACCTCTTAAGCTCTTGCTTCGGTTGCATCAGCTTCGTTCACTTCATGAATGGATTTCGCAAGTTTCGAAATTTCCTTGCGCAGGGCATTTTTTGCAATCGTCTCAGATAGCGGGGCACCATGATCGGTGGCCTGCATCACGGGCTTTCCGCCGTCTGGTAGTTGCACCTCAATCGAGATGCCCAAATTATCGGAAAGACGTTTCACACGGCTTTTCCCGTTCATATCCGTGAATCCCGGTGCGCGGTTCAGTACAAAGCGGATCTTTTCAAATGGCAGGTCTTCAGATTGAAGCGCACGCTTCAGGCGCAGGGTGTTCTGGGCAGAGCGCATATCCAATTCGATCATCGCGAAATAGACGTGGGCCATCTCAAGCACAGTTTGCGACCATTCAACCATCGTCGATGGCATATCAACGATGACGTAATCAAAGTGGCTGCTTGCCATCTCAATGACCCGACCGATGTCCTCCGGCGTAATCATGTCCAATGGGATCATGTCCATCGGCGCGGTCAAAACGCTCATTTTATCGCCAAATGTCAGCATGGCCTGCAAAAAGGACTCGCCATCCATGGCTGCCGTATCAGTCAGCAGTTCTAAGACAGCTTCGCGGCGCGGTAGATCAAGGTAGGTTGACGCCGAACCGAACTGGAAATCGAGATCAAGCAAGCAAACTTTGGGCGCCTCATCGGCCTGAACATTCGCCAATTCCCAAGCAAGGTTGACCGCCATCATCGAGGCGCCAACGCCGCCTGCAAGACCATGGACAGGAATAATAACCCCGGCCTTGTCACCAGCCGATTTGATACCCTTTTCACCTTGCGGGGCCTGCGGCTCTTCCTTCGTGAGAACACGCTCAATCGCGCGGGCAAGTTCGTTTTCCGGCAAAGGGTAGGGGACAAATTCGTCGCCACCTTCGCGCAACAACTGGTGAAGTGCTGTTGGGCTGACATCCTCTGCGATCAAAATGACTTTGATCTGCGCCTCTTTTGCCGCGCTGATAACCTCGGATATACCCGTCAGGTTGTCTTCGTCCTCTGCATCCATCGCGATGGTGACGAATTGCAAGCCTTTTGCGTCGGGCTGACCCAGGAATGCCGCAGCATCTTCAAAGCTCAAGTCGCCCCAGGCATCACCAAGGGCGGCTTCCATATCTTCGATTAACAGATCGAAGTTCTGTACGTCACGACTGATGGTGCAGGCAACAATCTGTGGCGGATCGCTTTGAACGACCGGGCTTGTATTCATGTCTTTGATGTCCCCATCACGTTAATTACATTCAATATATGCCGCAGATAAAGGCAAGCCTAGCATAACAAACTGGTTTGCCCACATCCCTGCGGCAAGTTACTCATCTCATCAAAACATTACTGGGAATTTTGTCGATAATAGGACCAAATCAGAGCCACTGTGCAGAATCTTGCGACGATTTGCCATTCTTTGGTCGAAAGTTGGCGCCGGATCAACAGACCCGGCGCAAAAGAGGTTTTAACTACCGCGCTTTAGATATCGTCGGCTGTCGTTGTTACTTGCTGACCCGCACTAGAGACATAGTCACGGAAGATAATCGCGGCATATTTGCCGTTCAGCACCAAAGGATCGTTTTCAACAAACCCGGTGACTTCAGTGACGGTGCGACGATTGCGCCGCTCACGGCCTTCAGTAACGACAAGTGGCTGAGTTTCGCCAAAGGAAACAACGGCTTCTAGACGGCTGCGATCAATGCCTTGTGAAGACAAGAACGCGACTGCGGCTTGTGCACGGCGCAGGCCGAGCGAGCGGTTATAACCTTGGCTACCGACCAGGTCGGTGTGGCCATAGACCTTAAAGCGCACTTCGGGGAACTGACGGATCCAATCAGCCTGCTTCATCAGCGTTTCGCGCGCTGCTGCATCAAGCACGGCTGAGTTAAACTCAAAGTTCACCGTCGTGTTTACTTCCGCCGCAAAACGACGCGCAAGATTGATTGTATAATCCTGAGCTCCGGTTTGAACGAGGCGGTTGTTCATAGTGGCTTCGCCAAAGTCACCGCCGTCGATTGTAGAGCCGGCCTCTGTAAAGAAAGAAGCTGCGCCAATCTGCCGGTCCGCTGACGAACAGGCGCTAAGTGTTGCGGCTGCAATAGCCGCTGTGATTATATATTTCATCGACTTACGCTCCAATCATTCGTCAAGGACATAGCCATAGGACCCGGTAAAGTCCTGGCGTGCCACTTCGCCTGCCGCACCGGTTGATGGTCCGCCTTCGGCCGCTACCTGCCCAAACAGGAATAGGCCTTGTTCGGTTGGTGGGCGAACCCGATCAGTCGGCAGTGCCAATGCTTCACCGCGTGTCGGTGACACAAGATGCGGCGTGACAATGATGACCAACTCGGTCTGGCGACGTGCATATTCCGCGCTGCGGAACAAGGCGCCCAAGACAGGAATGTCACCAACCCATGGTACCTGGCCATTCACGTCGGTGAATTCATCAGACAACAGACCCGCGATTGCAAAGCTTTCGCCATCCCGCATCTCAACTGTTGTTGATGTTTCGCGGCGTGTGAAAGCATCAATCGAGAAACCTCCAACTTGGAAGCCGTTTGCTGTGTCAATTGCAGAAACTGCGGCTGACAGCTCAAGATTGATGATGTCTTGGTCCACGACGCGTGGCACAAAATTCAGTTCCACACCAAACGGTCTGAATTCGACGGTGATTGTGCCATTCTCGTTTGACACCGGCACAGGATATTCGCCACCAGCCAAGAAGGTAGCTTCCTGACCGCTAAGCGCTGTCAAGTTTGGTTCGGCCAATGACCTTACAACACCACGCGACTCCAAAGCTTCAAGTAGAATGCCAACCTCAAGACCACCAGCGCCGAACCCGAATAAGGTTGCACCCGTGTTTGAGCCGTCTGCAATAGGTGTTCCACCGTTAATGCCTGACTGTGTACCGCCGGCAATATCTAAATCACCATCAAAGCCGGTGCCAGAGAAGGACAGCGATGTCGACAGAGCCTTGCTCACGGACCGCTGCATTTCTGCGAAGCGCACTTTCAGCATGACCTGCTGGGTGCCGCCAACCGACATCAAGTTTGATACGCGACCTGGCGCATAACGCTCCGCTAGATCGAGTGCGCGATCCAAGCGGGCAATTGAGCTGACAGTACCGGACAGCACGATGCCGTCATTTGCTGTCCGCACTTCAATGTGTTCGCCTGGGATAATCTGTGTCAGACGCTCTTTGAACTCTGCGATGTCTGGGGATACGTGGATTTCTACGTTCGTGATCAAACGACCGTTTTCACCCAGCAAAGTCAGCGTTGTGCGACCAGGCTCTTTGCCCAAAACATAGATGGTGCGGTCTGACAAAGACGAAATGTCGGCAATGCCAGGGTTCGCGATGGACAATTCCGTGAAGGGCACATCGCTCTCCACGACAACGGCCCGACTCATCGGGACGCTTAGTGCACTGGACGCCGCACCGCGCAAGACGCGCAGTGTTTCGGCCGGTGCGATACTAGGTGCTGCCGCAGTTAGCGACAACGTCAAGCCAGCTACCGCTGCCTTTAAGAATTTGTCATATTTCATAAGTGACCTGCCTCTCCGATCACGCCTCGTTTTAAACGGGTCTTCCCGCCCATGATGGGGTGACCATGAGGCAGTTCCAGATTTATTGCAAGAATCAAGGCTTTGCAGGGCAGAGCGAATGTGGATAAAACGCAACACTCGCTAGTCTGAGTGGAAACACTTGCGCCACCCACTAGATTTAGGGTGGCGCAAGAAGTTTGTGAATTCAAAAGCTCAGCTGGTTAGTCGTTGCATTCGACTTCAACTTGAACGCGTTCTGTGCCGCTGCGCTGCGTAACAAAGCAGCGTTCGGGCGCCACTTCTTCTACCTGTTCTTCGACGACAGGGGCGACAATGCCCAACACGTCGCGGATATTTGTTTCGATTGTTGTATCGCCAGCTTCCTGATCGGCAGAGCCAACAGGCGTTAGCGAAAGTCGCCCGGCCGAGCTAAGAACTTGCAAGTCAGCAAAATCTTCTTGAGTCACTTGAATGACGACATTTGGATCCATTGAGATAATCTCTAAACGGCTTTTCACCAAACGGGATGTGCTCGGTCCATTCCCGACGCGGCCAATCCAATAGAGATCTATAAGATCAGACGTGCGCAGCTCACCTTCAAAAGCACGGGTTATGGCCGCAGGCAAAGGAAACGCGCGCATCCCAGGGTCCAGCAGGGCAGCGATACCTTGCCTTGCCCCGGCCTCGGTGACTTTGTTCGTCAAAATTGGTTCATTTACCTGCATAGGCAACCGCACGACGCGAGGCGTATTCAAGCCTTCCGGAAATAGTTCTTCTTCGGTCGCAAAGACCCCGTCAGGCAAATAGTCACGTGCATATTTGATGATTTGCACGTCATCAGCGGTCAGAAGCTCGCCATACGTCAGGTTGCGCGATGGCGCATATATGTCGACGGTCCGGATTGCTGTGGCGGCCCGCTGGCGTTCGCGCTCTAACGCGGAAGCCTGCGTATCCATATATTGGTTCACCATATATACAGCAAAACCCGCCAGCCCCATGCCGACCAGAAGTACCAACCCAAAAATTGCGCGCATTACTATGCCTCTAGCTGATCGACCGTCCTGATGGACGGCCCGGTTCACCTTGTGTGTCGCTGCTCGTAGCAGTTTACAAGCCGCATGACAGCAAATTTAGAATATGTAACCGAAGAGGTACATTACAATAGAAAGGTTAAGTGGGTTTTGACGTGATGTAATTGGGGTGAGCGCTACTGCGCTGCCGATACGATCCGCGAAGTGTAAATTGACGGAGTTTAGCTCGGCATTAGGTGCACGACATCAACAGAATGCCCGAAGCTGCGGACAAATGGTGCTGGATTAGTCGCAGGTTCCGCCAGAGCACTGGCTTTCCATAAAGTCTGACATGTTGTTCGCCATGCGCACCGGTTCGGCAGCAAAAGCATTGACGCAAATCGCACCAAGCAGACAAATAGCGGCGGTCAGGACGACAAAATCCACTGTGACGGCACCATCTTCTTTCGTAAGAAATGTCGCGAGCAGCTTCTGCATTGTTCATCCTATCTTTCTTGCAACGATCCACAAAACTGGGGAGGGACCGTCTACTGTTTCACTGTATCGCGCTGTCCGATAAACGCTGGGTTTAACGCGTGATCATTTAACAGGTTACGCATTAAAAAAGGTAGCGCCGCACTGGCGCAGCGCTACCTCAAATTCTAGCTATAACTGCTGACGTATTAGTCGCAGGAGCTGTCGGAACACTGACCGTTCAGGTCTTGGCGGATGTCGTTGGCCAGGTTAGTTGCACCTGTGCTGATCGCGCTACCAACGGCCAGGCCGAGTACAACGATCGCAGCAGTCAGAACTACGAAGTCAACTGTGACAGCACCGTCTTCGTCGTTACGGAAGTTTTTGATAAAGTTAAGCATTGTGTTCCCTCCTCAGGGTATTGCAGGTTTTGTTTCGTTCCGCGCCGGCATCTAATTTACTTGTTACGCTAACGCGAACGCCGTCTTGGATGCTGACATATACTCATTTGAATGGGGCGGGAGTTTGGCATCAAACAGTTTTTTTCGCCTCAAACGTCAAAACGAAGCTCAAAATACCTAAGTCATTGTTTTTGAATGAAAGAAAAATTCATCTCTGGTTCATCTTCGGCGATATCCGTTGCCAAAATGCTCTCAATCCAAGTGGAATCGCGGCAATTGTTCTTTGCAAACTGGCATTTGGACCGTTTTCTGCCATCTTAATATGAACAAACAGGGCATCAGCAGGCACAAAAATGAGTCGTAGATTAACAAGCGTGTTGCTAGCGGGCGCAATCTTCTGTGCATCACCGCTATTGGCGCAGGAGCAGCCGCCGCGCGTCGTTGAACGTCTGCAACCGGACTTCACTTTCAAGCGTGTGCCGGTGCCCTCAGGCAATAGCGGGAATCGTATCACCGTACAGATTGACCCGAATGCACCGCGGCTTGGCCCCGTTTATGCTGATCCCGAACCTGAGGTCGAAATCGCCGCCGCCATTCCTGCGCCGCAGCCCTCTGGGTTAGAGTGGTTTTGGACGACCGTACCTGCACAGTTGACAGCGCAGGGGCCATCCCGGTTTCAAAAGGCGATAGAGCAGTTGAATAACCCACCAGCAGGGCAGGGCGTTCCCACGCCGCGACTGCAAGCCTTGCAAAATATCGCAAACGCGCATGGCCGAAGCATACTGATTGAAACTGTCGGCACTTCTGTATCACCAGCCTTGGTGCTTGCAGTGATCTCAGTGGAAAGCGCGGGGCGGATCGACGCGGTCAGCTCTGCTGGCGCAGAGGGTCTGATGCAATTGATGCCCGCCACAGCTGCACGCTTTGGTGTGTCCGATAGCAATGACCCTGCACAGAACATCAAGGGCGGTGTGGCCTATCTAGAATGGTTGTTGGACCATTTTGATAATGACGCTGTTCTGGCGCTCGCCGGTTATAACGCCGGGGAAGGGAATGTCGCCCGCCACGACGGCGTGCCGCCATTCCGTGAAACACGCGCTTATGTACCCAAGGTTCTTGCTGCTTGGCAGGTCGCTAAGGGTCTTTGTCAAACGCCACCTGAACTGATTACTGATGCTTGCGTATTTAATGTGAACGGCAGCTAGACCGAAAACGCATCCGCCCATTCAGGATGCTTTCGGCGTTGCGCGTTCACAAAGGGGCAAAGTGGAACAATCTGAAATCCCTTGCTGCGGGCATCGGCGATCATCTCGCGCAACATCATCAGGCCAATGCCTTCGCCTTCATGAACGGGCGCCACCTGCGTATGGTCTGCGATCACCAGTTTAGAAGACATGACCGAATAGGTCAGTTCACTTTCCCCCGAAGCATGCACGATATAATAGCGACCCTTCTTGTCGCCTTCCTCATGCATCACGGATAGATCAGACAATCGCAGCTTCCGTAGCGGCGCGTAATTCATCCTCGGTCACGCCATCGGCGGTTTCAACGATCTTCAAACCGCCCTCAACCACATCAAGGACCCCTAGGTTCGTGATAATGCGGTCCACCACACCTTTGCCAGTCAGCGGTAAGGTGCATTCCTTGAGCACTTTACTTACGCCGTGTTTGTTCGTGTGGTCCATCACAACCACAACGCGGCCGACACCAGCGACCAGATCCATCGCGCCGCCCATGCCTTTGACAAGCTTACCGGGGATCATCCAATTCGCCAGATCGCCGTTTTCGGCCACTTCCATCGCACCAAGGATCGCCATGGCAATCTTGCCGCCGCGGATCATCCCGAAAGACTGTGCACTGTCGAAGTAGGCAGTCTGCGGCAGTTCAGTGATCGTCTGCTTGCCCGCATTGATCAGATCGGCATCCTCTTCGCCATCAATCGGGAAGGGGCCCATGCCCAGCATCCCATTCTCGGATTGAAGCGTGACTTCGATCCCCTCAGGAATGTAGTTGGAAACCAATGTCGGAATGCCGATGCCAAGGTTCACGTACCAGCCATCTTGCAGCTCTTGTGCGGCGCGTGCAGCCATTTGATTGCGATCCCACATCTTACGCGCTCCTCACTGTACGTTGCTCGATCCGCTTTTCATGCTCGCCTTGGATCAGGCGGTGCACATAGATGCCCGGCAGGTGAATACTGTCAGGGTCAAGTGACCCGGTCGGCACAATCTCTTCCACCTCAACCACACAGGTTTTGCCGCACATCGCTGCAGGCGGGTTAAAGTTGCGGGCGGTTTTGCGGAACACCAGATTGCCGGTCTCATCCGCCTTCCAAGCCTTCACGATCGAAAGGTCGGCAAAAATGCCTTCCTCCATAATGTAGGTCTCGCCTTTGAAGTCTTTATGCTCTTTGCCCTCGGCAATCACCGTGCCAACGCCGGTTTTGGTGTAAAAGCCAGGAATGCCACAGCCACCGGCGCGCATGCGTTCCGCCAAAGTGCCTTGGGGGTTGAACTCTAGCTCCAACTCACCCGACAGATACTGGCGCATAAACTCAGCATTCTCACCCACGTAAGAGCTGATCATCTTTTTCACCTGCCGCGTTTGCAGCAGAATGCCGATACCAAAGTCATCGACACCGGCGTTATTGGAAGCGAAGGTTAGGTCCTTGGTACCTGCGTCTTTGATCGCATCCAGCAGCAATTCAGGGATGCCGCAAAGGCCAAAGCCCCCCGCCGCGATGAACATACCGTCATGCAGCAGACCATCTAATGCGGCAGCCGCGTTGGGGTAAATCTTCTTCATTGATGAACTCTCCGACGTCGTTTGGCCATGTTGTGCCGCCCGGGCATCAGAGAGTCAATGAAATGCCGCATTGCAGAAAGGTGGCGCAGGCAGGCTACGCCACCCGCATCTTATGATGCCATTTCCGCGATATACGCGGCAGCAAAGGATGATAGGCCGTTTTCCATAAAGGGCGCGAAATCATCGTCGAGGTAAGACCGGATAGAGGGGCGGGCAAAAAAGACCCGCGGTTTGACATTGTAAGACCATGTCACCTGGGTACCTTCTTCTACCTCCGCAAAGCGTATCTCACCATAAATGTGGTTGATGAAACGACCCGCAGGTGCAGTGATATCCCAGATTTGATAAGTGAACTCATCTTCATCATTCGTCAAAACGCGTTCGTGCACATGGTTGCCGTCCACAAGGTCAACACGGCGCAGCGCACCGACGTCCCCCCAAGGCCCATCAAGCACGACGACATCGGCGATACGCGGGATACGTCCGCTGGGCTCTAAAAAGTTCGTGAGCGGATTTGCGGCCATGAATGCACTTACCTCTGCAATCTCACCCTGCAAGACGACGGAGATGATGTTGCTCTGATAAAGGCTCTCGCGGGCCAGATCAGGTGCAGGGGGCACGTCATCGGCAAAGACGGGCCAAGGGGCCAGTGCGACGGCAACTGTGGTCACAAACGGGCGTAAAGCACTGTGAGAGATCATTGTTCATTTCCTCATTTAATACGAATATCGTACTAAATAGGACGCGGGGTTGCGGCTTCAAGCCCAATGGGCCAACAAAGGGAATGTCTCGGGCAGATGAACTTCGTCAAATTGTACGCACATTGATGCGTGTCATGCTGATAAGCGAGCGTACACCAACGCAGCATCAGCATGCCGAGCGTTATAACCCGCATGACTTTCATACGCTGGGGCTCTTGCGTGAAATGCCGGGGATGCGCGCCAGCACTCTGTCAGATCATCTGGGTGTTGCCCCGACGACCACAAGCAGCGTGATTGCCAGACTGGTCAAAAAAGGATGGGTCGCGCGGCAAAAGAACCCTGATGACGGGCGCGCTGTGTCGCTATCGCTGACACCAAAGGGTCAGGCGATGGCAGATACGATCCATCAACAGGACTTGAGCAATATGGCGTTGTTCCTATCCGCCATGTCAGAGGCAGAGCAAGACCAGCTTCTGGTTCTGTTGGGCAAAGTCACCGACCGCGTGAAAGCACTCGAAGCAAACTGTTAGGCTGACTTCTTCTTTGCTGTTGTCTTCTTTTTTGCAGGGGCCTTTTTGCGCGCGGGTTTCTTCTTGCCCGCCTTCTCGGCGCGTTCGTCAATCAGGTGTACGGCCTGCGCCATCGTCAGCTCGGACGGTTCGATCGTATCGGGGATGGTCGCGTTGATCTTTTCCCACTTCACGTAAGGCCCATATTTGCCGTCAAAGATATTCACCGGGCCACCCGCCTCGGGGTGCTCACCCAACTCCCGGATTGGCACGGCAGCCTTGCCGCGTCCGCCGCGCGATGCAACTTTTTCCGCCAACAGCTGAACGGCGCGGTTCATGCCGACGGTCCACACTTCATCAATGCTTTCCAGGTTGGCATTTGTCCCGCCGCGGTGTGACGTGCTTTCCGCATGTTTCAGATAGGGCCCATAGCGCCCGATGTTCGCCCAAACGGTCACCCCATCTTCTGGGTGTGGTCCAATCTCGCGCGGCAGCGACAGCAGCATCAGGGCTTGATCAAGGGTCACCTCTTCAGGCTCCCAATCCGCCGGGATGCCCTGGCGTGGTGGTTTCTTGTTGTCTTCGGTCACTTCGCCGCGCTGGGCGTAGGGGCCAAAGCGGCCCTTAAAAATGCGGATTTCGTCGCCTTGATCCGTGCCCAGCAATTTCCCCTCGGGCGGAATGGCCGAGGCTTCAGCCTCTGGGTTGGGGGGACCGAATGGCCGGGTGTAGCGGCATTCGGGGTAGTTCGAACAACCGATGAACGCACCACCAGACCGGGCCGTGCGCATCGACAAACGACCAGCACCACAATTGGGGCAGAGACGCGGATCACTGCCATCTTCGGTGGGTGGGAACAAATGTGGTTCCAACACCTCATTGATCTTTTCCAGCACCTCGGTGATGCGCAAATCAGCGGTTTCTGCAATCGCGGCAGAGAAATCGCGCCAGAACTGACCGAGGACTTTTTTATAGTCAGAATCGCCGGCACTGACCTCATCCAACTGGTTTTCCAGATCGGCCGTGAATTCATAGCCAATATATTTGCGGAAATAGTTGGTCAGAAAGGCCGTGACCAAACGCCCCTTATCCTGCGGGATCAGGCGGTTTTTGTCTTTCTCAACATAGCCGCGATCCTGAATGGTCGTGACAATGGATGCATAGGTTGATGGGCGGCCAATCCCCAACTCTTCCATGCGTTTAACCAATGTCGCCTCGGTGTAGCGGGGCGGGGGCTGGGTGAAATGCTGTTCGGGGTCGACAGATTTTTTCTCTGTCTTCTCACCCTCGGCCAGTTGTGGCAGGCGCTTGTCATCATCGTCGACGACGCTGTCGTCTTTGCCTTCCTCATAGATGGCAATAAAGCCGTCAAAGACCATGACCTGCCCATTCGCGCGCAGCACGACCTGCTCGTCGGCGCTGGTGATATCGACCACCGTCCGTTCCAGCTTGGCCGCAGCCATTTGGCTGGCCATCGTGCGCTTGTAGATCAGGTCATACAGCTTACGCTGATCGGCATCGGCGATTTTCGCGTCTTCTGTGCTGACCGACATCTCGGTTGGCCGGATGCATTCATGGGCTTCCTGCGCGTTCTTGGCTTTATTCTTATACATGCGCGGTTGGTCGGGCAGATATGTGTCGCCAAACTTCGCCTTGATCGCATCACGTGCATCAGTCACCGCCTCTGGTGCCATATCAATGCCGTCGGTCCGCATGTAGGTAATGAGGCCCGCCTCATACAAACGCTGCGCCACGCTCATTGTTTGCTTCGCACCCATCCCAAATTTGCGGCTCGCCTCTTGCTGCAGGGTTGATGTCATAAAAGGTGGCGATGGGTTGCGGGTGGCTGGTTTCGCCTCCACCGATTTGACAGTCAGATCGCGCGAATTGATGGCCTGCACGGCCATTTCAGCCTGTGTTGCATTGCCAAGATCGAATTTATCCAGCTTCTTGCCGGCCAGGGTGGTCAGGCGCGCCTCAAATGTCTGGCCGCGGGCGGATTGCAGCAGTGCTTTGACCGTCCAGTATTCCTGATTGCGGAAGGCTTCGATCTCCATCTCGCGCTCAACGATGATGCGCAGGCAGACGGATTGGACGCGGCCGGCCGATTTTGCGCCGGGTAGTTTACGCCATAGGACTGGCGACAGGTTGAAGCCCACCAGATAGTCCAAAGCGCGGCGCGCCAAATAGGCCTCGACCAAAGGTTCATCCACCTGGCGTGGGTGGGCCATCGCATCGGTGACAGCCGATTTGGTGATTGCGTTGAAAACGACACGGCTGACTGGCGTGTCTTTCTTGATTGCCTTCTTGGCGATCAGTGCCTCGGTCAGGTGCCATGAAATGGCTTCACCCTCGCGGTCGGGGTCAGTGGCCAGGATCAGCGCGTTGTCGGTTTTTAGCGCATCAACAATCGCTTTGATGTGTTTTTTGCTATCCGACGCGATTTCCCATTTCATGTCGAAATCTTCGTCCGGCAGCACAGATCCGTCTTTGGGTGGCAGGTCACGGACGTGGCCGTAAGAGGCCAGAACAGTATAGTCGCTGCCAAGATAGCCGTTTATTTTCTTGGCCTTCGCAGGGGATTCGACAACGACAACTGGCATGAGAATCCTTTACAAAAAATCCGGTTCCTTAAGTCGGGCAAGATGTGGCGTCTGTCAGCCGAATGTCAATGAGGGTAAAAATCTTTGCGCGTTTTTGCCGTTACGTTCAAACGACGCGCGCCAAAAGCCCACCAGATTGCCGGGCGATTTTGTCCTCAAGCTCGAGGTTCACGAGAACAGGGGCGACATCAGTGGCCTTGGCCTTGATGTCACGCAAGAGCTGGTCCTCGGCAACGGGGGCCGCGCCGAGGCGTGATAGGATCGCAGAATGCAAAGCCGCCATATCACGCAGCTGATCGGGGTTTGCGATAGATGGCGGCGTCAGGGCCAATTCCGGTTCCGGCGCTGTGATCGGCGTGATCGCATCAATCACATCTTGGGCGTTGCGCACCAAAGTTGCCCCATCGCGGATCAGCATGTTTGACCCCCAAGCGCGGGCATCAAACGGATGGCCCGGTACGGCCAAAACATCGCGGCCCTGGTCCAATGCATTACGCGCCGTAATCAAACTGCCCGATTTGCCTGCTGCCTCTACCACCACCACAGCGCGGGCAAGGCCCGAGATGATGCGGTTGCGCGCCGGAAAATGGCGGGCTTGGGGCTGCAATCCCATTGGCATTTCAGACACACGCACGCCGCGTTTCGCGATATCATGCGCTAGTTGCGTGTTTTCAGCCGGGTAAATCACATCGACCCCGCCTGCCATCACAGCCACCGTGCGTCCGGCCAATGCCCCGTGATGGGCGGCTGCATCAATCCCACGCGCCAGACCAGAAACAACGGCAAATCCGGCGTTCGCCAGATCTTCGCCCAGCCGTTTGGCCATGCGTGTGCCTAAGGATGATGCGTTGCGCGCCCCGACAAGGGCGACCATGGGCTTTTGTAACAGCGCGGGATTACCAAGCGCCCATAACATCGGTGGCGCATTTCCAATATCGCGCAGGGCTTGCGGGTATTCCGTGGTTCCTTCCATCAGTAAACTGGCACCTGCGGCTTTCCCGGCTTTCAATTCTGCATGGATCACAGCCTCTGGACAGGTCGCATAATCTGCAACCCCGGCCGCTTTGGCGATGTCAGGAAGGGCGGCCAGCGCATCTGCCGCGCTGCCGTGTTCTGCCAGCAGCCGACGATATGTTGCAACGCCAACCCGACGCGAACGCAATAGACGAAGCCGGGCGACCAGATCGTCTTCCGTGGTGGGTAGGAGTGGGGGGTGATTGGAAGAAGGTTGTGTTTCCGGCATCCCGTTCGCTCCGTCTATTGCCCAAACACAGTAGCGCGATGGAGGTTAACGAGTTCTGAACAAATCAATCATGAATTTGGGAAAATGCGTTGTTTCTGCGCTGCAGGCAGATCTTTCCGCGCCACCCTTGGGGCAAACGAAGGGACATGAAATCATCGAATCGTTCAGGCCGCAGCACCACCCACCGTTAGCCCGCCTATCATCAGACTTGGCTGTCCCACACCAACAGGCACCCATTGGCCGGCCTTACCGCAGTTGCCGATGCCAGGATCAAGGGCCAAATCATTGCCGATCCCGCGTATCTGTTTCAGCGCGGTCGCCCCATCGCCAATCAATGTCGCGCCTTTGACAGGCGCGCCAACCACCCCGTCTTTCACGCGGTAAGCTTCGGTGCAGCTAAAGACGAATTTGCCATTGGTAATATCCACCTGCCCACCGCCAAAGCCCACAGCGTAAATCCCGTCCTTTAGATCAGCGACCAGTGCCTCTGGCGCGGTATCGCCTGCCAGCATGTAAGTATTCGTCATCCGTGGCATGGGCGCATGGGCAAAGCTTTCACGGCGGCCGTTGCCAGTGGGTGCCACGCCCATCAGGCGGGCATTCTGACGATCCTGCATATAGCCTACCAGCACGCCATCTTCGATCAGCGTGTTTTTGGCGCTGGGCGTGCCCTCATCATCAACGGTGATTGACCCGCGACGATCAGGGATTGTGCCGTCGTCCAACACGGTCACGCCTTTGGCCGCAATCTGCTGGCCCATCAGCCCCGCAAAAGCACTTGATCCTTTGCGGTTGAAATCACCCTCAAGCCCATGACCAATCGCTTCGTGCAGCAATATGCCCGGCCAACCGGGGCCAAGGACCACATCCATCACACCCGCAGGGGCAGGCTCTGCATCAAGGTTCACAAGCGCGATACGCAACGCTTCGCGCGCAACCGGTTCCCAACGGTCGCGACCGATCAAGCCGATCAGGCCTGCGCGGCCACCGCCGCCCGTGCCACCGCTCTCGCGCTTACCGTTTTCCTCGACAATCACACTGATGTTCAGGCGCGACATCGGGCGCGTATCGGTGACCAAAGTGCCTTCGGGGCGCAGGATCAGCACCTCTTGATGGGATGCAGCGATCGTGGCCGATACCTGTACGACGCGCGGATCAAGGGCGCGGGCAAATTCGTCGATTTCTTTGAGGAGATCGATTTTGGCAGGGAATGTCGCCTGCAACATCGGGTCATCGTCGGAATAAAGCTTGCGGTTCGTGCCCGCCGGGGCATCGGCCATCGTGCCGCCGCCATCGCCCACAGCCAGGCGGGCCGTTGATACGGCGCGCTTGAGCGCATGTTCGTCAATGGTCGTGGAATGGGCGTAGCCGGCCGTTTCACCGCGCACAGCACGCAAGCCAAACCCTTCGGAGGCATCAAAGCTGGCGGTTTTGACCCGGCCATCGTCGAAGGAAATGACCTCTGATTTACGGCGCTCCAAAAACAGCTCACCATCATCGGCCCCAGCGGTCGCTTCGCGTAGCAGAGAAAGGGCCGTTTCCTGATCAAGGTGGGTCTCAAAGGGGCGAAACGGGTCAGCGGACATGGTTTTTCCTCGGCCTGATGCGGAAATTCGGGCGAAAGCGTCTGTTTGACGCAATTGCAGTTCTTGAGTTGTTCATCAGGATATGGGACACGGTCATCCGAATACAATGGGATTCCGTGCGTAGCCCGCATGGAATCGCCCGGGAGCGCGCCCGCAGGGTGCAGAGAAGAAAAAGGTACGATATGCGTTTGAACAGCATGGCGACATCACTTTGGACGACAGCCGGTTTGGTGATGGCAGGGTCTGCCGCAACAGCACAGCAGATTGATCAGGAACTTGAAATCGTAGGCCGCCCGGTTGATCGGGGCATGGGATTTCAGCCATCTGCGACTGAACTGGCGCGTGATGTGGTTTGGCTGGACAATATGCTGCTGGTCATCATCACGTTGATCACGCTCTTTGTGACTGCGCTGTTGGCCTGGGTGGTGATACGCTACAACCACAAGCGCAACCCAGAGCCCGCGACCTTCACGCATAACTCCCCGCTAGAGGTGGCTTGGACTGTTGTTCCCGTTGTGATCTTGGTGTTCATCGGGGCGTTTTCACTGCCCGTCCTGTTCAAGCAGCAGGAAATCCCGGAGGCGGATATCACCATCAAGGTCACCGGATACCAGTGGTATTGGGGTTACGAATATGTAGATCATGGGGTAGAGTTCGACAGCTACATGCTGGCCCGGGAAGAGCTGGAAGAGAATGGCTATAGCCAGGATGAATACCTGCTTGCGACGGATACTGCCGTCATCGTGCCGATTGGGGCAACTGTAGTGATGCAAGTCACCGCAGCAGACGTCATTCACTCCTGGACGATCCCGGCCTTTGGGGTCAAGCAGGATGCGGTACCAGGGCGCCTGGCAGAACTATGGTTCGCGGCAGAGCGTGAAGGCATCTACTTTGGCCAATGCTCTGAACTTTGTGGGAAGGATCACGCCTACATGCCAATCACGGTGAAGGTTGTGAGCCAAGAGACTTATGACGCCTGGCTCGCTGAGGCGACTGGCACATCCTAAAGGGTAGGGTGGGTCAAGACCTACCTTACAAATACCACGGTGCGATCACGTAAGGTGGGTTTGAACCCACCCTTTTTTGAAGGTCAGATATGAGCGATATCAGCGCATCAGATCACAGCTATGAGCCGGGCATGGGCGATTATTTCGCCTTGCTCAAGCCGCGTGTGATGTCGCTGGTGGTGTTCACCGCCTTAGTGGGTCTTCTGGTTTCGCCAGTGCATGTGCACCCCTTTATCGGCTTCGTGGCCATCCTGTGCATCGCAGTGGGTGCCGGGGCATCCGGCGCGCTGAACATGTGGTGGGACGCAGATATCGACGCCCGCATGAAGCGCACAGCAGGGCGCCCCATCCCATCAGGTCGCGTGCAACCGGGCGAGGCGCTAGGCATTGGTCTGGCACTTTCTGGCTTTGCCATCGTGCTGCTGGCCTTGGCGACCAATATGCTGGCGGCCTTCCTGCTGGCTTTCACCATCTTCTTCTACGCCGTCATCTATTCGATGTGGCTGAAACGCGCGACGCCGCAAAACATCGTCATTGGCGGGGCCGCCGGTGCCTTCCCCCCGATGATCGGTTGGGCCGTAGCCACGGGCGGTGTCAGTGTCGAGAGCGTGCTGATGTTCGCCTTGATCTTCATGTGGACGCCCCCACATTTCTGGGCGCTGGCCCTCTTTGTGAAATCGGATTACGGCAATGCAGGCGTGCCCATGCTGACCGAAACCCATGGGCGGGACGCCACGCGCAGGCACGTGATCATTTACACCTTTCTGCTGGTACCGGTCGCCATCGGGCTGGGCTTCACATCCATCGGTGGGCCCGTCTATCTGGCTGTCGCCCTCTGGATGAACGCATGGTTCCTGAAAGGGGCCTATGAAATCTGGCGCCGTACCGATGCGGATTGCGAGGCTGACAAGCATCGGGTCGAGATCAAGGTCTTCAAAGTCTCACTTTACTACCTTTTCGCGCATTTCGGTGCGCTGTTGATCGAAGCCGCATTGCGGCTTTACGGGATCGGAGGCGGGTCATGACACTGCAAGTCGAACATGAGCTGCATGAACGGCGCAAAGGGCGCAACTATGGGCTGGGCCTGATCCTGGCCGGGTTTATCGCGATCATCTTTGGACTGACGGTTGTGAAAGTGCTGGAACTGGGAAACTCATCCAAGTTTGAGCGGTTTGATCACGTGGCGCGCCCACAGCTGATCCCGGAAGAGGGGGCCGCCGAATGAAGCTTTTCCCAAATCTGCAAGGGCCGCAACGGACCGTGGTACAGACAGTCTCTGTCGTGGTGTTGATGGGTGGGCTGGCTTGGGCGTCCGTCCCGTTTTATGACTGGTTCTGCCGGGTCACAGGCTTTGGCGGCGCGACGAATGTGGCCGAAACCGGCAGCGATGTGATTTTGGACGAAACGATCAAAGTGCGCTTTGATGCATCCCTGTCACGCGACATGCCCTGGACGTTCAAGCCAGAAGTGCGCGAAATGGAAATCCGGATCGGCGAAACAGGGCTGGCCTTTTATGAGGCGCATAACCCGCTTGATGTGCCGATTGCCGGACAGGCATCTTACAACGTCACACCGTACGAGGCTGGTGCGTTTTTCGATAAGATCGAGTGCTTCTGCTTCACAGAACAGGTCTTGATGCCAGGTGAAACGGTGATGATGCCGGTCAGCTTCTTTGTGGACCCCGCCATCGTTGGCGACCGCGAAGGGCAATATGTGCATACGATCACGCTCAGCTATACCTTCTATGAAATCGACTTGCCCGAGGAGGAAATCCAAGCCTCTTACGCGCCGCAAGCTTTGACACCGGCGTCGCAAGACGCCATACAAAATTAAGACGATCAGCCGATAGGGAACGCACCACATGGCGCACGCAAAGAACCACGATTATCACATTCTGCCACCGTCCATCTGGCCGCTCTTGGGTGGCGTGGGCGCCTTTGTCATGCTGTTTGGGGCGACGCTCTGGATGCATGGCTCAGGGCCTTACATCTTCCTCATGGGTCTCGCGGCGGTTCTTTATGTTATGTTTGCCTGGTGGGCCGATGTCGTGGCAGAAAGCAATGTCGGCGATCACACCCCCGTGGTCCGGATCGGCCTGCGCTATGGCTTTATCATGTTCATCATGTCCGAGGTCATGTTCTTTGCCGCCTGGTTCTGGTCCTTCTTCAAACACGCCATCTACCCGATGGAAGAATATGCCGGGACTGCTTATGTCGCGCCAGAGTTTTATCAGGTTGATGCCTTCCACTTGCCGTTGATCAACACGCTAATCCTGCTGTGTTCCGGCATGGCGGTGACATGGGCACACCATGCGCTGGTGCATGAAAATAACCGCAAAGATGTCGCCAATGGGCTGCTGCTGGCCGTGGTACTGGGCGTCGCCTTCACAGGTTTGCAGGCCTACGAATATGCCTATCTGCTGGGTCAGGACTGGACCTTCGGCGGGGATGAGTTCTTTTCGAACTTCTTCATGGCTACGGGCTTCCACGGTTTCCACGTGGTGATCGGGACCATCTTCCTCTTCGTATGCTACCTGCGCGTCAAAGCGGGCCATTTCACCCCGGAAAAGCATATCGGTTTTGAAGCGGCAGCTTGGTACTGGCACTTCGTTGATGTGGTCTGGCTGTTCTTGTTCTTCGCGG
>JBCAZI010000034.1:0-31212 GCA_038533095.1 Pseudomonadota bacterium
CTTGCAGTCCGGAACGACTCACAATACATCAGCCCAACCAAATGGCGCGGGATGGAGCAGCCCGGTAGCTCGTCAGGCTCATAACCTGAAGGTCGTAGGTTCAAATCCTACTCCCGCAACCAAATAAAACCCCGACATATAAACTGAAACGACTTGCGTGCTCGCAGGCCATTTTACGCGTCTCGCAGACCACCGCGTTCGCGTGACCGTGCCACTGTTGTTAAGCCGTATTGGTCATGCAGCGCTTTCGTCAGCTTGCGGTAAGCCGCCCGATGCCTGTTACGCACATTCATTCCCACGAAAACTGATTGGGTAATGACGGGCGCATCCTGCACGCGCTGCCCCTTACCAGATGTCGTCAAAGCTTTTGCAGAATGCTCTAGCACATAGGCAGAACCCGACAGCGATGTCAGCAGGTCGACCATTGCTGCATTCTGGCCAATGGACAGTGACACCTGCTTGAAATCGGGCAGTAGCGCCGCATGCGCATGGGCAAAACTGGCCGAGTAATTCGCCAGAATATAGTTGTCCTTGCTCAGTTGATCGAGGGTGCTCCCTTCGGTCGAAACCATGACGTAGCGCACCTCTCCCAGCGTTTCGAAATAGAGGTCAGGTTGGATAACGGGCGAGTAAAGCACCGCAATGTCCTGCTGGCCGGAAATCAGATCCGCACAAATCTGTCCCGAATAATCCGCCTCAAACAAAAAGGCGGTGTCCGGCAAGATGCCTCGCAGCCGATCAATCAGGCTTTTGATGTCAACGCCCACTAAATCATGCTGCAATCCGATCCGCATGGTTACCCCTGCCATCGCTGTGTCGCGGGTTGCATTCAAGGCCGTCACCCAATCATGACGCAAGCTTCTTGCGTGCGGTTCAAATCGCAGCCCTTCGACTGTCAGCGCGGTGCCTGATCGTGACCTGAGGAAAAGCCTGACGCCAACTGATGCCTCCAACGTCTTCACGCGCCCGGACACGGTGGATTGCGTCACCCCCAGCCGTTCAGCGGTCTGGTTGAAACTTTTCGTTTCACAGAGGTCAAGGAAGGTATCGATCAGTTCTATTTGCATGCCTGTCATCCTGCACTAATCGGATTTGTCGATCAATAATGACCGGTAGGACAGATTGAACGCAAGCACATCAGGTTCGATACTCGTTCCCACGCGGGGAGGCGGAATGATGACAGATACCAAAAGACGATCAGGGCGCAGTGGCGGTCGAGCCGCCCGCGTCGCATTGCGCAACGCGCCCTTGGCAGAGGATTTGCGGCCCGTCCGCCCCGGCCTGCCCGGCGGAAAATACAAACCTCTCAGTGATGCTGAGGTTCTGCGCATCCATCATGCTGCCCTCGATGCGCTGGAACAGATTGGCCTGTCACAGGCCCCGCCCTCTGGTATTGAAATCATGACCAAAGCGGGCGCTATTTTGGGCGACGATGACCGCATCCGCTTTCCCCGTGCACTGGTCGAGGACATGCTGGCCAAGGCCGCCCGTAACATCACCCTTTGCGGTCGTGAGGCAAAATATGACCTGCATCTGACAGGGTCGAATGTGCATTTTGGCACTGCTGGTGCGGCCGTGCATGTGGTTGATCTAGAAACCAACACCTACCGCGATAGCACCGCGCAGGATCTGCATGATGCCGCCAAAATCACCCATGCCCTTGATAACGTGCACTTCTTTCAGCGGGCCATGGTCGCGCGGGACATCACCGATAACCTCGAGATGGATCTGAACACGATCTATGCATGCTGTGGGGGTACGACGAAACATATCGGCACCTCCTTTGACGATCCCAGCCATGTCGGGCCCTGCATTGAGCTGCTGCATCGCATCGCGGGCGGTGAGGAGGCCTGGCGCGCCCGGCCATTTGTATCGAATACCAACTGCTTTGTTGTGCCGCCGATGAAGTTTGCCGAGGAAAGCTGCCGCTCGATGGAGCTGGCCATCGCAGCAGGCATGCCCGTCTTATTGCTATCGGCAGGGCAAGCCGGTGCAACAGCGCCCGCCCCTATCGCTTTGGCGATTGTCCAGGCGGTGGCAGAATGCCTTGCGGGAGTCGTTTATGTAAATGCAATCGCACCGGGCCATCCGGCCGTTTTCGGCACATGGCCATTCGTGTCTGACTTGCGCACTGGTGCGATGTCGGGCGGTTCGGCGGAGCAAGCCTTGCTGACAGCTGGCTGCGCCCAAATGCACCGATTTTATGACATCCCCGGCGGGGCGGCCGCCGGTATCTCGGACGCCAAACTGCCAGACATGCAGGCGGGATGGGAAACCGGGATTACCAATGTACTTGCCGGGCTGTCTGGCCTGAACATGGCCTATGAGGCCGTGGGCATGCATGCGTCTTTGCTGGGGTTCTGTTTGGAGTCTCTTGTTTTGGGCGACGATGTGATTGGGCAGGTGCTGCGGACAGTGCGCGGCATCGATGTGACCGAGGACAGCACGTCGATCGAAGCGATGAAGGCGGTTTGTTTGGATGGGCCCGGTCACTACCTTGGCTCTGACCAGACCCTGCGATTGATGCAGACGGAGTATATTTATCCCACCCTGGGCAACCGGATGAGCCCGAAGGAATGGAACGAGGCGGATCGTCCGATGCTGTTGGATCAGGCCATTGCCAAGAAGAATGAAATCCTCGACGCAGCACAGATAAAGTTCGATCCTGACTTCGATGCGGCGATCCGCACGGACTATAATATCTACTTCAAATAGGGGCTGCCCATGCACTACGGATACATCGGCCAAGGCAATCTTGGTGCGAATTGTGCGGCCTGTTTACTGCGGGCAGGCATGGATGTGACGGTCACGGACATTAACAAAGACGCCGCCGCAGATGCGCTGGCCCTTGGCGCGACATGGGCCGATAGCCCGGCAGAATTGGCCGCGGGTGTCGATCACGTTATCACCTGTCTGCCATCGCCCGCGGTTTCCGCAGCCGTATCTGCCGAAATGCTGCCTGCAATGCGCGCCGGGGCGCATTGGATTGAAATGTCGACCTTGGGCCGAGAAGAGGTGCTGGCCTTTGCTGAGACCGCCGCCACCCACGATGTGCGCATGATGGAATTACCTGTGACGGGCGGTGTCCATCTGGCTGCACAAGGCAATATCACCATGCTGGCGGGTGGTGACAAAGATATGTTCGAGACCCATCTTCCCGCATTGCAAGCGATGGGCAATCAGGTGTTCCACATGGGCCCGCTTGGCTCCGCCTCGATCATCAAGGTGATCACCAATATGCTGGCCTTCATTCATCTGAAGGCTTGCGGCGAGGCATTGATGCTGGCCAAACGTGGTGGGCTTGATCTGGGGCAGGCCTGGCATGCGATTAAGGCGTCTTCTGGCACATCATTCGTGCATGAAACCGAAGGTGCGCTGGTGTTGAACGGTTCCTATGATGTGGCATTCAACATTGATCTGGCGTTGAAAGACCTTGGCTTTGCGATGGGGTTCGGGCGTGAGTTTGAAGTGCCGCTCGAGTTAGCCGCCGCAACCCAGCAAACCTACGTGGCGGCAAAAGCCGCCTATGGGGGCGATGCAGAATCGCCGATGATCGTGAAACTGTTGGAAGACTTGCTCGACACTGATCTACGCGCCGAAGGGTTCCCCGCGCGCCTGACTTAGGCTGACGCTTCCGCAAAGAAGGGTAGCCAGGCGTCCAACACGTGCTGTGGGTGCTGTTCTGCCAGATAATGCCCGCCGGGCAGCGCCCAGCCGCGGACATCTGCTGCCCTTTCTTGCCAAAGTGCAAGGCAATCAAAATGTGCCTCGATCGCCCCATCCTTGCCCCATAGCGCCAGCATGGGCATCGGCAGCTTGGACGGGTCCGCATCATCATGGGCGATATCAATAGTGGCAGCGGCACGATAGTCTTCGCAAGCGCCATGAATGGCGTCCGCTTGCGCAAAACAGGTCAGATATTCATCCAAGGCCTGCTGGACAAAGGGCTGCAACCCGGCACTGCCCGCCCCGCATTTGGAAAGCCAGTAGAACGCTGGATCAGCCGCGATCAGACGTTCGGGAAATGGATGTGGTAAGGTCAGCCAATACCAATGCCAATAGGTATGGGCAAAACCGCTATCCGCCTCGCGATACATCTCGCGCGTGGGCGCAATATCGAGTGTTGAGAGCGCAATGACGCGGTCTGGCTGATCCGCCGCTAACCGATGCGCCACCCGGGCCCCGCGATCATGTGCACCGATCAGAAACCGCGGATGGCCCAGGTGATCCATCAACGCCAGAACATCACCGGCCATCGCACGTTTGGAATAGGGCGTATGCGCGGCGTCAGTTTCCGGTTTCAGGGATCTGCCATAGCCGCGCAGATCAGGACAAATCACCTGATAGGTTTCGGCCAGAACAGGGGCCACCGCATGCCACATGGCAGAGGTTTGCGGATACCCATGCAACAACACGAGCGGCGGGCCATTCCCTGCGATGCGGTAGAAGATGCGGCCCACGGGGGTATCCAGATAGCGTTCCTCAAACCCGTCGAAGAATGCGGTCGCAGGCGTTGCAGAAGCAGCCGCCGGATGCATCAGTTAAAGATACGCTGCCAGGATGACTGCATCTTGCCAAAGTTTTCACCCTGGTAGGCCACCAATGCGATCTCATTTTCATAAAGGGCGAGCGCGGCGGACGTCCCGTCATCAAAGGCGCTTTCCAGGCAAACGAATTGCGCACGTTCTTCGCCGCGCACCATTTTGGCATGGGCCTTGCGGAAATCATCGACCTGGGATTTCCAGATTTGCTGCAGTGGTTTGACATCACCCGAGGTTGAAACAACCTTCCCTTCGCGCACATGCAGCACCGACAAAAAGGTCGCTGCATTCGCGCTAAGGAATTTATCCATCGGTGGCTTGGGGATGATGTCCATGGTGACACCCCAAAGCTCGGTCAGGCCCTTGGCGGAAATACCACGCTCGCCACCCTTGCCAAAGGGTTCTGGCGGAAGGCTGCGCACCGTCATCTTGTCTGCATCAGCACTCAGGCTTTGCAAAAGATCAAAGGCGGCTTGAACCCCGTCCGGTTCCTCGCGCGAGATGACTTGGCCAATGATCTCGGTGTCGTTTTGTGGTGTCACGTTGACAATGCCGCGCAGGCGGCGGCCCGCTGCAACAACCGTGATCGTGGTGTCCCCGCAGTCAAACGCCAAACAACGTTCCAGCACGGTGTCATCAACCTCGCGCAGGATCGCGGTGATCGGCGCCGGATCACCATCCACCGAAATAACGCGGGCACCGCTATCATCTATTTCAACGCTCGCGATCAGCGCGGCGAGCTTTTGTGCCAAAGCGTCTTCTTCGCTCATCAGCCTGTTTCCAGCTCTTTGTTACTTAATTTCATTCGCTGCCACTTATGCGGTCAAGACATGCGCCGGCATCGGCAACAAAGGCATCTGCATCCAGTTTCGCATTGCAGATACAACACAAAACATCATTCGGTTCCAGTTCAGCACGTAAGAATACGCGCATCTGCGACGGGCTGGTGACAGAGGCCCGGTCACTTGGCTGTTCAGCCAAAGCGGGGGTGCCATTCGCGCCCAAGAGGAAAGCAGCTTCTGCGCAAAGCGCATCGAGCGCCTCACGCCGCAAATTCGAACCAGAATCTGTTACAAGGATCATCTTCGTAGACAAGTCTGCAAAGGCCAGCGCAGCGCAGCCTTCAAATTTGTCTCGCAGAGCATCCAACTCATCAACAACCATTTGCAGCCTGCATTTCTACGACGTTCCCTCATGACTACGGCAAATGCGCGGCTTGTGAAAGGCCCGCGATGGCCGTTTGCCATTAGGACGAACGCAAAATCAGATCTGCAATTGATGTAGGTTGGTCTTCTGTGGCCTCAAGCCGTGTCCGCTCACGCTTGGGTCGTGCGCTGTCAGGGGCGCGTTGTACGCGGCGCGGGCTAACTGGTGCAGCGACAGGTTGTGGCACGTCGCTAAGGCTATCAACGTTGTAAAGCGGCAGCTCAGTGCGGGCGGTCAATGCGGTCAGCTTCTCGATCATGTCGATCAGATGCGATGTGAATGGCCCTGCGCCGCTGGCGTCCCACTTATCATAATTATCGCCGGCCTGAATGGCCTGCAGCAGTGAGACAGGGAAGGTTCCGCCAAATTGCCCAGCCGTTTCGCGCGTCACGCGCTTCAGGACACGCCCGCGATCTTTTTCGTTTGTCAGCTTGTCAAAGCGGGTGATCAATAGGGTCGAGTTTTCGCGCACCGCCTGCGGCATATCATTCCAAACAGCAGCCTCTGATTGGCGCCAAGCTTGCGTGGCATGTGTGCACCAGATCACGGCATCGACCTCTGGCAACATACGTTCCCAGACCGCGGATGACATATTCGGGTCCGAGATACCGGGAAAGTCGATCAGATCGCAGACCTCTAGAATGTCTGCTTCCAAAAACAGGCGAATATAGCGCGTTTGTTCAACCGGGATACCTTCAAGCTGCTCGATGTCCACGGGTTCGGTCGTGCCGTCGATATCAACCCGGTAAGGTGCGCGCGCGCCGAAGGAAATCCAGACAGGTGACAGGCGGGTTGCAGTCACTTTTTCTGGTAATGGGCGTTGGCCCATCAGCAGGTTAGATAGGGTGCTTTTGCCAGCGCTGAACTCGCCCATAAGGGCGATGCGCGGTTTGCGCCGTATGCCCGATTTCGGTTCACCTATACTCATTTATCAACTCCAACCGCTAACACTGGTTTACCATCGCTCAGCTCTTCAAAGATGTAATCGAACAGTTCATCTCGTTCTTGCTGGGCTGTAATGCCAAAAATGTCTTCCAAGTCGTCAATCGCGATTTCGGACTTGCTGCTGATATCTTCTAGGATTGCGCGCTGTTCGGCGTGAAATTCCTTCAGCTCAGCCTTCGCCTTGGCGCGGATGTCCTCAGCTTGGCGCACCTTCAACTCGTCCACAATTGGCGCGGTTTCTGCT
The DNA here is from genome assembly GCA_038533095.1 of Pseudomonadota bacterium. GTDB lineage: Bacteria > Pseudomonadota > Alphaproteobacteria > Rhodobacterales > Rhodobacteraceae > Yoonia. Next base: position 6,937 of record JBCAZI010000034.1, read on the forward strand.
TCGATCAGATCGTAAAAGCCGCTGGCGAAGGCACGGTAGCCCTTGCGGCGTTTCCACCAGCCCTTCCACCATGATGTCTGCAGATCCAGCGCAATGGTCTGGCCCAGCGACACAGGTGCAGGGATTTCAGGTGGGGCAGGGGGTGTGATCGTGAAGTTTTCGACATCCACACCAAAGGCCGACCGATAGGTATTGGCCAGCTCTGCTGCCGCGTTGCCGTAAACATCCTGACAGGTTGAAGTGACATTGCGGCGCATCACCTGATAGCTGGTGCGCAACAACATGCGCAGCCCATCAGGGCTATATTGCCAGATCTCTTCCTCACCGTTGGTTTCCAAATGCTGCAGCAAAGATTCCAAGGCACGGTCCAAGAACCGCTTATGCGACTGATCAACACGTGACCCGAATTGCTGGAATGCGATATCCAGACGTTCATCCAATGCGTTCAGGCTGTCTTCTTCAAGTTTCGTCAGATGCGCTTTCAACTTGTCGCCTGACATCACTTCAACGGTGTCGCCATCCAGACGCATCGACACAACCGCGTTGGATGCGCGCACGCCGCCAACAAGGTTCAACGCGCGTTTCCGCGACGCAGATAGGATCTCCGCACCGGGCCCTTCGGCAATGCGTTCAGACAAGGCACGATACAGCTGTGGTACACCAGAGAGATGCCAAACCAGCTCTTTGGTATCCATACCAGCGGTTTCGGCACTCAGCGCGGCCTCAGCCCAGTTGTACATGGCTTCGGCACTGTCTTCGACGATGTCATCCAGGTCTTCTGACAAGGCGATATTGGCCCAATAGGCGCTGCCAAAGATCACTTGTGGGTTTTCGGGGCCGTTGTTGTCAGCCAGTGTTTGCAGAATGCTGTCGCGGATTTCAGGCACCTGCGCGCCGGGGTCAGACAGTTCGTCGATCCGGTTCACGAAGATCACGACTTCCCGAGCTTTCACGTTCGAGATCAGGCGGATCAGGCCCATATCCATCGAGCTGAGCGCCTGATGCGCAGATAGTACAACAACGCAAATGCGGCTGTCGCGCAATGCGTTTATCGTGATCTGCTCACGCATCATGAAAGTATCGTTCACGCCTGGTGTGTCACGCAAGCAGATGGGCATCGGGATTTTGTCGGCAGAGAGATAGAGGTCAGCCGATTTGGTGATATCGGCGAAACGACCCTGCTGGTCGTCCTCGTCCAGATCCTCAAAATCATCGCCCATGCAAACGTAGCGCTGCACCAATTCATCGCTGAGTTCGGCGTAGTTGTGTTTCTGTCCCAGCAACAGTTCGAACTTGCGACCGAGGCGTTGTTTGGTCTTTTCGCGCATCTCGGCGATTTGTAGCCGAACCTTTTCCAATTCGTCATCGGCGCCGGCGCGTTCAGACAGTTCACCGATTCGGCCACCGTTTTCCACAAGGTGGTCCCATTCGCCCTGGCTGAAGAACTGGAATGTCGCGGTCGGTGCGTCATCCGGCAGGGGCGCATTCAGGTGCAGTGATGTGACAACGGAGGTCCATGGGTTGACGTCAGCAGGCAACAGATCGGGGCGGCCGATCATGGCATTAACCAAGGATGTCTTCCCTGCTTTGATCTGCCCGATCATCGTGATACTAGGTTCAAAGGCACGTAACTGCTTGATAAGACGGGCTGCTTTCTTCTCGGCATCCTGTCCACCTAATTTTACAACGTCGCCAAGGGTCGCCTCGAGATCGACGACTTCGTCCCGGAAAGCATCCAGCTTTTCCAGGCCAAGTCGCATGAAGGGCAGCTGCTTTGGTGGGACGGCTAAACCGTCCTCATTTGCGACCTCTTCCATCTTCATCCTAGTTTTGTCCTCAGCAAATCCATTGCACTAGCATTAGCACCTGTTCCACGTGCAGCCAAATAGCAAGAAGAACACCATCTTTATTGCCATAATGGAAACAGACCAGCACGGCAAAAGTATGGCGTATTCGCTAAAATTTCTACAAGATTAACGGCACTTACGCCGCTAGGTCCGCCTGCAACTCTCGTTTTATTTGGAGCATAAGGCTGACGGCATCAAGGGCCACGTCGTCACGTTTTTCCATTTGCATCAACTGCACCATATCTGCCGCATCAAATGCCGCATCGCGCATGCGCTGCAGTGATGCATCTGCATCGTCACCGTTTTCGTTCAGATAATCGCACAGCCATTGGATGTGATCCGCAGTCAACTCCATCACCTCAGCGGGTCCGCCCTCACCATCTTCTTCCAGAACGGCAGCCAGTTCCGCACCACGTTCTTCGATATAGTCGACGGCCTGATTATAGGCATCGCGGGTGGCCGGTTGCAGGGGCGCAGCGACAGCGTCTTGCGTCACTTGCGCGGCGGTATCTTCAGGCGCTGCGATAGCTGGCGCGTCTTCCGCCTCTTCCATCGCGTCGCGTGACACATTCTTGCGGGCCGCGATCTCGCGCAACCGAGAAATCGCATCTTGCGCGGCTGCTGGTTTTTCAGGTTCCGCCGGGGATGCTGTTTGTTCTGCTGCGGGCTCTGCGTCGACCATGCGGTCGGCGATTTCGGTGTCTTCCGCAACATCAGGCTCTGCTGGGGTGTCTTTGACCTGTGGCGCCGCTGCTGCTGCAGCGGGCGCATCAGCAAGCACATCCGCGTGTTGGTGCAATAAAACGTCTGCCATATCGACGGCGGACTGGCGTCCGCGTTCAACCTGCTTCAGCACAGCAGAAATCAGGGCAGAGCCGCCGCTGTCGCGCATTGCATTCTTGTCCACAGTTCCATCCGCACGGCGCGCTTTGATCGCTTGGGTCGTCGCAATCGGCAGCACTTCAGCAAATTCATCCTTGGCTGCACGCTTGACCGCACCAACCGTCGTTTCCAGCATGCCTTCGGTTTGCAGGAAATCGGCGCGGGTGATCATGCAAAACGCGTGATCCTTGGTCAGATCGGGCATTGTGCCCCAGATCCGCTGTTCGGTCTCATTATACCCACGGGTGGCCCAAAGCGTTACGTCGCTGCGTTTTGCGGCCCATTGGGACGCGCGGTGGATCGCATTGGGGTCGTTGGGCGCGACCACTTCCAGAAGTGAGATTTTGCGCAGCGCAGGGAAGGGCATCCGCAACTCAACAAAAACAGGGGAAAGTGCGGCGATTTCCGCCATATCAACGCGGTCGAGTGCCGTCTTCGACCCGTCAGGCAGCGTACAGACAGCTTTTTCAGCGTCTCCATAGGCCAGTTGCAGGGTTGGCAACCGCACCCCTTCCGGAATGACGGTTTCGCCGACCAGCAGGTTCAAGATCGCTGATTTACCGGAACCCGGCATGCCCAAAAGCGCGAGGCGCACCGGCTTTTGCAAGCGCGAGAGCAGCTGTTCGGCTTTCGGTTGAACTGAATCAGGAAGCAGGCCGCTACGCACGGCCTGCTCAAGGTCCGCCTGGACCCGATTCCCCAGCGATTGATTCGACATTACTTACCTCCGGCGGCAATCTTAGCCGGCGGCTCAGCCGCATCAACCTCCTGTGTCATGTCAATATCGTCATCAAGTTCAATTTTCTTGAACGGTTTCACTTCCTTGATCACCGTAGGCTCCGCATTTGCGGCTGGCGCAGCAGGTTTTTCTGCTGGCTTTTCAGGAACTTTTTCAACCTCGTCCAGTTCAACGACGCGCGTGACATTGGCTGTTGCCGCGTCAACGTGACCGATAGGCTTGGCGCGGATGGCGCGGATCACTGGCTTGTTGTGGTTCAGCTTGATGACTGAGAAGGTGCAGTTGTCCTGATCAGGATCTGCCAGCGTTTCAATCGCTTCCAGCAAATAGCCTGCAATCTCGGCCGCTTTTTTTCGGCGATACCGGTGCAGGATCTTTTGGATTTTCGGGTCCTCAAGATACTGCAAGCCGTCGCTTGAGACGACAACGATATCGCCGACCTGCAATTCAAACGGTGTTTTTGGGCAATCCGATTTGGCGACGCGATCACCCAGGATCACCGAGGTCAGACAGTTACGGTCAGGGTGGTTGCGCCCCGCTTCTGCGTCAAGCAAGCCCTGCTGCACCATGAAATCAATCTGCGGGGCCATCGAATGGTCTTCGTTCAGCTGCTGCATCTTGCCTGCGCGGTAATGGTACAGCGGGCTGTCACCGATCGACATCCAATACATGCGGTTTTCGATCAATACGACGGAGACAAGTGTCGCACCCATCCCGCGGGTTTCGGGATGCGATTTCACGTGGTCGCGAACATAGCTATTCGCGTTCGACGCAGATTCGGTCAGGAAACGCGGAATTTCACTTTCGAAATCTGCGAAATTCGCGCTTTCGAACTTCAGCTCGCTAAAGACTTCGGTCACGACGATCTTACTGGCGACGTCACCGGCAGCATGACCACCCATTCCGTCGGCCAGAACGACAACACCACTATCCGCCCCAAAGGGGAAGTCCGTGACAATCGCGTCTTCTTGATAGTCGCGCCCGCCCTGACAAATCGCAGATGCGACGTCAAAACGTGGTTCAGGCGATCGCCACATCTTCGTCCTCCTCGGTCGTATCATTCGACCAGTTAAATGACTGGTCACAGAATGCGACAAAGCGCAAAACGGTTTCCCCAATACGGATCGTATCACCCGATTTCAGCGTCTCGTTACTAATCAGCGGCTTGTCGTTCAGACGTACAATATTCGATTTGCCGCCATGACCAAGCAAGAATTCTTTGGTATCGGCGTCATAAACAATCGCGGCGTGGTTGGTACGCGAGATTGAGTTATCGCCAAAATCAAGCTGGACGGCCTGATCTTCGCCACGCCCGATCTGGGACATGCCCGCCAACAAAGAGAAGCTTTCGCCGCGACCAGGACCGTCGATGACGACAATCCAGCCAACAGGAAACTTGATGCTTTTTGCGGGTGCGGCTGTTGGCGTATCGTTGAATAGATCAACAACATCACCGTCCGATTTGTCAAAACCAATCAGTCGGGTCTTTGTCCGACGCGACCGCGCAGGTGATCGTGCAGCCGCAGCTGAGGCAACTGCAGGTTCCGCTGCGGCAGGTGCAGCAGCAGGGGCGGTTGGTTCTGGTAGTGCGGTTGAAGTTCCGTCGTCTTCCATATCCCAGATGTTGACCGCAGCCGCCTCTGTTGGCGCAGGATCGGCACCTGGTGTGACGACGCGCACTTCCTTTGTCAGAACATCGCTGGGCTGTTGGTCTGCACCCGCGGTATCATCGACCATAGATCCGATCGTATCGCGATAGGATTGCTCAAGAGATTCGACTGGCGGCGCTTGCCGCTTAGCCTCTTCATTGCGTTTTTTACCAAGCAGATCACGAATGAATTTCATCTTAGCTACCTTCCAATTTACATAACGCGCGCATGCCGCTGGGCGTGCTTACGTCTTACTCAGTCACGCCAGTTGAGGCGAGTGATGCAACCCACAGGCTGCCATCGCGTTGCACGGCGAACATGAACTGTTCAGTGCCGTTTTCGAATTCCCGCGCAAACAAGGATGCCAGCGAATCGCGCTGATCAATAACTTCGCCTGTCGGGATGTAAGATGTGATAATGTCGCCCACTTCCAAACCGCCGGTTTGACTTGGGTCCAACGCTACGACGGATGTGCTCCAACCAGAACCAGCAAAGACTGTTTCAAACTGGGTACCATCCAACAACGTGACGTTCTGCACGACGGGCAGGATCCAGTTCTGCTCTGCTGCAGCGCCAGTTGATGGGTCCAGCGTGCCGAAGGACACGGGAATTGTTGGCGAAACTTCCTCTGCACCGGCCTGTTCGCGCAGAACGCCCGGAATATCAGAGATGGCTTCGACGGGTACGCCATTCACGCCAGTGATGACCAGACCGGGCTGAACCCAGACAGGCGACACAGGGCCAGCCTCGGCAATAATGTTTGATTCGGCGCCAGCCGGAACAAATGGCAACTGCACAGTCCAGTCTGCCGCGACAGGTGGTGGGGCTAGCTCATTACCAGGCGTGACTGCTGCGATCTCAACATCAGGGCCGTTGCCGATGGCTTCGACGGTTTCTGGTGTGGAGGGCAGATCAACCTCTGCAATCTGAGATGATGCAACCGGGCGGCTTGCTGTGCCTTCTGGCAAAGTTGCACCAGTGGCAGGTTCTTCGCTGACAGGGCGTGGTGTTGCAACAGGCTCGGGCAGTGGCTCAGGCTCTGGAACAGCAGCCAGCTCGACAGCCTCTGGACGTACGGCAGGGCGAACCGCAGGCGTTGGTGCATCACCAGCTTCTGGGCCTTCAACCACTGCAGGGGCCTCAACAGCTTCTTGCTCTGTGACGGCTGTCGGAGCATCGGTGATTTGCGGCGTTTCAGATGCGGCTAAAGCCGATGCCAGTTCTTCAGCGACCGATGTTTCCGGCGTTTCAACAGCGGCAACGTCTTCTTCAACGGGTGCTAGCTCCTCAGCTGGTGCTGGGGTTTCTTCCGCGGGCGCCGTCAGGAACGATGGGACCTCGGCTGTCGTTTCTTCGACTGGGGCAGGTGCCTCCTCCACAGGAGCGGGCGCCTCTTCGGCAGGGGCGGGTGCCTCTGCAACAACCGGTGCTTCAACGGCAGGTGCCGGGGCCTCTACAACTGGTGTGTCGTCGCCGCCGGTCATGGTTACAACACCAACACCAACCAGCAATGCAACCGCTGCGGCAGAGCCAAGCAACAATGGCATTTTCGACTTTTCTTGCGCAGCACCAACTGGCGCGGCAGCAGGCGAGGCGTCATCGTCAGCAACAGCTGATGCGGCCACGTTCAACGGTGTGACGTTGCCTTGCGTGCCTTCCATCATTTCGATCCATTCCTTAGCGGACTGAACACGGTCTTTTGGAAGCACGGCAAGCGCCTTGTCCATTGCGGCAAGGAACTCGGGTTCATAGTCAGGGAAACGGCCGGCCAGCGGCTCGTAAGGGTCCGCTTCGCCAGATGCAATCGCGGCCAGACGCGCCTGAGAGTTCGGCGGCACGTCACCGTTGATCAGGTGATAGAAAGACGCGCCCAACGCGTAAAGGTCACTGCTGGGGCTTTGCTCTGACCCGGCAATATAGAATTCCTGTGGCGAATAGCCGTCTTTGACAACGCGCAGCGCAGATAGAACGCGGCTTTGCTTGGTAGCTTCTTCACGCGCGGCGCCAAAGTCGATCAGAACAGGATGGTAGTCCTTGTTGATCAGGATGTTGTCCGGAGAAATATCGCGGTGCAGGATGCCTTGGTCGTGAATAAAGCTGACAGCGCCCAAAATCTCTTTCAGGATCGATTTGATCTGGCTTGGGTTCAGGCCATGGTTCGGATCTTCGATCGTGTCCAGCAGGTCGCGACCGGTCACAAAGTCCAACGCCATATATGCTGTTTCGTTGTCTTCAAAGACCTGGTGCACGCCAACGATATTCGGGTGGTCCAGTTTGGACAGGCTGCGGGCCTCTTGCACAAAGAGACGCACGATCGACTTAAGCTCATTCTGATGCGCACGCGAACGGGCCTGCACAACATAGCGGCTGCGGCGGCAAAACGCGCCGGGGAAGCATTCTTTGATGACAACCTTGCGGTCCAGGCTGTCGCGGGCAAGATAGGTAATCCCGAAACCACCGGCGTTCAGAAAGCTTTCGATCGTGTACTGGCCGTGCATCAGTTTTGTGCCCGGCTTCAGCTCATCAACGAAGCTGTCCTTATCGTTTTCGGTTTCTTTCTCTTGCGGCTTAGCCATCTGTCTACCCAGCTTTCAAAAACACTCATACATCGGTTTCCCGATCTCAGCCTCGTTGGTCTCATTCAAATTAGGCCAAAAAGTGACGCTAACTTGTTGTTTAGTGGTTCTTAATCTAGTCATATATCACGGATTAGACGCATAATGTGAAACAGTGACCGGCGGGAAATCGCCGATTTCTCTCAATTTTAACTGAAAACACGCGGCTTTGTGTTCTGCCTGTGTCTGATCGCCGAATGAGGCATTTTTTTGGGTTAAAAGCCCAGAAAATGCAATCATGCTTAATATTTTGCCGCTTTGGAAACGATTCTACGCCTTCAGCGTTGCGATTCTCTTGCCAAATAAGTCCCAAATCGCCGCGATTCCATGAACGCCATATGAATAAGGGCGTTCAACGCGTCCCGCAATCCTGGCTTGCTGCGACCAATGCAAAGGTGCAGCATCCTTGTCAGGGCGGAGGGCAAGACAGATGACGCGCGTATTCATTAACGGTTTTGGACGGATCGGGCGGACCATGCTCCGCGCGCATGCAGCGGGCGAATGGCCCGGCGTCAAGATCGTCGGAATCAATGACATCGCGGACCCCGCACTTTGCGCGCATCTCTTCGCCTATGACAGCGTCTTTGGGCCTTTTGGGGATGACGTGCACTATGCCGAAAACGCGCTGCACCTCGGGGACAAAAGCATCCCTTGGACGCAAACCGACGACATATCTGCGCTTGACCTGTCGGATGTAGACATCGTGCTTGAATGCACCGGCAAGGCCAACGCGCGCGATTTTGCGGAGCGGGGTTTGACGGCAGGGGCGGGGCGGGTGCTGATTTCCGGGCCATCGGACGCGGCTGATCTCACCGTTGTTCTGGGTGCGAATGATCATCTGCTTGCAGATCAGCCCATCGTCTCGAACGCGTCATGTACCACCAATGCGCTGGCTCCTTTGGTGCGCCTGATTGACGACACATGGGGGCTGCAGACGGGCTGGATGACAACCATACACTGCTACACCGGCAGCCAACCCAGCATTGATGCGCCACGTGGGGATATGTTGCGCAGCCGGGCGGCGGCATTGTCGATGGTGCCGACCACAACATCAGCCCAGCGGTTGCTGAACCAAGTCTTGCCAGACATTGCAGGCAGAATAGAAGCGGCCGCCGTGCGCGTCCCTGTTGCCTCAGTCTCTGCCGTGGATATGTCCGTTACACTGGATAGGGCAGTGTCCTTGGAAGAGGTGCATACAGTCTTGCGCGCCCAATCTGGCATTATCGGTTGGACTGACAAACCGCTGGTGTCCACTGACCTGCGCGCGCGCCCCGAAAGCCTGATCGTTTCACTGCCAGAAACGCGGGTCACCCAAGGCGGCTTGGTGCGGGTTTTTGGCTGGTACGACAATGAGTGGGGGTTTTCCTGTCGGATGCTGGATGTCGCGCAAAGAATGGGCATTGGCGAACTGCATTAAAGCTGCCCGCTTAAGGCTGACGCAAACGTCAGGCCACTTATTTACCATATCACTTGTGAGAAACAGCAAGTTATCCTAGGCTTTAGGTGGGGGTGTACGGTAGTGAGGACTGAGTATGACTAGAAAGCTGTTCCGCAGCGGAGCTATATTGGCCCTTGCGCTGGTTAGCACGCCGCTCAGTGCATTCGAGACATCATACGGGAATGAAGACTGCAACAACGATGCCAGTTTTCTTGAGGAAAATGACATCATCTGCACGGCTGTTTTTTCCGAAACCAATGTTTGGGATTTTTTAAACAGCCTGCCGCGCCGGATTTCATTTGATGAACTGGTCGCGCTGAACCCGCTTCTGGTTCTCGAAGACTTTGATACCATCATTACCGGGATCACCTTCGTACGCGTACAATAGCGGGCGCATTGCGCGTCATCGCACATGACCTCAATCATGATCCTGCAGTGTTAGGACTTTTCCTTCCGACCGGGGCGCATTAGGTTGGGCAGACCACATTAAAGGTCACCCCATGCCAGCGATCGTATCCGTGCAAAACCTGCGTAAGTCTTACGCGGGCGGTTTTGAGGCCCTCAAATCCGTGAACCTTGAGATTGAAGAAGGCGAGATCCTCGCGCTTCTTGGTCCCAATGGTGCGGGCAAGACGACGCTGATCTCAACCATCTGCGGCATTACAATCCCGACCTCCGGCATGATTACGGTTGGTGGCTATGATACCCAGACCGACTACCGTGCGGCGCGCAACCTGATTGGCCTTGTCCCACAAGAGATCAATCTTGAACCGTTTGAGACGGTCATGAACTCTGTCAGCTTTTCACGGGGGTTGTTCGGTAAGCCGCGCAATGACGCCTATGTCGAAGAGGTACTGAAACAGCTGTCGCTGCATGACAAGAAGGACAGCAAGATCATGACGCTGTCGGGGGGCATGAAGCGGCGCGTGCTGATTGCCAAGGCGCTGAGCCATGAACCCCGCGTATTGTTCCTTGATGAACCCACAGCAGGTGTCGATGTCGAATTGCGCAAAGACATGTGGGAGGTCGTGGCTGGCCTGAAAGCCTCTGGCGTCACGATCATCCTGACGACGCATTACATTGAAGAGGCCGAGGCGATTGCTGACCGCGTCGGCGTCATCAACAAGGGTGAAATCCTGCTGGTGCAGGACAAGGCTGACCTGATGGCGCAGATGGGGCAAAAGCAGTTGAAGATCGAACTGACCGGGTCGGTAGAGACGATCCCCGATGCGCTCGCCGGTTACGAGCTGACCCGCGCCGCCGATGGCCTGTCGTTGACCTACTCCTATGACACCAAAGGCGAGCGGACGGGGATCACCACCCTGTTAAACGATCTGCAAAAGGCGGGTCTGCAAATGAAAGACATCCAAACCCAGCAAAGCAGTCTGGAAGACATCTTTGTCGGTTTGGTAAAGGAAAAAGCATGAACCTGAACGCCGTCTGGACCATTTATATCTTCGAGATGCGGCGGTTCTTCCGCACGATCACGCAAAGCCTGATCTCGCCAGTTCTGTCCACATCGCTCTACTTCGTGGTCTTTGGCGCCGCTATCGGCAGCCGCATCCAAGAGGTCGAAGGTGTCAGCTATGGCGCCTTCATCGTGCCGGGGCTGATCATGCTATCGGTCATGACGCAGGCCACGTCGAACGCCAGTTTCGGCATCTATTTCCCGAAATTCATCGGCACGATTTACGAGCTGCTCTCGGCCCCCATCAGCTTTCTGGAGGTCGTCGCAGGCTATGTCGGGGCGGCGGCCACCAAGGCCTTGTTCATCGGCGTGATCATCCTGATCACTGCCTTCTTCTTCGTTGATATTCAAATCGCCCATCCCATCGCGATGATGGCCTTCCTTGTGCTGACCTGCGTCAGCTTTGCACTCTTGGGGTTCATCATCGGCATCTGGGCGGATAACTTTGAAAAGCTGCAACTGATCCCACTTTTGGTGATCACGCCCTTGGTGTTCCTCGGCGGCTCCTTCTACTCAATCACCATGCTGCCGCCCGTCTGGCAAACGATCACATTATTCAACCCTGTCGTCTATCTGATCAGCGGTTTTCGCTGGTCGTTCTTTGGTGAGGCAGATGTTGCCATTGGCGTGTCTCTCTTTGCGATCATGCTCTTCACCGGGGCCTGCCTTGCGATCATCTGGTGGATCTTCCGCACGGGCTGGCGGATCAGGCAGTGACCCTTGCGCGCGGGCCCGGATGGCTTAAGTAACGGATCATGAAAAAATACATCCCCTTCATGAAGTCAGAACCCTTTGTCGCCGTCATCCGGCTGCAGGGTGCCATCGCCAATTCCGGGCGTGGTTTGGACAACCCCAGCCTTGCCCCGGTGATTGAAAAAGCCTTCAGCAAAGGCAAACCAGCAGCAGTGGCGTTGGAGATCAATTGCCCTGGCGGGTCACCTGTGCAGTCCTCACTGATCGCGTCACGCATCCGCCGCTTGGCCGACGAAAAGAAAATCCCGGTCTTTGCTTTCGTGGAAGATGTCGCGGCCTCTGGCGGCTATTGGCTGGCCTGTGCAGCGGATGAGATTTACATCGATAGCTGTTCGATAACAGGCTCAATCGGTGTGATCAGCGCAGGGTTCGGCCTGCCAAACGCGATTGAAAAAGTCGGGGTTGAGCGCCGCGTGCATACCGCTGGCAAATCCAAATCCATGATGGACCCCTTCAAGCCTGAAAAGCCCGCCGATGTGAAAAAGCTGAAAAGCTGGCTGGAAGACCTGCACGCGACATTCATCGACTACGTGAAATCGCGACGCGGCACGAAGCTGTCCGACAACCCCGACCTCTTCACCGGTGAAGTCTACATCGGCCAAAAGGGGATCGACGAAGGGTTGGCAGATGGCATCGGCCATCTGGCCCCCGTCATGAAAGAACGCTTTGGCGACAAGGTTCAATTCCGCCGCTACGGGCAGAAGAAACCGCTGCTGGCTCGTTTCGGCGCGCAGATCGTTGATGACGCCGTCGCAGGCATCGAAGAACGCGCAGCATTCGCGAGGTTCGGCCTTTGATCCTGAAAGCGATCTTCTTCTTTCTGGCCTTCATGCTGGTGCTGGCGATGTTCGGCAAATGGCGTTTCCCGGGTCAGGCGCGGTTGGCGCAAGCCAAATGCCCCAAATGTCTGCGCTACCGGATTGGTAAAGGGCCCTGCGCCTGCGAGAAACGTAAATGAGGGCGCTTGTCACCGGCGCAGGCGCGCGGCTGGGGCAGGCGATGGCGCTTTATCTGGGGCAGCGCGGCTATGATGTGGCGGTGCACTACGCCGGGTCCGAGGCTGGCGCGCAGGAAACCGTGGCCCAGCTCGCAGCGCTTGGGCGTCAGGGTGTGGCCCTGCAGGCCGATCTTTTGGACGAAGACGCAACGCAAGCGCTTGTCACCCGCGCGACCGAGGCACTGGGCGGTCCGCTGACCTGCCTGGTCAACAATGCCTCGATTTTTGAGTATGACAACATCTCTACTGGCACACGCGCCAGCTGGGACCGGCATATCGACTCCAATCTGCGCGCACCCTTCGTCCTGACGCAAAACTTCGCAGCGCAAGTCCCAGAGCCGCGCATGGATGATCAAGGCGAACCCGTCGCCAAAGGCCTTGTCATCAACATGCTGGATCAGCGCATTCACAAGCTGACGCCAGAGTTTATGAGCTACACCATCGCCAAGATGGGGCTTTGGGCGATGACACGCACCACGGCGCAGGCGCTAGCGCCGCGTGTGCGGGTCAACGGCATCGGGCCGGGGCCGACGTTGCAAGGCGGGCGGCAAAGCAAAGAGCACTTCGACAGGCAGCGCGCAGCGACGGTTCTCAAGCGGGGTGCGAACCCATCTGACATCACCGCAGCCCTGGGTTATTTCCTCGATGCACCCGCCGTGACCGGGCAAATGTTGGCGGTTGATGGCGGCCAACACCTTGCTTGGGAAACCCCAGATGTGCTGGGTGTCGAGTAGACGTTGCGGAAAGTTGTGCACCCCGGCTGTCGGCCATTCACGAAACTGTCACAAAGGGCCTATTTTTCAAGGCGTTAACCAGATAGCAATAAAAATATATAAATTTATCAATAACTTGAGAAAGTGCCTAATTTTTAAGCAATATGGCGAAGCCAGCCAATTCAAACGAAAAATTCCACCTCATCGGGATTAACCCACGGAGTTATCCACAGAAACCGTGGATGTCTTTCCTCTTGTCCTCGGTGCGTTACCATTGCAGCCAAATAAGAATCACAGACGGTACGGATGACAGAGCAGCCGACAAAAGAACCAAAGACGGGATATGACGTGATCCACGGCTATCTGCGCACGCTGGACAGCTCTCCGGGTGTCTACCGCATGCTGGATGCAGACAGCCGTGTTCTCTACGTCGGCAAGGCGCGCAACCTCAAGGCGCGCGTGTCCAACTACGCCCGCCCCGGCCAGCATTCGCCGCGTATCGCGCGCATGATCCGCGAGACCGCGTCGATGATGTTTTTGACCACGCGAACGGAAACCGAGGCGCTGTTGCTCGAACAGAACCTCATCAAGCAGTTGAAACCGCGTTACAATGTCCTGCTACGCGACGATAAATCCTTCCCCAACATTCTGGTCGCCAAAGACCACGCTTTCCCGATGATCAAAAAGCATCGCGGCGCCAAGAAACAGAAGGGTAATTACTATGGTCCCTTCGCCGGGGCAGGTGCTGTCAACCGCACGCTCAATCAACTGCAACGGGTCTTTTTGCTGCGCAATTGTTCGGACAGCGATTTCGAAACCCGCACCCGACCTTGCCTGCAATATCAGATCAAACGCTGCGCTGGTCCATGCTGTGGGCTGATCTCGGAAGAGGATTACGAAGCCTCTGTCCGCGACGCCGAGAAGTTCCTGCAAGGCCGCACCAAGGGTATTCAGGAAGCTTTGGCCAAGCAAATGCAGGACGCCAGCGAAGCGATGGAATTTGAACGCGCCGCCGCCCTGCGCGACCGGATCAAGGCGCTGACACAGGTGCAATCCGCGCAAGGCATCAACCCCCAGACCACTGCAGAGGCCGATGTTATTGCGCTGCATCGTGACGGCGGGCAGGCCTGCGTGCAGGTCTTCTTCATCCGTGCCAACCAGAACTGGGGGAACCACGACTATTACCCGCGCATTTCAGGGGACGAGGACCCGTCCGAGGTTATGGAGGCCTTCGTCGGTCAGTTTTACTCCAACCGTGAGCCACCCCGGATGCTGATCCTGTCACATGGTCTGGATAACGATGATCTGATGGCAGAGGCACTGGCCGAGAAAGCCGAACGCAAGGTCGAGATTACCGTCCCCCAACGTGGTGAAAAGGCCGAGCTGGTGCAAAACGCCCTGCGCAACGCCCGCGAAAGCCTCGCGCGCAAAATGTCCGAAACCGCCACCCAAGCGCGCCTGCTCAAAGGCGTGGCCGAGGCGTTCGAGATGGAGAAGGTCCCTCAGCGGATTGAGGTCTACGACAACTCTCACATCCAAGGCGCGCATGCGGTCGGCGCGATGGTGGTGGCAGGCCCCGATGGGTTCGACAAAAACCAATACCGTAAGTTCAACATCCGCGGCGATGACCTGACCCCCGGGGACGATTTCGGCATGATGAAAGAGGTGCTGACGCGCCGCTTCCAACGCTTGCTGAAAGAAGACCCGGAGCGGACACAAGGCACATGGCCAGACCTGCTGCTGATCGACGGTGGGCAAGGGCAGGTCAGTGCAGTACGCGAGATCATGGACGACCTCGGCGTCAGCGACATCCCCATGGTGGGCGTGGCGAAGGGCGAAGACCGGGATGCCGGGAAGGAAGAATTCCACCGCACCGGCAAACCCGTCATGGCGCTGCGTCACAACGATCCGGTGCTATATTTCATCCAGCGGATGCGTGACGAGGTGCACCGCTTCGCCATTGGCACGCACCGCGCAAAACGGTCCAAGGCCATCGGCGCAACGCCGCTCGACGACGTGCCGGGCGTGGGGGCCACACGGAAACGGGCGTTACTGGCGCACTTTGGGTCAGCCAAGGCGGTGGCGCGGGCCAATCTCGCGGATTTGAAGGCCGTGGACGGGGTGTCAGCGAAGCTGGCGCAGACGGTGTATGATTACTTTCATGAGAATGGGTAGGGGGTCTCGGACATGCAGTTTCGGCAGCAACCCCGAACGCGCCGGGATACCGAATGCATCACTCAAAACAAGGCAACACATCCTCTTCGAAATAGGGCGATTGGTTCACCCAGAACATGTAATCGACCTGCAGAAAACCGTCTGCAAAGGCATGAAGCTTTGGAACGATGTTTGCGCGCTGGGCTTGGTTTTTATCGGAATTCGTTTGGCCAATATAGTTGCCGTCTTGGATGGCGATCCCCAAGGGCACCGTGAATTCCCCCTCATGCATCATGGCCAGTGGGTGGTTAAGTTGCCCTTTGCGCTGCATCAGCAAGTCTGGCGTACCAAGGCCAACACCAATGGCCTGACCATGCTCATAGACGCCTTGCAGATAGCCCTCATCTTCCCACGGCAGCCATTCGCCGGGCATGAAGTTCGCATATTGGAGGGTGGTTGTTTGGGGAAATGCGCGCTTGAGCGCAACCATGTTAGCCTTGATCCCATCGAAATAGAGATCTGGCGAAAAACTGGGATCGTTTTCCGCAGTTACACCGATCGCTGTCTCTTGCAGGTTGATGCCAGCGATCTTGCCATCAAATTCCGCGCCCAACGCATCAAGCAAGGCAGCAAACCGCGCCTGCACCGCTGGCGTCCAACGCTTGGCGACCCAGCCTTCGACCTCGCCTGTCTCATAACGTTGTTCAACGGCACCACCATCATAGGCCTCCGCGCGCAGATAATCGGGCACTGGCACAAAACCTTCCCAAAAACTGGCGTCCTGTAATTGGATGATTAGCTGCTTATCGTACTGGTCCAGATAGGCTTGATCGCTGTAAATCTTGCTAAAGTCGTAGACACCCTCGCGCGGTTCAAGCTCTGCCCAGGCGTACATGATCTGAGCACCGTCAAAGCGCGGGGCTTCGAGTAAAGCATGATTGCGCAACGCACCCCGGTCCCGCGCAAAATAAACGAAGTGATCAATGTCGTTTTCTACAATCGGGCAGGCCGCATCGGCATAGGCAAGATGCGCGTCCAAGTAGCGATTGCTTGGGTTTTCCCATTCTTGAGTTAACAGTGCAGTCGGTGTGGTCAGCACCACCATCAATAGACCAGGTACAATAGATTTGCCGTATTTCATAAGAGTCCTCGCCAAAGATTGGTCGATTTTTTCTTGGGCATCGCGGCCGAAAAATTGCTACGCATTCAAACATTGGACTGGGAAAAGTTGGGAAATAACTGGGCGTTCGTCGGCCCGAACAGTTAAAAAACCACATATTTTTTCTACAAGCCGCGGCTATAGATATTCAAGCGTTAGATGAGGTAATTTGCTAATTTACCAACAGGCAGCATCCGCAGATATTTGACTAGTGAGAAACTGCCGAAAGAAGAACGATCTTGGCAGCGATATAAGGCTTCGTGAAAGGCGGCTGGCGGTTTATCTTAACCCTCATCCCCCCACCATATAAGGCATCAAAATCACCTCATTCTCCGGCCCCACTTCCGTGAACCACGCCTCCCGGTAGATCACCCCGTCCAGCGCCAGCGACACCCCCCGTTTGATCTGTGGCGCGAGGCCGGGGTGTTTCACAGCCAAGGCGTCCAGCAGTTCTTTAAAGTTGCTGGCCTCGACCTCAACCCATTCCTCGCCATCCGCCAAGGCGCGCAGCGAGCCCCAGAGTTTGACGCGGACCATGGCTTTAGCCTGTCATCGCTTTCAGTAGGCGCGGCGGCGACATAGGCAGTTCGGTCATCCGCACGCCTGCCGCCCGTGACACCGCGTTCGCGATGGCCGCTAAGGGCGGCACAATCGGTGTCTCGCCCACGCCGCGCACGCCATAGGGGTGGCCGGGGTTGGGGATTTCGAGGATCACGGTTTCGATGTTGGGCAAGTCAGAGGCGACAGGGACGCGGTAATCGAGGAAGCCTGCGTTCTGCAGCCGCCCGTCTTCGCCGTAGATATACTCTTCGTTCAGCGCCCAGCCGATGCCTTGCACGGCCCCGCCTTGCATCTGCCCTTCGACGTAGTCGGGGTGCACGGCTTTGCCGGCGTCCTGAAACACAGTGTAGCGCAGGATTTTGGTCGCCCCGGTTTCCGGGTCCACTTCCGTATCGCACAGATGCACGCCAAAGCTGACGCCCGCGCCGTCCGCGTTCACCTCGTGATGCCCTGCAATCGGCCCGCCGGTCTTGCCTGCAATCGCTGCGATTTCAGCCAGCGCCATTGGCGGGTGGGTTCCCGCGTTCGGCCCTGCAGGTTTCGCGCAGCCGTCTTCCCAGATCACGGCCTCTTCGTCGATGTCCCAGATCTTGGCCACCCGGCGACACATCTCTTTGATCGCCGCCCGCGCCGCTTCAATCGTGGCGAGCCCCACGGCAAAGGTCACCCGGCTGCCGTCAGTGATGTCGTTGAACCCCAGTGAAGAGGTATCGGCAATCACTGTGCGCACCTTGTCATAAGGCACGCCCAGCTCTTCTGCCGCCATCATCGAGATGGACGCCCGAGAGCCGCCTATATCCGGGTTGCCTTCGACGACGCCAACGGTGCCATCGTCATTAATGTTCAGCGACACGCAGGTGTTGCCGCCAAAGTTGAACCAGAAACCACAGGACAGACCCCGCCCTTGGTTCGGGCCAAGGGGAGCGGTGTAATGCGGATGCGCTTTCGCCGCTTCCAATGTTGCGACCAGCCCGATTTCATTGAAGGTCGGCCCATAGGACGACAGCGTGCCTTTGCGTGCTGCATTCAGCAGGCGCACGTCCAGCGGGTCGAGCCCCAGTTCCTGACACAGCTCATCCACCACGCTTTCCACCGCATAGATCGATGTCGGCGCGCCCGGTGCCCGGTAGGGGATTTCTTTGGGCCGGTTCGTCATCGCGTTCCAGCCGATGGTTTCGACCGCAGGCAGATCATAGGCTGCGAACGCTGCTTGCGCCCCCATATCCACCGTTTCATTCGGATAGGCCCCGCCAGAATAGCGTAGCTCGCCCCGTGCGGCAGTGATTCGCCCGTCCTGCGTCATGCCGATCTTGATGTCCATGGAGGTCGAGATGGTTGGGCCAGTGGCCTTTAACACCTCGTCGCGGGTCATGACGATCTTCACAGGTTTGCCGGATTTGCGGGACAGCGCCAATGCGACTGGTTCGATGAAGGTCGAGGTCTTGCCGCCAAAACCGCCACCAATCTCAGACGATGTGATGCGCAACTGGCTTTCCTCAACGCCCAGAACCGCAGCACAGTTTTGGCGCACCATGTATTGCCCTTGGGTGCAGCACCAAACCTCGCCCCTGCCATCGCTGCCAAGGCTCGCCATGCAGGCCTGCGGCTCGATATAGCCTTGGTGGGTGGCGGCGGTCTTAAAGCTGCGTTCAATGATCTTATCGGCCTTGGCAAAACCAGCGTCTAGATCGCCGTGTCCAAACTGGCAATGGGTGGTGACGTTCTGCGACATGCCGCGCGGCACCGTTTCCAGCGCGCGGCCTTCCTGCACGACAGGCGCATCAGGCTTCATCGCTTCATCCACATCCGTCACATGCGGCAGGATTTCATAATCGACCTTAATCAGGCGGATGGCTTGTTTCGCGATGGATTTGCTTTTCGCGGCAACAGCAGCAACCGCATGGCCATCATAAAGCACCTTGTCGCGGGCCAGACAGTTGATCGCCACATCGGCAAAGAAATCATCCTCGGGCTGGGCCAGATCGGCGCCGGTCACAACTGCTTTCACGCCTGCCAAAGACTCTGCCGCCGATGTATCAATCGACACGATCCGCGCATGCGCATGCGGGCTGCGCAGGATGCGCCCGTGCAGCATGCCAGGGGCCGAGATATCGGCACCATAGGCGGCTTTGCCTGTCACTTTGTCGATGCCGTCGGGCCGAGTGACCCGCGTGCCGACAACTTTGAATTCGCGATGGGTTTGTGCGTCAAAAGCCATGTTACGCGCTCCTCATTTCAGCCGCGGCGGTCTGGACTGCTTTGATGATCTTGTCGTAGCCGGTGCAACGACAGAGGTTCCCCGCCAGCCAATACCGGACCTCGGTATCAGTTGGGTTAGGGTTCTTTTCGAGCAAGGCTTTCGCTGCGACCAGAATGCCGGGCGTGCAGACACCGCATTGCAGGGCCGCTTCCTCAAGGAACACGCGCTGCAGCGGGTGCAGTTCCTCACCATTGGCCATACCTTCAATGGTTTCGACCTCAGCGCCTTGCGTCTCGACCGCCAACACGAGGCAAGAGCAGACCAGCCGCCCGTTCAGCATCACGCTGCACGCCCCACAATCGCCCGTACCGCAGCCTTCCTTTGATCCGGTCATGCCAAGGCGGTCGCGCAAGACATCCAGCAGGCTTTCATCGGCATGGCACAGGAATTCTGTGTTGTCGCCGTTGATCGTTGTTTCAATGGGAAGCGTCTTCATGCCTGACCTCCGGCGCGGGTGTAAGCGATATGGGCGGCGCGCTTGGCCAGCACGCCTGCCGTCGTGGTGCGGAATTCGATGGTACCGCGTTTGTCATTGATGGGGTTGCAGGCGGCTTCGACTGCAGCGACGAGTGCTGCGATAGCAGTATCGTCCAGTTTTGAACCGATTAGCGCCGCGCCCGCATCTTTGGCCAGCAACACGGTCGGGGCCACAGCACCCACCGCGACATGCGCCTCGGTGACGGTACCGTCGCTATCCAATGCCAAGCTGACCGCAGCAGAAGACACCGCGATGTCCATCTCGGTCCGCGGAATGAAGCGCAGATAAGCGTCAGAGGCGTTAGCAGGACGTGCAGGCAAGAAGATCGAAGTGATGAACTCCCCCTTTGCCAAAGAATTCTTTCCCGGACCCGTCGGAATATCCACCACGGGCACATCGCGCATGCCATCCGGCCCTTGCACCCGGGCAACAGCACCGGCAGTCACCATCGCAGGTACACTGTCGCCTGCCGGTGATCCGGTACAAAGGTTCCCGGCCATCGTCGCACGGCTTTGCACTTGCGATGATCCGATCAGCTCGACCCCTTCGACCAAGCCGGGCCACATCGCTTTCAACGCCGCATGTTCACCCATCTCGGCACCAGATACAGCGGCGCCAATCCGAAAGCCGCCATCTTCGGCCACGATCTCGCGCATGCCGGGCAGGTGCTTAAGGTCGACCATCAGGTCAGGCTCAACCATCTCGGCCTTCAGCTGCACCAGCACATCCGTGCCGCCGGCCAAAATGCGCGAGATCCCGTCCTCATCACGCAATAGGGTTGCAGCCGCCTCAAAGCTTTCGGGCTTAACGTATCTCATTGGGTGTTCCCATATATCGGTAGAGAGTGCGGAACGTACCCGTCCGCCTTATCCCATATTGTGTCGCGAACCCTGGGAAGGGTCAAACCCATTCACGACGTCCTCGCGCAGATTCTCGCCACGCCCACTGGTATCATGAGAGAAGCCGCGCTACCACTCGGACATGACGTTGAACCTGCCAAATATCCTGACAATCCTGCGGTTGGCCGCGGCACCCGGCGTTGTGGTGATGTTTTTGTATTTCGCGCGGCCTTGGGCGGATTGGTTTGCGCTGGTGCTGTTTGTCGTCGCAGCGCTCACTGATTTTCTGGATGGTTATCTGGCCCGCGCCTGGAAGCAGGAAAGCAAGCTGGGCGCGATGCTGGACCCGATTGCTGATAAAGCGATGGTGATTATCGCGCTTGTTGTCATTACAGGATTTTCAGGCATGAACCCGTGGATTCTGTTGCCAGCCACCGTGATCATCTTTCGCGAGGTTTTTGTTTCGGGCCTGCGGGAATTTCTGGGCGATACGGCGGGGACACTGAAAGTGACCAATCTTGCCAAATGGAAAACCACCGCGCAAATGGTTGCGATTTCGATGCTATTTGCGACGGGCGCGTTCGAGCACTATTTCGGAATGCAGTCGCTTGCCATGACGGAGGAAATGGTAACCGCGGCGATTGAGGGGACTGGCCCTGACGAACTGGGCCTTTGGTGGAAATATCAGGGTATGATGATCAGCTGGTGGGGTGGGATCAGTATGCTGTGGATCGCGGCGGTGCTGACATTGCTCACCGGTTGGGACTATTTCAACAAATCACGCCCCTATCTGACGGATACACAGCCATGAATGTTGTCTATTTCGCATGGGTCCGTGAACGGATCGGGCTGCCGCAGGAAACGGTCGATACGGGTGCGGCAACGGTCAAAGACCTGATTGCCGAACTCAGCGCGCGCGAAGATCGCTATGCGGCCGCTTTCGCCGATATCAGCGCCCTGCGCGTTGCCTTGGACCAAGAGCTTGCGGATTTTGATGCGCCCCTGTCTGGTGTGCAAGAGGTTGCATTCTTCCCGCCCATGACGGGTGGCTGATGACCGTCCGTGTGCAATCCGAACCCTTTGATGCAGGGGCAGAGCTGAACAGCTTTGCCCACGGCCGCACGGATGTGGGCGCAGTCGTCAGCTTTACTGGCGTCGTGCGTGACACCAAGGGTGATCTGCAGGAAATGCTGATCGAACATTACCCCGGCATGACTGAGAACGCGATTGGCAAGATCGCGGATGAAGCTGTGCAGCGCTGGGCGTTGGCGGATGTGTTGGTGATCCATCGTTACGGCCCCCTGAAACCGGGTGAGCCGATTATGATGGTCGCCACCGCATCAGCGCACCGTGCCGCTGCTTTTGAAGCGGCGGATTCCCTAATGGACTACCTGAAATCGCGGGCACCCTTTTGGAAGAAAGAGATCACGGCGCAAGGGGCATCTTGGGTCGATGCCAAAGACGCAGACGAAGACGCGCTTAAGCGTTGGTAGGCCAGACCTCTGCCGGGTCACGCGCCAATGCGGCGCAGGCGGCATGGCGGGGGCAGGTCGTCAGGTGATTGTTGAACAGACCGGTCGCCTCCATGAAGGCATATACGATTGTCGGGCCGCAGAACCGGAACCCTGCTTTCTTAAGGTCTTTTGAGATTTGCATCGTCAGTGGTGATTGCGTGGGGATCAACGCGCGATCTGCGTGGGTGGTCTGCAATGGCACCCCATCCACGTAGTTCCACAAAAACCTGTCAAACCCTTCGCGCGCCTCAATCTCTTGCCAGGCACGGGCATTGCCGATGGTCGCTTCGATCTTACCACGATGGCGGATGATGCCTGCATCACCCAACAGGCGCGTCACGTCGGCCTCTCCCCATTCGGCGATCACATTGGGGTCAAACCCTTCAAAGGCGGCGCGAAAATTCTCGCGCTTTTTCAGGATCGTGATCCAGGATAGCCCCGCCTGAAACCCATCCAATATCAGCTTTTCCCACAGGGTCCGGCTGTCATACTCCGGCACGCCCCATTCCTGGTCGTGATAGTCGATGTAAATCTGCTCTGGCCCGGCCCAGCCGCATCGCTCGCTCATCGCTTGGTCCTTAACCGGTTGTTAGCGCCGCCCGGCGCATATTCGACCAGTAGTATGGAGCGGACAGATGCAAAACACCACGCTCAGCCGTGCGCAATTGGAAGAACAGGCGCTGGTTGATCCCTTGATCTATGCCATGGCCAGCCGCGATGCGGATGTGCCCCGTTTGGTGCGTGCTGCATTGGCGGGTGGGCGTGGGCAATTGGCGTTTCATCCCGTGGTGACGGCGGACAACGACAATCTGGTCGCCTTTCACGAAGGGCTGATGCGTTTGTCCGATGAAGAGGGGCGATTGATCCCAGCGGCACATTTTATGCCGCAGGTCGAGGATACTGATCTGGGACGCGAGATTGATTGCCTGTCGCTGGAACTGGCGCTGCAAAAGCTGCGGGAACATCCCAGTTTGCGGCTTTCGGTCAACCTATCGGCACGATCCTTCGGCGATGGCGAATGGCGCCGCACCTTGGACCGGGGTTTGATGAATGGTGATAATCTGGGTGACCGGTTGATATTCGAGATTAGTGAAACCTCGGCCATGATGCTGCATGAAAACGTCATCCGTTTCATGAGCGAGATGCAACCAAAGGGGGTTGGATTTGCATTGGATGGGTTCGGTGCCGGATTGATCGCGTTTCGGCACCTCAAGTCCTTCTTCTTTGATCTGGTGAAGATCGACAAAAGCTTTATCCGCGGCATTGACCACGACCCCGACAATCAGGTCCTGGCAGAAGCACTGATTACCGTGGCCCATCAATTTGAGATGTTCGCGGTCGCAGACGGGGTTGAAACCGCGGATGAAGCTGCGTTTCTGCAAGACCTCGGTGTCGACTGTCTGCAAGGATACCACTTCGGCGTGCCACGGTTAGAGCTGTAGGTCGGGTTGCACCGGGCGCATAGGGGCTTTGATTTGCCCTACGTCAACTTTCAGACTACCCAACAGTTCAGGCGGCAAATGGGGTTTGTCTTGCACCTGATACGTGTAGATGTCACCTTCATGGCCAGCTAGAAACTGAAGGGGACTACATATGACCAACGTCGTTATCGCATCTGCCGCCCGTACTGCCGTGGGCAGTTTTGGCGGATCATTCGCCAACACACCTGCCCATGATCTGGGTGCTGCCGTTCTTGAAGCCGTCGTTGAACGCGCCGGTGTTGATAAATCCGAAGTCAGCGAAACAATTCTTGGTCAGGTCCTGACAGCCGCGCAAGGCCAGAACCCCGCCCGTCAAGCACATATCAATGCGGGCTTGCCGCAGGAATCCGCCGCCTGGGGGATCAACCAGGTTTGTGGGTCCGGCCTGCGCGCTGTCGCATTGGGCGCTCAGCACATCCAATTGGGCGACGCATCGATTGTTGCTGCAGGTGGTCAGGAAAACATGACACTTTCCCCCCATGCCGCACATCTGCGTGCCGGCCAGAAGATGGGCGATATGAAGTATATCGACACGATGATCCGCGACGGTCTGTGGGATGCTTTCAACAACTACCACATGGGCCAAACTGCTGAAAACGTGGCGGAAAAATTCCAGATTACGCGTGACATGCAAGATGAGTTCGCCGTGGGGTCACAGAACAAGGCTGAGGCCGCACAGAAGGCCGGCAAATTCGATGACGAAATCGCGGCCTTTACCGTCATAACCCT
>JBCAZI010000035.1:0-31210 GCA_038533095.1 Pseudomonadota bacterium
CGTGTTGATTGATCTGATTTATCGCGTGATCGACCCACGCATTGGCGGTCACAATGCGTAGTGTTGTGATCCTTGCCGTGGGCTTCGTCTTGTTCGCTGGCTTTGGCCCATTATTGGCCCCCTATGATCCGACAGCGATTGACATCCCAAATCGCCTGTCACCCCCAAGTGCAGACTTTCCCTTAGGCACGGATGCTTTGGGCCGCGATATCCTATCCCGGCTCTTGCATGGCGCGCGCTGGTCGCTTGGTCTGGCCTTTGTCATCTCTGTGATCAGCCTCGTCATTGGCACAGCGATCGGTCTTTTGGCCGCACTTGGTGGAAAGACGGCAGATTGGCTTGCGATGCGTACAACAGACACATTCCTCGCCTTCCCGGAATTGGTCGCGGCCTTGGTGATTGCAGGACTGATGGGGGCCAGCACATGGAGCCTGATTTTTGCACTCAGCGTGACGGGATGGATGCGCTATGCCCGCGTCGCACGCGGGATCGGCCTGTCCGTGCAAAGCAGAGGCTACGTCGTGCAAGCGCGGCTCGCTGGTCTGCCTGGCTGGTCGGTTGCGCGTTGGCACTACCTACCTTCATTGGTCCCGTCGCTGACTGTGGTTTGGACTGGCATGTTTGCGCGGGCGATCTTGGGTATTTCTGCACTTGGGTTCTTGGGCTTTGGTATTCAGCCACCTAACCCTGAGTGGGGTGCGATGCTGTTGGACGCGCGCGTGCATATGCGTTCGACGCCTTTGCAGATGGTTTGGCCAGGCCTCGCCGTTGTTTTCTGTGTCCTAGCCATCAACCTGACAGGCGACGCTTTGCGTGATGCCTTGGCCAAAGACGGCACGCATGAATGACGACGACTGATCGTCCATCGCTGGGGATCATCCTTCGCATCGCCTCCGGCCTTTTGATGGCCGGTATGTTTATCAGCGTCAAAGCAATAGGTGACGCGGTTCCGCTTGGGCAGATCGTGTTCTTCCGCGCGTTCTTTGCAATCTTGCCCCTGCTGGTCTTCCTATGGGTCCGTGGTGAATTTCCGGGTGGGCTTGCTACCAAACGTCCGGGCGCACATTTTTTGCGCGCCAGCTTTGGTGCATTGGCGCTATTCGCATCTTTCGCGGCCATCGCGCGTTTGAACCTTGCCGAGGCGATCTTGCTCGCGCAGCTCTCTCCTATTCTGATGGCCTTGGGCGCGATGATTTTTCTGTCTGAGCGATTGACCATCTGGCGCATCGGCGGACTGGCGTTTGGGTTTGCCGGTGTCATTGCGTTGGTTTGGCCAGAGCTTGCCACCTCGACGGCTGGTACGGACAAGCTGGTTGGCTACGCGCTTGGCCTCGCTTCTGCAGCGCTGGCGGCACTTGCATTGCTGATGGTTCGCAGCCTCAACACAACAGAAAGCCCCGGCGCGATTGCGCTCTATTTTGTGCTGGCATCCATGATGGGGGGCCTTGCAACACTGCCATGGGGTTGGGTGATGACAGATGGGTACACGCTGGGGCTTTTGATCTTATCAGGCCTCTTCGGTGGCTTCGGTCATATCGCAATGACCCTGGCGTTTCGCTACGCCGAAGCCTCGCGGCTCGCACCATTTGAGTATCTTGCGCTCTTATGGCCGGTCTTGGCTGACCTCTTTATCTTCGGTCTCGGGTTATCACCCGCATTTCTACTGGCGGCACCGCTGATCTTGCTAGGCGCGGGCGTCGCAGCGGTGGAGCGCCGGAATTAAGTGAAGTGGCTTTCGTCAATTCGCCAACGTCAAGAAGGCAGCAGCGCCGAGACTTGGATGATCGGCGAACGTCACTTATGGACTGTTGAGAACGGCAATCCATATTTGTCTCTACAGTAGCGGGGCTCGCATCATCAATCACAGTCGAATGCCTCGATGCCTTCGAGAACAGAGTAAGCGATGTTTCTTCTTTTCGAGAGATATCTCGTGTCTGGCATGTCCATGTTCAGGGCGAACACGTAAGTCTCGTTGGCGCATTCAAGCCAACCTACGAACCAACCAATATCCATATCGCTCTCACTGTACCGCCAGCCTGTCTTGGAGCGCATCACCCAACTGCCATCTGCGTCACTAATCATGATGTCCCTTGCCACCGTGTATGTGCTCGCAGACAGCGGAAACTGTTCGTGGGCAAGCCCCGACAAGAACGCGACTTGCTCGGCTGCGGATATCTGAAGCGTATCGTTCAGCCAGTACGTTGTGAGTTGGTCTATCGAACCGACGGTGACGTTCCCATAGCCGAAGTCGGCCAGCGCACTGGACATCATGTCTTGACCAGCAGTCCGGGCAATTTCCTGATAAACCCACACAATGGATTTCTGAAACGCCGTTTCTAAGGTGTGGTCCTGGTTCCACGCCCGTACGCTTCTGGGAACGCCATCCCATGCAAAAACCGTCTCAAGCGTCGCCAAGCCGTGTTCCAGTGCAATCAATGTGTGGGGAATCTTAGAGGTCGACGCGGGCGAGAAGCGCTGCATTGCTCGTTCAGTATTGCTTGTCCAGATCTGCCCATCGGGATGCCGCTCCACTATGATAGCAACGCTCTCGACTTGACCACCGGCCGCCACCACAAAGTGCCCCACATCAATCGTATCTGCCGATGTCCGCGACCCAAGGCTAAGAACAGTCAGTGCAGCAAGGAGTAAAACTCCAGCTAACTTCGTTGGTGCCGACAGTCTCAACAGTTCGGTGACGAGGCAGACCACCGTTATGCACTGACCCGGTTGATTGGTCTCTGTCGTGGCAAACATTCGCTTTCTGCGCTCATTGGAAAACTTACCTTTTTGCATGTTTCGCACTCCCAGCCAAAGTCCGCAATGCGGGCTGCAACCGTAGCATCCTGAATACATGTCCAAAGTCGGCTAGGGTCCGTCACCGCCTACTCAGATCTCCAATGATCGCAACTGCTGCGTTTGATCTAAAAGTCGCAGTGCTCCGCATGAGCACCCCTTTCCCATGGCTATACCTAGCAGAACTATTTTGATCAGTTGGCTCCGGTGATCGAAGCTCCGTTTGTTATTTGGCCGTCATTAGAAGACCGTACTGCGATGGCAGCGAACTGCCATTCTGTCTGACACTAGCGCTTATGGACCAAACAGGGTCTGTTCGTAGCTTATTGTCGCCACCGAAGCATGAACGGCAGAAGAGACATTAACGCCCCTGGCAAGAACAACGTCAACGACGTCAGTTGGCCTAAAGAGTTGGTCTTGGACTTGACGCCGATAGTGCAGCGTGCGTGATTTGGGTAGTCGAACTTATTTTCAAAGGTAGATACCTGATGTCTGACACTGACACATTTGGCACTGTCGTTTGCCTTGCCCCCACATTCGAATCTTATGGGATGGTCATGGATTTTATGGCCGAATCAGACGTATTCGGAAATTTCGAATTGAACGCTATCGCAGGGGTGATCCGTACACAGTTGCGCGATGGGCATAACCTTGCAGGCATTCAGGACAACAATGTCGTGGGGTATGCGGGTTGGCTGCACACAACTGTTGAGACAGGGTCCGAGTGGATGGACGGGCGCGCGATTCTGAAGCCACTTTATGACGATAGTACTGATGCAGCCGCGCTGACGATATTTGCAACCTCGGATCCAAAGATGACACCCAGGTTGATCCGCGGTGCGCGCGAGTTGAACAAAGGCAAACGGGTCTTTTTCAAGCGCGGATATGATGGTGTTGTCCGGCCCGGCCGCAAAAACACTGTGCTCAACGTGGGGAGCACTCTTTAGCGGCGGTTCTGTTTAGTTTTCCTTTAATTTGCCTATCAATTGACACGTTCCTCTATTAACGATTTCGCAAATCTCCCAAGAAGGTCAAAGGTTATGAATAACAAAATTATGATGACGTCCGCGTCTGCCGTTGCGTTGATCGCTGGCGGTGCACAGCAAGCCGCGGCTCAAGATGGTGCATTCCCCGACGGTTATACGTTGAATGTGCAGGGTGCCTACGGCGTTTTGAACAACGCATATGATGATAAGCTGACGGGCACCAACCCGCCGTCGGAGTTCGAAGACAAAGTGGGCGATGAAACCGCGGACCGCGCGATCGTTGGCAGCGTATCGCTTGCCCGACAAACGGCGCCGGGACGTGACATGACGTTCGGCCTAACGATCGGCAGCAACCCCGACAATGACATTACATCAAGCGAAGACTTTGGCGAAGGCATAGATACCCTTACACGCAGCAATGATTTTTCTTTTGCCGCGCTGGATTTTGAAATGGGGCGTACGGTGTCTGCCGAAGGAATAGACCTGCGGTTGTTCTACGGCGCGCGCGCGGTTGCGAGTGACAGTTCGCTGGACAAAGTCGGGAGCAGCAATTCTGGTGGCGAGGTCGACGAATTTGATCAGGAATCCGGCAGCAACTACTTAGGGGTTGGGCCACGTATTGGTGCAGGTGTTTCGACCGGGTTGTCTGAACAGTTTGGTGTTTCTGGCGAAGTCGGCTTGGCCGTTCTGCGCGGCACGCGTGATGACGAGGGTCAATTTGATGTCGTTGGTTCTGACGGCGATAGCGACAGCGCTTCTGCGCTTCAGACAGTGACCAGCCTGGATGCACAAATTGGTTTGGATTATGCTGTGTCACCCACGTCAAAAATTTCAGTTGGTTACCAGCTTCAGCAGTTTTGGAACATCGATGGAGCGTCTGACGAAGATACGGCGAACTCGGAACCGCGTCTGATACATGGTGCATTTGTTGGGTTCACCACAACGTTCTGAACCTCGCCTACTCTTTGCTTGGAATAATAGAAATGCGCCCCTATGTTGGGGCGCATTTTTCGCGACAGGAGCACCGCTTTGACCGAGCTCATCCGCACCACAGGTACGCCGTTGAGCGAGGCATGGCTGAATAGCCCTTGTCATGTCCTGTATCATATGGCCAAAGCTAAGCCCGGCCAAAACCTTGATATCGAATTGGGTGGTGCGGTATTCCACCTTGTTCAGGATGCGGATACCGCTCACACGATTCTACGGGATCGCAAGGACGTCTTTCATAAGTACTTTGGCAGCTACGCCCGGTTGTTTGGGGAAAGCCGCCTGACCGTAAACGGTGGACATTGGCGCAAGCTACGCGACTATTCGCAGTCATATATCGTTGATGCAAACGCGGATGACCTAGTGCACACAGCGCGCAGTTACTTTCAGGCGGCATGCACTGATCTTTTGGCCAATGGTGGCGGTGTTGAATACCCAGTCGCCGATGTAATCGATTTTGCTGCGGCTGAAACCGTCAGCGATATGGTTCTTGGTTTTCCTCTAAATGAGTGGGGAAGCGCAACGCTGGATGACGTGCGCAAAATTCTGCGCCTGGCGTCATGGGAGAACTTTCCAAGGCCCTCTGCATCGGGTGTTGAGCAGTCATTTCTGGCGCTCGATGCTGAGGATGCGAAGGCCGATCTTCAAGCGCGCTTTTCAGCGATACTGGCAAACAATGCGGATGGTGAAGGTGGCACCTTGATCGCTGATCTGGCGCAGGCAGGCCCTGATGAAGTGGACAGCTTTGGAGAGTTGGCAACGCTGCTTTTCGCCGGGTTCGACACAACTGCCAGCGCGATCACATGGTCCATGTGGCTGTTGGCCCAAGACCCCGCGCGGCAAGCCCAGTTGCGTGCTTCGGTGAAGGGGATGGCGACCCGACAGACGTTGACCGCAAAAGCGGTTCTGGCGCTGGATGATCTGAATGCCTTCGTCATCGAAGCATTACGGATTTTCCCCCCGGTCCCGGTGCTCAGCCGCTTGGTGGTTGAGGATACGCAGATTAATGGTTGGTCTTTGAAAAAGGGTCATCGTGTGTTGTTGTCGATAATTGGTGTGCAGCAGGATAGCCGCGTCTTTCCTGATCCGCTGGACGTGCGGCCGCAGCGGCACCCTGGCGGCGCTTTGACCAAAGACAAGGCCACCCATTTCATGCCCTTTGGTGATGGCAGGCGGGTCTGTCCAGGCGCACGCTTTGCCAATCTTGAAATACTCGTGGCATTGGCCGTCATTCTAGATACGATCCAGTTGCACCCGCCAGTGGCGCCAAAAATTGAACTGCGTTGGGACGCCAGCATGCGGCAAGCCGATGGAACAAAGCTGGCGATGACAGCGCTGCACTAACGACCAAAAGGGAACGATCGTGCGCATTCTTTTTACGTCTTTGTCATGTCTTGTAGATCCCAGTAGCGGTGCTGCAATCTCGGTCAGGACCATTCTGGGCCAGCTGGCCACGCGCGGCCATGAGGTGATGTCCTTGTCCGGGGCTTGTTTTGACAAAGCTCAAATGCCCTCACCCGTCGACATGCTGAAGTGGTGCAAGTTCACCAAGGATCCGCAAACCCCGTTTTGGCGCTATGACGATGCAGCGGTCACGCATCTGGCCCTGCCCCTCAATGTCCATAGTGTCTCCAAAGCAAATGCGCAGACGGTTGACCAGCTGACTGAAACCGCCAGGACGTTGATCGCCGATTTCCAACCTGATGTGGTCATATCCTATGGCGGAACACCCTATGAGTTGGGCATCCGTAGGCTGGCCCGCGCGCAGGCAATCGGCTCCGTGATGTATCTGGCCAATCCCAGCTACAAAGACAAAGTTACATTTGCGGATGCCGATCTTGTTTTCACGGATACAGTGGCCACCCAGGCGCTGTACCAAGACCGGTTGAACCTTGATAGCGTTGTGATTGGCAAATTTATCGCCCAGTCGGTTGCCAAACGCCCCGGCAAATCCGCGCGTCACGTGACCTTCGTGAACCCAAGCTATCCAAAAGGCGTCACGCTGTTCTACCGCATCGCCGAGATGATGAATGCCACATTGCCGTCCGTTAAGTTTCTGGTTGTTGAAAGCCGCGGCAATCTGGATGATATCGAAGAGGGTGCCGGGATCCCGTTTTCACAGATGCGCAATATCCGCAGGATTGGCCTGCAAGCGGATATGACAGACGTGTTTTCGCGGACCCATGTTCTGTTGATCCCCTCCCTTTGGCATGAAAGTGGATCAAGGACTGCGGTTGAGG
Source organism: Pseudomonadota bacterium (assembly GCA_038533095.1). GTDB lineage: Bacteria > Pseudomonadota > Alphaproteobacteria > Rhodobacterales > Rhodobacteraceae > Yoonia. The sequence continues at coordinate 7,007 of JBCAZI010000035.1, forward strand.
CTTTGTCGCTTGGCATCCCGATCGTCGGCTCTAACCACGGTGGGTCTCCCGAGCTACTGGGCGATGGTGCGACACTTTTTGATGTGCCTGATCCTTTGCGCGAACACCCCCGACTGATCCCTCCGCCGAGCGTAGCTGTGCCTTGGGTCAGCGCGCTTGCCCAGCTTTGGACCGATGATGACCACTGGGTAGAACGTAGCGCAGCTGCCACCGCCCAGTGGCAACGCCACGACCCATCTGAAAGGATCGTGATGGTCGAAGCGCACTTGCAAGAGCTGGCCAATGCCAGAGATTGAAGGCTACATCGAACCCCTGTTGGTCGAAATTGGCGGGGTCTACAGCTATTTGCATGTAGAGGTGACCGCACCGCCAGATCCCCAAAAATGCATGTTCCTGATACATGACCTTGCCGGGCGGTCCGATGATTTTGCACCACTTGCACCGCATCTTGCCCGCCTGGGCTATAAGGTCGTGATGATCGACCTGCCGGGACGCGGCAAAAGCGCTGCGGTCGAGGAGGCAAACTATACCCCGCGCATGTATATGGAGGTGCTTTTTGCGCTGCTGAAAGAACACGGATTGAAACAGAACGCAGTGCTTGGTCAGGGCTGGGGGGCGATGATTGCGCTCTTGTTTGAAAGCTTCATGGCCCGGCCCTTGGAAAATATGTACCTCGTCGATCTGCCGGCACATTGGTCATACGCAACGGACCGAGCGGCACAAACATGGTCTGCCCTCGCCCTGATATGTACCAAGTCGCCTCAGGATTTTCTTGCGCAAGCGGAAAAGGCAGTTCCACAAGACTTGGCCGGGCGGGATGAGTTGCTGACTTTGGCGGTAGAGCGTGTGCGGATCGTTGAAGGCAACCATCAGCTTGCCCTCGATCCTGCAATCTTTGCTAATTTGAGTAAAAGCGAAACTAAGAATTACACTTTGGAAAGCGCGCTGAGCAAACTGCGCTCACCGACACAGCTATTGCAGGGTGCGCAATGTGCGGTGTCGCTCGTCGCCACATCATTTGTCGCGCAGAAACATTTGTCCGGCAAAGTTGGTCATGCGCAAATCATGCGTGGTAGCCACACGTCATGGACTGATCCAACTCTGCTGTTTCCCGTTCTTGGTGCGGTTTGTGCCAGCGGGCAAGCGACGCCACCTTAGATCGGCCACCGGCGGGAGGTTTCTCGGATGGCCGATAGAAAGCTGTATATTTTCTCGCTGAGGCCGATAGTTGCAGGAAAATCCAAGTAGTTTTAGCCAACTGCTTGGCTACCTACGAAGCATGATGTCAACCCGGCTTGCTGTAAGAGACGCCGAGGGAGGAGGCTGCGGCGACTGTGCCGGTCTCAGTTTGAGCAAGATCGACACCCCTGAACGACTGCATTGACAACAATCGCCGCGCTGCGACAACAGGTCTGACGTTTGCGCGAAGTAGTGTTGCATTAGCGAACTTCAAAACCTCAATGTCGGTTTTGTCCCGCGATCTGTCAGTTCGAGCATTCCCACATTTCGCGCCCGCAGCGAATGACCGCAAATCGGGCCCCGACCGCAGCATCGAGATGAGGTGTAAAACGGCGGGTAAGGGCCGCCTACGTGCACGCAACCCGGCCTCAGCCACAGGATGCAGCAGTCGTTCCGATAGCTGCGAAGAGCTCAGACTTTCCGGTGCTGCGCGTAGCGCGGACGGGTGTTTTTTGGGTATGAAACAATGTACTACATCGGGGTAAATTGCTGCAAAAAGAAGCGTTCACCCTACCGGAAATGAGAATGCGTTTCCATGGAAAAGGGCCTGCTAGCCTTTCGGCTGGTTCAGGCTTCTGTCTGTCCTTTGCTCCGACGTATCCAGACGCCGAGAGGCCGGTGTTCCGGGAACCAGCAGTTCTGCCTTGCGATAATACGCGCGCAATTCATGTTTGGACATGCCCAGCGCTTTGCGTGCTGCGCTGACCGTCATGGACTGCCACGGCTCATTCTCCAAAGGGATCAGATGCAGGTCTTTGCCGGAAAGGTTATCGACTGCATATCCGACACCCAGCCGATAGGAGGCGATATGCGCCTCTTCAAAACGCCAATGTTTGGGGTATTCGGTTGTTGATATGCGAACAAAAGTGTCGACATGCGCAGTTGTGATATCCGATGCTGCACCCATCGTCACGCCGATAATAAACGCTTCGTCCTGCACATGAAGTCCGCGGCCAAGCAGCACATGAATGCAATCATGGCGGTTGAGGTGGATGGCACCGGGCAATGCATCAGGGCTGTCAGGGTTTTCGTATTTCTTGATGATGGCTGGGACGTCCTCGGCGTTTGCTGCGGGCATTGTTGCCAACACCTCGGCGATTGTCATGTCATCGGTATCAAGGCCGGGGTTCCATTCTTCCCAAGTCAGTTCAATGCGACGTCCCATATTAATCGCTCCCGAATGCTGTGATTGAGGAAAATGTCTGTTCTTCGGCAATTGCTGTGCGTAGCGCGTCCGCCAGGCCCGTTATATCGTTAACCGAAACGAACGCTGCCAAATCGGGCCGGGCCAAAACATGCCCGTTGCCGATCCCCACTCCGATCGTTGCGATTTGGATCGGTGTCTGGCGCGCAATATCTTCGATTTCAGCACGCAGACTGTCCCTGTCATCTGCTGCGCCATCCGTCGTGACCAATATGCGATATGTGCCAAAGCTTCCGACGCGCGCAGCTTCACTGGCTAATCCCTGACGCGCGGTTTGCAGGGCCCGCGTCAACGGTGTGGAGCCATCGCTGAAAACACGTGACAGCGGTTCAGGCAAAGCGCTGCGCGCCTGAGCCACAGGCATGAAGGGCAGGATCAGACCATCATTAAGAGCAATGACAGCGATCTGATCTTCGAGGTTCATCGCCTCAACCGCTGCCAGCACGGCCGCTTTCGCCGGTGTGATGTCCTCACCCATTGATCCGGAGTCGTCCAATACGATGGCTGTGTAAACGCGGTCGGGGTCAGGCTGGGCTTCGATGTCATCTGCCTGGCTTCCCGGCCATGCCGAGATCGCAGCCCAATCAGGTGTCACGGGCTGGTCGTCGCCACTGATATTCACATCATCCAGAACACCAAACTGGCTTAACGCGATCAAGGCAACCACGCCAAATATGACCAGATTTGTAGTCTTGTTTGATCGTGCCATGACAGCCCCCTACTGTAGTGGTGCGAAGGTTGTGGCCTCCGCTTGAACGGTCAAAACACGGAAAACAACGCGCATGTTTTCGCGCCACTGTGCTTCGGTCTGTGGGGGATTGTGTTGCGGGTTCGTGATGCCAACGCCGTCGACCGTAAACTGATCTCGGTTCATTCGAAGGTCAGTATCACCGGCATAGCTATCAAGTGCGTCCACCACCGCAATCGCCCTGTCGAGCGAAAGGTTCTGAGCTGACGTCCTGATCGCGCGAAGTTCGGCGTTATCTGCCCCGTCCTGCTCTCGCTGCAGGAAATAGAGCGGGTCAGAGTGTCCTTCCACAGTGATGATCGCGCCGGAATAGGTTGAGGCCAGTCGCAGGATTTCCTGAAAGTCGGCCTCATAAAGTGCAACAGGAAATTCGGTTGAGTCGGGCGCGAAGAACACTTCAAAATCGATCCGTGTATTGGCGTCCAATTGGCCGGTCCGCCGCAACGTCCGCACGGCGGCGGCTGCAGCTTCTGGATCAAAGGCAGCCACCTGTCGCGCATCCAGATTGGTTAAGCCATCGGTCAAAGTGGTATAGTCCCAATCGGCTGTCGCCAGCAGTGCGGGCGCGTTAATACGACCTGACCCGCGCAGGGCTATGTTGACCTCTTCAAGCAAAACATCAAAACGGCGCGCTTCGTTGGGGTCGGCAAAGTGCTGGGCATTGCCTGACCAACCATCCGTAATCGCATCCTGCCAAAGAAAGACGCCTTCTTCGTCGGGCAGCCCCCCCAGAAATTCCTGTGCCATTAATGCCGCCATCTCTGCGCGGCGTGGATCGCCTTCGACTGCCATAAAGCCGCGCATCTCTTCTTCAGCGCGGAAGAAAATATTGATCATTTCTGAAATCTGATCGCGATTGGCGTCAAAGTAATCTGCACGCACTACGATATAGTCACCGATGACCGACGCGGCCTCTTGTGTGGAGATCAGGATGGAGGCGCCACGCACAGATCCCTCTGCCCCTGTGCCCACGGTGCCGTCCGACGTCAGGAACCGTGCGTCTGGCAAGATGACCGCGGCAGCATCGGCACGCCCATCGGCCAAAGCAGCGGAAGGTGTATCACCCTCGCCGGTCAGCTCAGCAGTCCAGACGATGTCCACGTCATCAAAACTCAGACCGCCATCCGCCAGGATACGTCCAACGAAATCGACATGTGGGCCGTTGGCTTGGATCGCGATACGTTGCCCCGCCAGATCACCGATTTGTCGAATACCTTCGCCTCCAACAATTCCATCGCCGGCCGAGAACGAATGTTTGTAAATCACAACCTGTTCGGTGCGCGGTTCGTCTTCTGTCACCGGGGCGGCTGCCGCCAGCATCCCAAGGGTACCGCGCAAATAGGGTGTTTCACATGCAAGATAGGCTTCCAACTGCGTGGCAAAATTATCTTCGACCTGCAAAGATAGCGACAGGCCCGCATCACCCAGTAGGCCGCCATTGGGCGATAGTGACGCACCATTTGCCCATGCAACCACGCCATCAGCGCCCCATGCGATCAAAGGCATGTCCGCGTTCCATCCTGACCGGCAGTCCCGCACATCGGATGTGACGGTTTGAACCAACGGATCACCGGGGTTTGTCTGTCCTGCAGCAGGCAGGCCCAGCAAAGTCAAAGCGGCAATCGATAAAGCTCTTCCAAGCATGTTTGGTCCTTTCAAGACTTAGACGTTGCGCCGTTTTAACAGCATTTCCGCCGTGGCAGAGGAGATTTCTACCTGCTGTACCAGCCGATCAGCAAGCCGGTTTTCATTATGATTAAAAGCGTCTTCAAGTGAGGTTAAAGCAGCATCGATGCGATGTCTGCTTTGGGCAATTTGCGGGGCATTGACATCGTCATGCCCACGTTTGCGCAGACTGGCATGACTAAGCACAGCCTCTTCAATCAGTTCAGACCGTACCAAAGCCTGCCGGTGCACGGACAAGGCATCAGGATGATAAAACAAGTCACGTGCAATATCTTCAAGGCGTTCGGCCATCTCTTTCGTGCGCTGATCCAAGGGCGCTGCAAACATTGCAGCACTTTTGCGCAATTGGTCAGCCCGCGCATGTGCCGAGGTCATCGCATCAATCACATTCTCGCTTCTAAGCTCTGACATGTTGTGGCGCTGCGCAAAGGCATGGCGCAACCGCTCTGCGTCGGTCCAGATCCAACCAGCCGGTGCCATCATCGTCAATGATAGCGTCAATGCGCATGCAATCACAGCTGCAGCAACCGCCGCAAACCCATCGAAGGGCAACGGAAGGCGCAGAAATATGGCAAAGCTGGCGGACAATACAGCCGCGATCACAGCAACCAGCCACGGGAACAACGCAGGCCTCAACGGCGCACCTGTAGCGTGACTTCCACGCGCGCCAGTTCCGCTTGCCAAGCGCGTTCTGCCAATCCTTCGGGACGCGCCAGTGGTGCGCTGCCACCAACGCCTACAAACGCAATGCGCGCGGGATCAATGCCAATATCGGTCGCGATATCTGTGACAAACATTGCGCGCGCTTCGCTGAGTTGCTGGTTTGCGGCCGCATCACCCGAGACGCTACTATGCCCAACGATAGCTACACTCATCCGGTCGTCGCGCAGCGCACTCAGCAGATAGGCGCGCAAACGCTGCTCTTCACCCGTTGCAAGGCTCACACCCCTGACAAAGCGAAAGATTTGCGTTTCTGGTGCGGTTACCTGACCGACGGTTGCCAAATAAGCCGCGCCACCAGCGACGCAGGCACTGCACATCGCTGCAAGTAGCGTCCGCCGCGGTATGCGTGGCGATATGTCATTGGTCGTTTGAGGCGTCACTGGCTGATCCCACACGGTATTTTTAATGACCTTCTTCATATTAACTTAGTGATTCAGAATTGATTGTCATGGCCTATAGCGCGACCTCGTCCCGAAATTTCACTGATATGACACAGCTACCGGAATGGAAACCGGACTATGCCCGACCCGTTCTTGTAAGCCACCGTTCCATTTGAGCCAATGAATGGCGGAAGAGTCCCACGGTCCGGTCATCCGGACTGTCCGAAATACTTCGGCCTGTCCGAATGTCCGCAGTGCAGGGTACTGGCGCAGCATTCAGAGCTGGAGCTCAAGGTCCGGTTAGGGCCGTCCCTCGATCCGTCGGCGGAACACGCTGCGCCTGATCAAATGGCGTCTGTGAACCCATCTTGACGGATGCTGTGCCTTGCAAGAATTTCTGATTCCCAAGCTAGGTATTGCTAAGGTGCATGATGGTTTAGAGAACGGCATATTGGTGTACCTCGAGCGCCAGCCCCAAGAAGCCGTCTGCCCGTAGATACTCCCGTAAATTATCGGCCTAGTTAATTATTGTTTGAGCAACGCCAGGGTTGCAACCTTGATTGTTTTGAGACGGGACCGCAAGTGCGTGATGTCTTGGACGCCATATTTTGCATTCAGGCTGCTTGCATAGAAGAAATCGATAATCTCATCATTCTTTCGCGCAGCGTCGGCGCATTCTGGCGCATCGGCACGCAGCATCTCGGCCAGCGCATTGCGCCACTTCAGGTCAAACGCGGACATCTCTTCGGATGCCGCTTTGTGCATGCCATCCATGAGCTCGGCCCAGTCGGGTGCCGCGCGGATCGCCTCGAACCACTTGAGCGGGCCGTGTGTGTGGAACGCTGCCAGCTTTTCATCAACGCTCTCGGCATTTGCCCAAGCGTCCAGCACAGAAACATATGTATCTTCGCCTGCTTGCCGTACCACGGCTCTTAGAATTTCCTCTTTTCCCGGAAATGCGTTATAAACAGTCTGGCGTGCGACACCTGCTTCGGAGGCGATGTCACCCATAGTCGTCTTCGAATAACCGTAGCGGGCGAACATATTTGTCGCTGCAGTTACGATCATCTGGTTCTTGTCGTTCATGATTTTCATTTGACACGTAAGAAGAAGTACGTCAATTAGACTTAAAATGACAATTTGTCCAATCGACAGAGGACTTTTCAAATGCGACTGCTGGTGAACGGTGAAGAACGCGAAGTTGATGTCGAAGACGACATGCCTCTCTTGTGGGTACTTCGGGATGAATTGGGACTTACAGGAACAAAATATGGCTGCGGGATTGCCCAATGCGGTGCCTGCACCGTTCATATGGATGGCATCGCGGTGAGAAGCTGTCAGGTCGTCGCTGCAACCGCGGAAGGTGCCGATGTTGTGACAATTGAAGGGCTGGGCCGCCCGGGCGCATTGCACGCTGTACAAGAGGCATGGATCGAACATCAGGTCGCGCAATGTGGCTACTGTCAGTCTGGCCAGATCATGCAGGCTGCATCTTTGTTGGAAAACTACCCAGAGCCGACGGATGAAGACATAGACATCGTGATGGGCGGTAATTTGTGCCGCTGCGGCACCTATCCGCATATCCGGGCCGCCGTCAAAACCGCCGCAGCCAAATTGCAGGAGGTCTGATCCATGGGACGTTTGAGAACAATCGGCCGCCGCACCTTTCTTATTGGCTCCGCCACCGTTCTGGGCGGCGTGGCGTTTGGGACGTTCATGGCAGCACGCCCCTACCCGAACCCGCTCATGGCCGGTTTGGGCGAAGGCGAGGCCGCGTTTAACCCTTTTGTCAAACTGACATCCGATGGCATCACGCTGATCGTGCCACATGCCGACATCGGTCAGGGTGTCCAATCTTCGCAAGCCGCCCTCATCGCAGAAGAGCTGGACATCGATGTTGAGCAAGCGACGCTGAGCTTTGGCGAACCCAATGCGGCCTACTACAACACGGCCTTTGCCGAAGAGGGCGTCCCGTTCATGTCATTTGACGATGGGTCCGTGGCCGAGACTATGCGCGACGTCATGGGTGGTGTGGTCAAGCTTTTGGGCATTCAGGGCACGGGTGGGTCAACCTCTATGCCGGATCAGTATGAAAAACTACGGATCGCAGGTGCTGTCGCACGCGAAACCATCAAGGCCGCGGCGAGCCGGCGTACAGGCATGCCTGTGGCCCAGCTTAAGACCGCGAAGGCTGGGGTCATACTCCCCGACGGCACCGCAATTGCCTACAGAGACCTCGCCGCCGACGCTGCTGAGATTGCACCGGTCACGGATGTCGTGCTGCGGGACCCGTCCACGTGGATCAAAGTCGGCAAGCCTATGATGCGGACAGATACGCTGGCCAAATCCACCGGCACGCAGTCCTTCGGCATCGACATAGCGCTTGATGGGATGGTCCATGCCTCAGTGCGGGTCAACCCGCGCAAAGGCGGTGCGATCAATGGCTATGATGCGGTGGCCGCCGAGGCAATGCGCGGCGTGCAAGCTGTTGTTCCCGTGACGAACGGGATAGCGGTGATCGCCGACAATACGTGGCGCGCCATTCAGGCGGTGAACGCGATTAACGTTGATTGGGCGCCGGCCCCTTATCCTGCAGAGATGGAAGGTCACTGGGATGAGGTCGCCGCGAGTTTTGTTGAAGATCGGCTCGATCAGGAATGGCGCGCCGATGGCGACGTTGATGCGGTTTTGTCAGGTGCGCAGACCATAAATATCGAAAACCGCGCACCCTACGTGGCGCACCAGCCGCTAGAACCACTTAATGCGGTTGTGCAGGTCACGGATAGCGGCGTTAATGTTTGGAGCGGTCACCAGATGCCCCGTTTCGTTCAACAACAGGTGGCAGGTGTCGCAGGTGTGGAAGCCACACAGGTCACGTTCCAAAACCAGTTCTCTGGCGGCAGCTTTGGACACAGGTTGGAGTTCGAGCACCTCAAGCAAGCCACCGAAGTCGCCATGACCGTGCCTGGCACGCCGGTGAAGCTGACTTATAGCCGTGAAGAGGATTTCTTGCAGGATTTCCCACGCCAGATAGCGATGTCTCGGGCGCAGGGTGTTGTCGAGAACGGACAAGTCACTGCTTTGTCTCTCGATATCGCGTCACCTTCGGTCATTGGTTCTCAGGGTGCTCGACTGGGGCAATCTGTGCCCGGCCCTGATATGCAGATTGTCGCAGGTGCGTGGAACATGCCCTATGACATCCCCAATCTACGGGTGCGTGGATACCGTGTGCCGGAACTTGCGCCGGTCAGCTCGTGGCGTTCGGTGGGGGCCAGTCATGCAGGCTTCTTTGTGGAAAACTCGCTGGATGAGTTGATCCGCGCCGCTGGTGCGGACCCGATGGAAGAGCGACTGCGGCTGGTGAACCATCCCGTGCATCGCACCGTTCTGGAAACCATCGCAGAGATGTCGAACTGGGGCGTGGACCTTGGCCCGAGCCGTGGCCGTGGCCTTGCTCTCGTCGAGAGTTTCGGGGTGCCGACCGCAGAAGTCATTGACGTGTCGATGACCGAATACGGGATCAAAATCGACAAGGTCTATGTCGTTGCGGACGTCGGAAAGGTTATCGACCCAATCAACTTTGAAAATCAGGTCCAGGGTGGAATTGTCTGGGCTCTTGGCCACGCGATCAACTCCGAGATTACCTACTCTGACGGTATGGCAGAGCAGACCAACTATCACAGAGCCGAAGGCATGCGAATATTCCAGACACCTGAGATCATCGTGCGCGGGCTCGAAAACGCCGAGAAAATCCGCGGTATCGGTGAGCCACCCGTTCCGCCAGCCGCAGCAGCGCTCGCAAGCGCGATCTTTGATTTAACCGGCGAACGCCTGCGCGAGATGCCATTCAACAAGTTTGTCGATTTCGTATGAGAGGCGGAGGAATGAAGAGGCTTCTTGCCACACTACTGATGAGTGGGTTGTCCCTGGCGGCCTTTGCCGAGGGCGAAAACGTCGCAATCAGCCCGCCTGCCGAAGGATCCGTCAGTCGCGAGGCCGGCTTGGAGTCCTGGTCGCGCATCTACGAAGTGACCTCGCATCCGCGTTGCGCCAATTGCCACGTTGGTGCCGACAATATCCCGCGGTGGTCGGGTCCAAGCTATGGCGAAGCGCGCCCGCATGGAATGAACGTCAACGCCGGTGACAGTCGTATCGGTATCGAGTACGTGCAGTGCAGCGCGTGCCATGCCTATCGCGAGGGAGTAAACGACGTCCCCCATGCGGCACCGCAGGTTGCAATGAACTGGCAACTGGCACCGGTCGAAGCGGAATGGTTTGGCAAGTCGTCCACTGAGATTTGCAACCAACTGCGCGATCCGGATCGCAACGGTGGCCGCGACTTCAACGAAATCGCAAGCCACCTTGATCACGACTTGATCCTGCATTGGGCGTGGAGCCCGGGCGGTACCCGCGAACCGGCCCCCTACAGCTTGCAGGAGCACGTGAACGATATTCTTGCATGGGGCGTTGCGGGTTACCCCTGCGAAAACGATGAGTGAGATCTGACATGGCCAAGGCTAAAGGGGCAATGCGCTGGGCTGCGAACTTCGTTGGCATCTCGGCTGGTCTGCACCTGCTCGCGCTTGTCCTGGGTAGGTTTAGCGCCGAGGCCCTACAACTGTTGCCCTTCGCAATCGTTTATGCAGGCTTCGCTTATGGTTTGCTGCAAGGATGGCGTTGGCTCGCATATATCTCTTTCATCGCACTTTTGATTGGAACCAGCCTCGCAATTGTCGGAATTTGGGCGCTGGGTGATGTGCCCGGATGGGCGTACACCGGTATTGTCATGGCAAATCTGCTATCGGCCACGACTTTATTTGTCGCGCTGTGAAAAGCACCGGAAGCCGCTGTGCAAACCACCACATGATGATCAAACAACCAATCGTGCCGCCAAGTGAACGGCGACGCAGACTACAGAGCAGACCTCTCTATAGCTGACATCGGCTCTGCATCGTCCAACACCAGAAAAGTCCGCCATGGCTGAGTTCGACCTGACCCAGATCTTGCGTTCGCAGCGAATGGCGGCAATGCAGGCTGCAATCGCGGGATCATCTAAGCAGACGGACCAACCGTTCTTCGCCGACCAAGCGACCATTGCCGTGGTCAGCCATTGGCTAAATCCTCCTGATGATAGGCAACAAAAACTGGAGAAGGCATCCGACTGACGTGTGCTTTCACCGAGGTCCCTTTGCGGCTGTATGCGCATCGAAACTATCTGGCAGAGCATGGGACGCCTCTGAAAGTCACAGACCTGGCCCGGCATCGTCTCATCGGTCTGGATCGCTGTTCAGTCTACGCTGACTGGTTATCGTACATTGGCATGCCCTTGAGCACTTCCAACTTTGCATTTAGGCGCGACAATTTTCCGGCACATGTCGAAGCGATCCGCGCAGCACTTGGCATCGGGCTGATGCATCAGAGTCTCGCCCGCCGGTTTGTGAATGTCCAACAGGTTCTTCCTGGGGCGCCGCCGCCGCGTTTGAGCCTCTGGCTGGTGTGTCACTCTGGCGTTCAATTCTACAAACGCATTCGATTGCTTATTAATTTTCTGGCTGAACATCTGAAGCATCCCTACGGATCAGACACGTAGCAGGGTTGCAAGCCCCAGAACTACACGTCTTTTTCAGTCCTTTGGCTCGTATTCGCTGGTGGTTCGCAAAGTAGATTTGCCCTACGGCGAGCGATAGGCTCGACCATAAGGGCGATTGGGAAGGCAATGGCCCAGGAGATCGGCCAGGCTTGCAGCCACATGCCAACGAAACCGTCGACAAAGCCGATGTTGCGGGTGGTGCCGACGCCGGACATCAGAAACGACATAATGCCAGCGAGGCAGAGGGGGAAGGCATATCCATAGTAGCGAGAAGGGATCATGAGGGTGGTTCCTTGCATTTTGTGGTGGCGTTGGGGCGCGCCGGAGAGTAGTGCGGCGCGCCCTTTGGGGGTCAGCTGAAGGGCACGGTGGTGACGATGACGTCATTCACAACGCGCCAGGTCCCGTCGCTGTCCTTGCGCCAGTTGACCAGATAGTTGCCCATGTCCATGGGGCTGCGATCCGGCAGGGCGACCACGTAGGAGCCAACTTCAACCGCCATGTTCCCATCTACCTCGACCTTGTCGATGTTCATGATCAACTGCTCGGCAGGCGAGGCGAAAATTTCGGCGAAGAAGCCCATGGCGGCCTCTTGTCCGTGTACAGCTGGGTTGCCTGAGGTGATGATCCGCACGTCTTCGGCATAAAGATCGCGCATCTGATCGATGCTTTTTTTGCGAAACGCGGCGGAGACGGCTTTGCTGCGTTCGGCGACGATCTCTGCCTCGGTCAGCTCGTGGACGACCTCACCGGCCAGCATGGTTTGCAGCACGAAGGTCTCCGAGATTTCCTTGGGGTCGATCTCGCGCAGGTCGTGGTTCAGCACCACGAGGTCAGCGCTCTTGCCCACGGTGATAGTGCCCCAGTCATCTTTGTGACCCATCTGATCAGCGTTGTTGCGGGTGTAGATTTGCAGCGCCTCATCCAGAGTTATTGCTTGATCCTCGCTGAGATACGGCATGCCGAGATGATCGGTAGAGCGATAGGGGTCCTGTCGTGTAATCAATGCTTCGATGCCGGGCCAGGGGTTCGGTTCGCCCACCGGCCAGTCTGAACCTGCGGTGCCCATCGCGCCTGCGTCGATCAGGGCGCGTGTTGGGAACTGTTGGTGCGTGCGCTCCATGCCGATGTCGCGGATGCCACCCAGGTGTATCTCGGACGGATACCACATTGAGGGCGAGATTTCCGCCGCCACGTTTAGCCGTGCATAGCGGTCGCGATCCTCTGGGTGGACCAAGATGGCGTGGGCGGCTTCGTTGCGGGCGCCTGTGGATCCGGTGCGGTTGTGCGCAATCTCCGCGGCGTCCAGCACCAGCCGGTGCGCGCCATCTGCCGAAGCGTGGACCTTCAGGAACATCCCGTTTTCATTGAGGTTGGCCATCGCCTCGCCAAGGGCTTCGGCACTGAGAAATGGCTCGCCTTTCCAGTCGGGTCCGCGCCCATGGGCCGAAGGGTCGTTGTATGGTTCGACCATCAGACTGGTGTAGGACGGCATAATGCCATCGGCGAAGGCCTTGGCGCCGTCGATTTTGAATAGCTCGCCTGACAGGGCGGTGCTATTGGCGAGAACGGCCTCAATGCCGTCGCCTTCAAAGGGATAAGCCATGGTGGCCGAGACGCGGGCAGTTAGCCGACCGGCTCTTTCATTGCGGCTATAGGTTTCCATCTCATATTGCTGCAGGAACGCCTCGCGCCAGCCAACAAAGCCGTAGCGCAACATGCGCTTTTGCAGGGCGTCAAAGATCGCGTCCAGCTCAGCCTCGGACCGCAGCGGGATCTGGCCTTGGGCGGCGGTGATCTGTTGTTCGGAAATAAAGCCGTTTGGTTCTCCGTCTTCGTCGCGGAAGATATAGCCGCCCTCGACAGCCTCGCTGTCGCGGGTGATGCCCAGAAGCTCGAGCGCCTTGGAGTTCAGCATGGCCGTGTGCATCGACATATCGCGCAGGAACACGGGGCGGTCGCCCGAGACCTCGTCCAGCACTTCGCGCACCGGGCGGCCTTTGTAAGTGTTGATCAGGTCGACGCCAAAGCTGCCGCCCTGGACCCACTGTTCGTCAGAGCGCTCGATGAAGCGTTGCACGGCGACGGCGATTTCCTCGACCGTGGACATGGGCGAGAAGCCAACTTCGAACATCTCGGACAGTTGGCCTTGCATGGCGTGGATATGGATGTCGTAGAGAGCGGGCATAACGAACGCATCGTCCAAGTCGACCACGTGTGTGTCATCGGCGATGAACGCGGCCACATCGGCATTGGTACCGGCAAAGACAAATTTGCCATTCTTGATGGCGACGGCCTCGGCGGTCGGGGTGTCTGCGTCGACTGTGTAAAAGCGACCACCGCGATACACGATGTCGGCGGCGGATGAAGTGGATACGTTCTGGTTCATTTTCAAGCTCCTTCGATTTGCGGACTTCATCGACGTCGTTTCGGGGGCAGTTGACGGTGTGGCACCTAGCTAAAGGGCGGCTTGCTTGCGGGGTATAGAAGTGTTTGGCAGATCGTTTTGCAAAAAACGCAAAGGCTAAAAGTGTCTAAATAACAGATGTTTGTTGGGTTTGATATCTATCAGCTGGGGCGTTAGGCTATCCCTGCTCAATTGAGAAGGAAATCTGCCCTTGGACATTCTGCGCACCATGCGGTTGTTCACCGAAGTCGCCACCAGTGGGACGCTGACGGCTGGCAGCAAAGCGCTCGGACTGACACCATCAACCGCCTCGCGCACCATCAGCGATCTAGAGGAGCGGCTTGGTGAGCCGCTATTAGTGCGAACTACACGCAACGTGACAATGACCGAAGCAGGCCAGCGGTATCTGGCGGAATGCCAAAGGATCATTGGGTTTGTGGACGACCTTCGCAGGAGTTCGGACAAAGACGCTGACAAGGTGCGGGGCACCTTGCGGATTGCGGCCTCGACGGCTGTCCTCAAGCACTTCTTGCAACCGGTCCTCGCTGAGTTTCTGGATCAGTGTCCTGAGGTGTCGCTTTCAATTGACGTGTCAGACGACCATGTGGATTTGACAGAGAACAAATACGATCTTGCGGTGCGGATCGGTGTACTGAAGAGCAGCAGCCTTATCGCTCAGAAACTCGCTGACACGCGCACACTTTTGGTCGTCGCACCAAGCTATTTCGAACGGAACGGGGCACCGGAAACGCTCGAGCTGGTTCCAGACTTTGACTGCTTGGTCGATACCGTGCCTCGATTTGGAAACCGCTGGCCTGTCATCCCGGGTCGCAAAATCGAAAGCCGTGCGATGATCCAAGATGGCGAAACCATCCGCAGCCTTGCCGTGGCAGGTCAGGGGATCGCGTTTTTGCCGGACTTCGTCGTTGGTGACGACATTCGCGAAGGTCGCCTGATCGAACTCTTCTCGGACGCATCCAATCAACGACCCGTTGGCCTTTATGCCGTCTATCTTTCCCGTAACCACCTGTCACCTGCCGCCCGTGCGTTCTCATCTGCAGCGCAGGAAAAACTCAAAAAACGAACTAGTTGAGCAATGTTTCACCAGCACCATGCGCCTCCGGGGGTAGCCATGCGTGCTTAGCAGACCTCTAATCTGCTAAGATAAGTTACGGGAAAGTCCCGCGACTCGTAAATTCCCTCCAAGAACTTCGCTGCGCTATGAGCCAATGGCCGCTATCCCAGCCGCTGTGTAGCGTCGAAAACTGTGCGCGTGCAGCGATTTTCGTGCTGCGAGCGCGCGCAGCGAGAAATCCAAATTCACAGGTTGGGCGCGAAGGAGGCATTGGCTGCAAGAAGAACGAATTTCCGCATTGGCTCAAGAGTAGAAATTAAGTAAATTGAGCTCAGGGTTTCATATTTGGCGGTATCACGTTTGGGCTTTGTTCTAAATGTGTACTAAACAAATAGTTAGACGCCTAATGAGGGTCCGTGTGGACACCATTTTCAATAGTCACAAAGCAATACATGAAACTCTGAGGTTTTTTGATCTGGTGCGGTGACTTAGTGGCATGATTAGATAATAACATCGTGATTTGTGCGGATTGGGTGATCCTTTACCTTTCGGCCATCGAAGGTAGGGATGTTTGGGGGGAAAGATGGCACATCGTTACGTTATGGCGAGACGTTTTTGTTTCTATCTCTTCCTTTTGATGGCAAGCTTTGGCCTCGCGCAGCACTTGCAAGCGCAACAGGCCTTGCCAGACTATGTGATCTCCGCCTACGGAAACCCACCAAGCGTACCGGTGGGGCCATTTTCTGATGAGGTTGAACGCAACGTTCGGCAGGCATTCTTGGGCACGATCGCCCCTGTGGGCAGCGTGTCACGATCAACCTGGGGGGCCGCACAATCCGAAGCACTGGCAGAGCTGGCTGCGGCGCAGGACCCGCGCATTGCATGGTTTATCGCCGATCAGATGCGCTTTACTTGGCAGTCTGAGTTGCGTGAAGAGCTGTCTGCCGCCGCAGGCCAAATGCTGGGCAAAACATGGCAAACCCGCGACCAATGGTCAGAACTGACCGATCACTTGATTGCCTGGGATATTCCGGCACCCCCAAATTATCTGCTTATCAAACGCAGCTTATTCACGAGCTATCTGGATGGCTGGGACGCCCTATTTGTGGAAGGCGATATTGACTGGCGGTTGGTGTCATGGGGTGGTGTGCAGATTGATGCACGGCCCTATGACACAACCGATACGCCCTGCAACTGCATTCCTGCCGCCGATAATCCAACAGTGACCACGGCAGAGGAGGCCGCATGGCTGCGCGATGATGACATCGTTTTCGGGATCGCGGTGAATGGTGCCTACCGCGCCTATCCCCGCCAGATCATGGAAGTGCGCGAAATGGTCAATGACACGCTGGGTGGCCGCCATCTGGGTATCCCGTATTGCACTTTATGCGGGGCTGCGCAGGCCTATTTCACAGACGAGTTGCCTCCCGGGATAGAACGTCCGATCCTGCGCACATCGGGCCTTTTGATCCGGTCTAATAAGGTCATGTATGACCTGACGACGATGTCGGTGTTCGATACGTTTTTGGGAAGGGCCGTGACAGGGCCATTGGCCGAAAAGGGACTGGTTCTGGAACAGGCTAGCGTGATCACAACCGATTGGGGCACATGGAAGGCGACCTATCCGCAAACGACCGTTTTGACAGAAGATTTGGCGCTGGGCCGCAACTTTGACTTCCGCAGCGGGCGTGATGCTGATGGTCCGATCTTTCCGGTTGGTGACGTGGACCCGCGTTTGCCCATCCAAGAGGATGTATTGGGCGTTGTGACGGCCAGTGGTAGGCCCGTCGCCTTTCCACGTGGTGCGGCTTTGCTGGCGCTTCGGTCCGGCCAAGAGGTTGCCTTTGAAAACGTGCGCCTGCGCTTGGATGCCGGGGGCATGCGCGCGGTTGATGTCGATGGTTCAGATCTGGGCAGCCATCAGGCGTTTTGGTTTGCCTGGTCCCAGTTTTACCCCGACACAGCCCTTTGGACGGGATAGAGCCGCTCAGCGCAGGCGGACCTAGAGGACATCCTCGTTCCTTCATGTTCAAGGGGTGTTGGCTTATTGAAGCTCAACGAGATTGAAAGAGACATGTCGACCTTGGCCAATCGATAGACCGCGCATTTTCCGTCCACCTTTCGTGGCCACAAGCCTTGGTTTCTTCACGGTCGGCAAAAGAAATACGTGATCGGGGAATAAAGCAGAACGGCAAAGCGTAATCCCGTCAATGGGCCCAGTCTTAAGGGGCTCAGTCATTTGAGTTAGGGGGATTAAGCAATTGAAGAAATGTACTTTTGTTTTGACGGCGACGGGAACGCTTTGCGGTCAAGCAGCCTTCGCTGACCTCCAAAGCTCTTGGCGGTAGTTGGTTTGAACAGTTTGGTCATGGCTTTCCGGAAACTTAGTCCGCGTCATCGACAAGGTGCACTAGTGCAAGCCTCATTGTGGGAGCGCCTGTCCTGATGCTTGTGAAATACATAGTCTGTGGGCCGGTTGTCGGGGCAGTTTGCTGCGCTGCGTTGCTTATGGCCGATGTCGCACTGGTGCCTGCACTGGTTGTTAGCTGGCTTTTAGGCACTTTGGCAGTCGGTGCTTTGGCGGGCCATGCAGCTTATTGCACTTCGTTGTCCGAGCGCCAGAGCCAAGAAGACCGCGAGAAGGCGTCGCAATCCGCTGCGGACAATAGCTCAACATCGGGGTAACGCCCATCTGCAGTCAGGGTGCTATCGGCTGAAAATAGCATCAAAAATTGCATTTCGCCCTTTTCAACCGCCTCCGCATTGGTCACACATTTACCAGCCAAAAATGTGGGAGTTACTGTGTCTCTCTTCTTTATCGTTGCTTTGCCCTTCTTCGGCGCACTTTTACCGGGCCTGATGTATCCTGCGGGCCGATCATCCTGTGCAGGTGTGACGTTCACAGTGACCTTAGCTGCATTTGTGGGCCTGTTGACCAATCTGCCTGCCATCATCGCAGGTGAGGTTGTTTCCGCGCGCGTCGATTGGATGCCAGCCCTGGGCCTCAACTTCACCTTGATGCTGGATAGCCTTGGGTTTTTCTTTGCGCTTTTGATCCTTGGGATTGGCCTTTTGATTATCGCCTATGCGCGCCAGTACCTGAGCCAGAAGGACAATATGGGTGAGTTTTTTACCTATCTGCTGCTGTTTCAAGGTGCGATGGTTGGGATTGTCCTCAGCAATAACATATTGCTTTTGCTTATCTTTTGGGAACTGACCTCACTATCATCTTTCCTGTTGATCGGTTTTTGGAAACATCTGCCCGAGGGGCGCCAAGGCGCGCGTATGGCGCTAACCGTCACCGGTATGGGTGGTTTGGCGATGATCGGTGGTATGCTGATCCTGGGCCAGATTGTGGGCAGTTATGACCTCAGTGTCATCCTGCAAAATCGTGAGCTTATTCAGGCCGACCCGCTGTATCTGCCTGCGTTGATCCTGATCTTGCTGGGCTGCTTTACCAAATCCGCCCAGTTCCCGTTCCACTTTTGGCTACCCCATGCGATGGCCGCCCCAACGCCTGTGTCGGCCTATCTGCACTCTGCCACTATGGTCAAAGCGGGCATCTTCCTGATGGCGCGGATGTGGCCTGTTCTGTCAGGTACGACCGAATGGTTTGTGATTGTGACCACTGCAGGTTTGATCACGATGGTGCTGGGGTCAGTGATTGCGCTGTTCAAACATGATCTGAAAGCATTGCTGGCCTTTTCGACCGTCAGCCATCTGGGTTTGATCACGATGCTTTTGGGCACGGGGACGGCGTTTGGCGCGATGGCGGCGGTGTTTCACATCCTGAACCATGCAACGTTTAAGGCGGCACTCTTCATGTCAGCGGGGATCGTCGATCACGAGGCCCACACCCGCGATATCCGGCGCCTTGGCGGCTTGCGTACCTTGATGCCAGTCACCTTTACCATCGTGCTGCTTGCCGCCTTGTCCATGGCTGGCATCCCGCTGCTCAACGGGTTCCTGTCGAAAGAGATGATGCTGGAAGAGGCCAATCATACCGTCCTTTTCAACAGCCCCTGGTTGGTGCCGGTTCTGGCAACTGTTGGCTCTCTCTTTTCAGCGGCCTATTGCTTCCGCCTGATCAGCCACACGTTTCTGGGGCCTGTGCGCGATGATTATCCTGCCAAACCACATGATCCGCCTGCGGGCATGTGGTTACCACCTGCGTTGCTGATCATCCCCGTGGTGGTCATCGGCGTGGCCCCCTTTGTGGCCGAACCTTTCGTCAAACTGGTCAGCGCATCGGTGCTGGGCGGTGCGGCCGAGATGCCATCGGCCCATTTGAAAATCTGGCACGGGCTGGTCCCGGCGCTTTATATGTCGATCATCGCGGTGGTGGGTGGTTTGGCGATGTTGTTCATTTTTAAACCTGCCTTGCGGGTGTGGGATACTGTCCCATGGCCAGAGGCCAAGGTGATTTTTGAGGCTATCGTCGCCGCTTTTGTCCGCCTGTCGCAAACCCTGATCCTGCCGCTGCACAATGGGGCATTCACACGCTACGCCGCTGTCGGCACAGTCGTTATTGTTGTCGCTGGGTATTACGCTTGGGTCACGGGCACTGTCGGCGCACCCATGCACGAGCTGCAAAAGGCGGACCCGGTTTTGATATCCGGTTGGGGCATGTTAGTGGCCGCGAC
Organism: Pseudomonadota bacterium; assembly: GCA_038533095.1. Classification (GTDB taxonomy): domain Bacteria; phylum Pseudomonadota; class Alphaproteobacteria; order Rhodobacterales; family Rhodobacteraceae; genus Yoonia. The sequence continues at coordinate 26,702 of JBCAZI010000035.1, forward strand.
CATCGGGATGGTGTTCCTGCATCGCAACCGTTTCCTATCGCTGATCCTGATTGGCATTGTCGGCCTGATGGTGTCGATCGGCTTTGTCTTCCTCAGCGCGCCTGACCTGGCGATGACCCAGTTCACGGTTGAGGTTGTCACGATCATCCTGATGTTGCTGGCGTTGAACTTTCTGCCCAACCGCACCCCGATTGAAAGCACGGTGTTGCGCCGCATGCGCGATGTCACCGTTGCGGTGGCAGGCGGCTTGGCCAGTTTCGCACTGGCGTATTACTACATGCTGCGCGATCCGGTCGCGACCTCAATCTCTGAATTCCACCTCGCCAATTCCTACAAAGGCGGCGGCGGGACCAATGTGGTGAACGTCATTCTGGTCGATTTCCGAGGGTTTGATACTTTCGGCGAAATTATCGTGCTGAGTATTGCGGCCCTGCTGATCTACGCGCTGACCGAGGCTTTGTTGGGTGGCCCCGTGCGCGAGCGCTTGCTGAACCGCAAACCCGATCAAGCACAAGCGGGTGGGGTACACCCGATGATGATGGTTGTTCTGACGCGTGGCATGATGCCCGTGGTCATGATGGTTGGTTTCTATATCTTCCTCAGCGGTCATAACGAACCAGGCGGCGGCTTTATCGCCGGGCTGATCGTGTCGATTGGTGTGGTGATGCAATATATGGCCAGCGGTTTTTCATGGACCTCGGCCCGGTTGAAATACCCCTATCATGGCGTGATCGGGGCAGGGGTACTGGTCGCCGGGTTCACTGGGGTGGGGTCTTGGTTTGTGGACAAACCCTTCCTGACCTCGGATTTCACCTATGTGCGTATCCCGCCCTTTGAAAAGTTCGAACTGGCCACAGCCGCCTTGTTCGACGTCGGCGTCTTCCTCTCTGTTGTGGGGGCGGTGATGCTGTCGCTGGAAAGCTTCTCGCGCCTTGCCCGCCGCAAGGACGCCTATGCAAGCGAACATCCGATGGATATCGATCCATCCCGCGACGACCCGCCCACGCAGCCGGTGCAGGAGGGCGTGTAGCATGGAGTTTCTGATTGCATCCGCCATTGGCGTCATGACAGCTGCCGGGATTTATCTGGTGCTGCGCTTGCGGACCTTCCCGGTGATCTTGGGCATCTCACTGCTAACTTATGCCGTGAACGTCTTCCTCTTTACCTCGGGCCGCGTTGTTGCGGGCGCGCCGCCGGTCCTGCGTGATGACATCAGTACCTATACTGACCCGCTGCCGCAGGCGCTGGTGCTGACCGCGATTGTGATTTCCTTTGGCATGACTGCCGTGGTTGTGATGATTGGCCTCGGTGCATTCCTGGGATCTGACGATGATCATGTTGATGATCAGCCAGGGGGTGACGCATGACCCATTGGCTGATTGCACCTGTGGTGCTGCCTGCAATGCTAGCCCCATTCATTGTGTTGGCGGCACGCTATCACATTGGTATTCAACGTGTTTTCTCGATCACCGGTGTCTTGGTCTTGATCGCGATTTCGGCTGGCTTGGTGATGGCCACCGCAGATGGCACCGTGATGCTTTATCAATTGGGCGATTGGGCGGCCCCTTTTGGCATCGTCGTGGTCGGGGACCGGCTCTCGACAATGATGGTTCTGCTGACCACGGTGCTGGCGCTCTTTGTGTTGATCTATGCGATCAGCTCAGGCTGGGACGATCGGGGCAGGCATTTTCATGCGCTCTTCCAGTTCCAACTGATGGGGATATTGGGGGCGTTTCTGACGGGTGACTTGTTCAACCTCTTTGTGTTCTTCGAGGTGCTGCTGATCGCCTCTTACGGCCTGATGATCCATTCCGGCGGCACAGTGCGCCTGCGCGCCGGCGTGCAATATGTGCTGTTCAACCTGATTGGATCGACTCTGTTCTTGTTCGCACTGGGCGCGCTTTATGCCGAAACGGGCACGCTGAATATGGCTGATCTGGCAAACCGGGTCACACTGATCAGTGCCGAAGAAACGGTTGGCATTCGTGTCGCCGCTGTCCTGCTGTTGCTGGTCTTTGCGATCAAAGCAGCACTTGTGCCACTGCATTTCTGGCTGCCCTCCAGCTATGCCGAGGCACCCGCACCCGTTGCGGCCCTTTTTGCGATCATGACCAAGGTTGGGGCCTATGCCATCATCCGGGTCTATACGCTGATCTTTCCGCCTGATCTGGAGGTCACAGCAGGGCTGCATGACACTTGGTTGTTGCCCGCGGCACTGCTTTCGCTCGCGGTTGGTATGATTGGCGTTTTGGCGGCCAAGCGGTTTGACCGATTGATCGCCTTTTCGATCATCGGGTCGATGGGGATGGTGCTGGTGTCCATCGCGCTCTTCACGCCCTCAAGTATCGCCGCGGCCCTTTACTATATCGTGCATTCAACCTTCGCAGGCGCTGCCCTGTTCCTGATCGTTGATCTGGTCAGGGGACGCCGCGCCAATCTAGAGCTGACGGCACAGCCACCCATCGCCGGTGCAACGATCACAGCGGGGCTATTTTTTGTCGCGGCCATCGCCATGGCAGGGTTGCCGCCGCTGTCAGGTTTCTTGGGCAAGCTATTGGTGCTGGACGCTGCATTTGGCACAGACCTGATGGTCTGGGTCTGGACTGTTGTTCTATGCTCTAGCCTAATCAGCATTCTGGGCTTTGCAAGGGCCGGCAGCGTCTTGTTCTGGAAGGCGCAAAGCATCGCAGTGCCCGAAGGGGCCGATACAAGCGCACCACCTGCCACGATGTGTTATGTCGCGATAGGCGGGTTGATCACGCTACTGGCCTTGCACACGGTTTTTGCAGGGCAAGTGCACCGCTATACGATTGCGGTTGCCGACCAATTGTTCAGCCCTGAACCCTATATTTCGACCGTGGTCGATACGCCGGGCAAGCTGAGCGATGGAAAGACGGAGGAGGATCACTGACATGGCACGCGCATTCAACTGGCTGATCCCACACCCGCTTTTGACGCTGATCCTGACGATCGTTTGGATGTTCCTACAAAACGAGCTTTCGGCCGGTATGATGGTCTTTGGGTTTCTTCTGGGGATTATCATTCCGTGGGGTACCTCGATCTGGTGGCCCGATACCCCCGATAGCTTTCACGGGTTCAAAATGATCCGCTACAGCTTTGTGGTGCTTTGGGACATTATCGTCGCGAATATCGAGGTGGCGTGGATCGTGCTGACGGTGCCGACGTCCAAACTCAAGCCTGCCTGGATCATCGTACCGCTGCGGTTAAAGCAACCAGAGGCGATAACGATGCTCGCGGGTACGATCACGCTGACACCGGGAACGGTATCCGCGGATTTGTCAGACAAAGGGCACAGCCTGCTGGTGCATGTGTTGCACACAGATGATCCTGATGCCGTGCGTGACGATATCATCACCCGCTACGAAGAACGTCTGTTGGAGATTTTTGCATGATACTGGCAACACAATTTCTAAATGTCGCGCTGGCGATCACGTTTTTGGCGCTGGCCATAGGGCAGATCATGTCGATGGTGCGGCTTGTGCTGGGGCCAACATCGGGTGACCGTGTGCTGGCGCTGGATACAATGGTGATCAATGCGCTGGGGTTGGTCATCGTACTGGGCATCCACCAGGGCGTGCAGATTTATTTTGAGGTCGCTTTGCTGATCGCGATGCTGGGCTTTGTGTCGACCGTGGCGATGGCCCGGTTTATTTTGCGGGGGGATATCATCGAATGACCGCGCAGATCATTGGAACATATATCGTGAGCCTATGCCTTGTGATCGGATCAGGCTTTGTACTGGTCGGCGCCATTGGGTTGTTGAAATTCAACGATCCCATGACCCGCCTGCATGCGCCCACCAAAGTGGGCACGGTCGGCATTGGCATGTTGCTTGTCGCCTCAATCATACATTCCTTTGATATTGGCAAACCATCAACGCATGAGGTGCTGATTTTGGTGTTTTTATTCGTGACTGCGCCAATATCCGCCAACTTCATTGGCAAGGTGAATATTCACCGCCGGGCCTGCGATACACCACCAGATCCGCCAAGGGATGATACGTGGTCAACACTTAGCGTGCCTGAGGCAAAGCGCGAGGGCTGAGACCGCCTGTATCCCGCAGGCGGCACTTGCGCAGGGTGGGCGCCAAGTTATCTGTGTGTTTACTGTGGTTTGTGATAGGTTATGCGCAACACGGGGGGTATCCCCGTGACAGGCAAGACTAAGGCGATAGACGATCATGTCTGATCAACAGACGGCACATGGCCGGGCAGAACTGATAAAAACCCGCAAGCAAAGCCGCGGGCTTTATTGGGTTGTGGGTATCTTCAGTTTCTTTGTGAACCTGCTGATGCTGACCGGGCCGCTTTATATGCTGAACGTCTATGACCGCGTGCTACGCTCGCGATCGTTTGAAACGCTGCTCGCGCTGACGGCTCTTGTCGCCTTTCTTTATGCGATGATGGGCATTTTGGATTTCGTGCGCGGCAGGGTGATGGGACGTGTCGGCGCGCGTTTTCAGGCTGATCTTGATCGGCGGGTCTTTGG
>JBCAZI010000036.1:0-30790 GCA_038533095.1 Pseudomonadota bacterium
CCGCTGCCGCCTGCGCCTCGGCCACGATGGCTTGAACGCGCCGATGGAACAACCCCAAGGCTTGTTGATTGCATCAACTTTTGCAACCTTGCCGGCAAGGGTTCTCGCCCCAGTTCATCGCGTTGTTTCATCACGTATATCTCTTATCATTTTTGGTGGAATGAAAGGGCACATAACTGCTTTACCAAGCTAGACACCCATGATTGAAAACAATAAGGTCTGCTGGATTTTGCACGCGACCGTTGAATGGTTTGGATATATCAGATGCCCTGTTACGAAGTAAATGAAACTGACTTTGTGATCGAAGCGTTTGATTCAGATTTCATCTTCCTCGACCAACGCGACGGTAACTATTATGAAGCTGCCGAAAAAGTGGCTGAGTTGTTCCGCGCAATTCGTTCCAAAATATGTCCGATTGCCCTGCTCAACGCGGTCGCTGATCACGATCAGACTGTCGCGCAAGAGGCCAGCCAAGCCATAATGCAGATGCAAGAACTGGGTGTGATAACACTGGTCGAGAATGTCGAGGGCCATGCCGAAGGTGCAGATGAGATCGCCCTCGCAATGTTGGGGGAAGGGGACTTTGTCCTCGAAGGTTTTGCCGAGCTAAGCTCTTTCATGTTGGCTGATCCGGTGCATGATGTTGACGCGACAACGGGACGCTTTGTCTGGGGCCAGCAAGCTGTCGGGTAACAGCGCGCAATGACCTCTCTGCCTAAACTATGTTCAGAAATCATCGCAACAACCAAAGCCGAAAGCGGCCCTGCGGCGGGGTGTTATCAGGTTGGCAGAGCCACATTTCGTTTGCATGAAACCCAACCGGTGCTGGCGCAGGACGTTGCCAAACATTTCCCCTCAGAAAAACCCGACGCAGAAACAGTAGACATATACCTGCGCTATGACGGTGTCTTTATGGACTGTGTCGAAACCGCCCTCGACGGGCGTTGGTTTCAGCAAATCGAGACCCTTTTTACAGATCATGGGATGTTTGGGTATCACAACGCGGAAACATCCCAGTTTGAATTTTTCGACCCGCGATTGCGTACCGCCGTCCGTATCCTGCCTTCACCCGATCACATGCCAATCTGGGAAAACTCATCCCCGCTGAGCGTGCTGGCAAGCTGGATCAACCAGGCGCGCGGCGCATTCCTGCTGCATTCCGGTCTGTTGGAGGTCGAAGGCAACGGTGCGATGCTTTGTGGCCCATCCGGAAGTGGTAAATCGCTCCTGACACTGGCGGGGGTCCGGGCGGGCATGCAGACCGTTGGTGATGACTACATCATCGTGGAAAGGCACCCTGACACGCAAAACTATCAGGCCTATCCGTTTTCCAGCAAAGCGAAACAATCCCCCGCCGGACTTGCCTTTCTGTCACCCGATGATCCGCTGATCGATAGCCAGCCGTTGAATTGGCAAGGTAAGGTCGTCTTTCCCTTGGGTGTGACCTACGCTGGCCCCCTATCGGTCAACTACATCCTTGCACCGTTCATAGGTCAGGCGCCGCGCATCACCCCGGCCAACGCACGTGACACAGCCCGCAAATTGGCGGAAAGCACCATTTACCAATTGCCCGGTTCACCGCGGCAGACATTACGGTTCGCCAGTCAATTGGCCCGCGACCTTCCTGTTTTTGACTTTGAAATGGGGCCAGATGTTGCGCAGAATGTACAGGCTCTGCGGCGGTTCCTTACGGATTTAAAACTATGATTAGCGTTCTGATGCCAGCCTATAATACCGCGCGGTTCATTCGATGCGCGATCCAGTCCGTTCTGGATCAGGACATTGCGATGCCAATGGAAATCGTCGTTGTTGACGACGGGTCCACCGATGACACTGCTGATATTGTCCGTCAGATGGCAATGGATGCACCATTTTTGCGGCTGGTCCAGACCGAGAACCAGGGTGTTTCCGCCGCGCGCAACCGTTTGCTGCAGGAGTTAAGCCCCAACAGCGCCTTTGTCATGTTCGCCGACAGTGACGATGCCATACCGCCCCGTCGTCTGGCCCGTGACCTTGCGCTTCTCAGCGCCGATCCAACGCTGGAATTTGTCTATGGCCGACAGGCGTTCGTGACATCTGAGACACAGAACATGATGCCAGAGTTTAGCGAGAAGACGCCAACCATTCGTGGGATCAATTTAAACGTCGCAACCTTTCGCGCCCAGACGGTCAGAGAGCATGGTCCATTCGATACCTCATTCACACATGGCGAAGACGCAGATTATCTGCTGCGCCTGTTTGAGCGCCAGCCAAATTTCATGTTCCTGGATGAACCGACATTGATCTATCGCCAGCGCGCCGGAAGTCTTTGCCGCGATCTGGAAGCCCTGAAAAGAGGGACGTCGCGCGCGATGCTGGCCAGTGTCCGACGCTGCCGTAAGAACCCGAAACTGAAACAGGCGATCGGGCTCTTCGAAAACGATGACACTGGCGAAGTCATGTACCAAAGCCAGGCGCAGGCCCTGATGCGCAAGGGGCTGCCGGAATATACAGCTATTATTCCCTGCCATAATGCCGCGCGTTTTCTGCCTGACGCCATTGCCTCGATGCGCGCACAGACCCATCCACCGGCACAGATCATCGTCGTGGATGATGGATCAACCGATGATACACCTGCGGTTGTCGCAGCACTTGGCGGCGTAGAGCTTATCTCGCAACCGCAAAGCGGGCCGGGTGTGGCAACCAATACCGGTATTGCCGCTGCCAAACATGACATTCTGGCCTTCTTGGATGCCGATGACCTATGGGCCCCCGAAAAAATGGAGCGCCAAATCTGCCTGCTGTGTCTGGAACAATCAATCAGTCTGGTCTTTACCCGCATTGACACCTTTTCGACGGGTGACAACACCTTTGAGATAGACGCGCAAAACGCAGGTTTCGTTCGCAGCAGTCTTTGCGCACGCAAGTCGGCCTTTGATCAGGTCGGACCGGTCACCGACTATGGCACGCGCGCCGGCGAAATGGTTGACTGGTTCACGCGTGCAGCCGAGGCTGGGCTGATCGCCAAAATCATCGAGCTTCCTTTGACGAAACGCCGCCTTCACGCCGACAGCATGACGGCGAAGAAGCGCGGTAACATCGACGCCGACTATCTGGATGTCGTCAAAGACGCGATCCGCCGCAAACGCGCCAAGCGTAAGGCCCTGCGGTGAGCGCTGATCTGCCTTGGCAATCGCAAACGGACCGACAGCTATTTGCCGCCGTCTTTGCCAAAACTGACACCCGTGCCTTGGCGCATGCGGTCGCATGGTTCAGCACAACGCCTGTTGAAGACATAGGATACGAACATCACCGCCTGATCGCCGCGATCGGCCGCAGATTTCCTGATTCCCCGGAACTGGCGGGGTCACGACGCACCATCGCCAATATAGCCAAGCAGCTGTGGATCAGGGCCAATGATAACCTGCGCCAGCTGTCCTGGGTCACGGGTTATCTGACAGAAGTTCACGTGCCTTGGGCGTTTATCGGTAATCTGGCCTGGCAGGACCAAAAAGATACTTTGTTCAAGGACTGCGACGTCCCGGAACTGATGATCGCATCAGAGGCGTACTCCCACATCGTCGTGAAACTATGGCGCAATGGTTGGGCACCACCTGACGGCACGGACATTTACGACATCAGTAAACCACTGCTGTTTCATGGCCCTGACTACAAACAGCTTAAGATCTGGAGCGACCATTGGCTTGACCCATCTGCCAAACCGGACGGACCGAAACCACATTGGCAAAGCGTGAAGATGCAACGGGTCTTTCACGCGATGCATCCTGTGCTTGATCTCGGCCACCTCCAAACCCAGACACTGCAGCGCGATATGGCGGATCTGCAATGGCTGGTCGACCTCAAGCAAATTTCTGACATGAAAGATACCGTCGACAACATACACCCTTGGTGGCCGGGGCCACATTTCCAAAAACGCCGCATCTTTCACGCGCTGATGCGGGCTTAAGCCATGCCGAGTGCAACCTCGCTCTGCTGGACGGGCTTGCTGCGGTAGATCAGCGTGAATGCCGCTGGCGTGAAGAAAAACGAAATCACCGCAGACAGCATGACACCGCCCGCAATCGCCACGGCGAAAGGAGGCCAGAAACCACCGCCGGCCAGGATCAATGGTAAAAAGCCACCAAAGGTCGTAATCGTCGTTGAGGTGATGTGACGGCTCGACCCAGTTACCACCCGCGCGATGGCATCAGTATCGCCCGCGGCGGCCTGTGGATCGGCCTTTAGCCCGGTCAGAATGATGATCGCGGCATTGATTGACACGCCGATTGACCCAATCACACCAATAATCGCGTTGATGCCAAATGGGTATTGCATCACCGCAAGCGACAACATCGACAGACCTGCCGAAAGGACACAAACCACCAAGGCAATTGCCGTCAGGCGGAAAGAGTTGAAGGTCAACACGATGGTCGCAATCGTCAATGTCACGATCAGACCAACGGATGCCAGCAGGTTACCCACGGTGTCAGAACGCGCATCGCTATCCCCACCCAATTCGATCCGATAGCCCAGCGGCACATCAAACCCGCGCGCATCCAAAGCGGCCAGCACATCCTGCAAGGCCTCCTCTGGTAAGACACCCGGCACGATGAAGGCTTGCACGGTATTGATCCGCTCACCATTGCGGCGGGTAATCACGCTTTCGGCAGGCTCCAGCACCGTGGTTGCCAGTTCCGAGAATGGCACGATGGGCAACACACCTGCACCTGAAAGGGTGGCAGCGTTGGGTAGCAGAATTGGCAGGTCATTGACCCCTTCCAGATCACCGCGCAGATCGTCGCCAAAACGCACCCGCACCGGTAACTGATCCGTGCCTTCCACAAGGCTGCCTCCGGTGACACCCACCAACCCGGCCTCTAGCTGGGCCGCGACATCTGTCAGGTTCATCCCCAACAAACGCACGGCAGGTTCATCAATCTCATAGCGTAACTGCGGCGCGCCGCTGACCACACCGGCGCGCACTTGGGTGACCAAAGGCAAATCAGCCATGATCGCCCGTGCCTCATCGCCCAGGTCGCGCAGCACATCCAGATCGGGGCCGACAAGGCGCACTTCGATCGGGGCGGCAACGGGCGGTCCCTGGACCAGATCACGCACGATGATGCGCGCCTGCGGATAGGCAAGATCAAGTGTGGCCTGCAATTCCGGAACAATCCGCGCGGCGTCTTCCGCCGTCAACGTTTTGACCATGGCTTGCGCATAGGCAGGCTCTGACGACCGGCCACCCGTGATGTTGTAGTAAAAGGCGGGGCCGGATTGACCTAGCGACCAGTATACCCGATCCACACCATCGCTTTCGGCCAGGCGCGCGTCGATCTCGCGCGCCACACTTGCTGTTTCTGCGATGGCCGTGGCCGGCGGCATGTCGATCTCAATATAGAACTGATCTCGCTCTACCCCCGGAAAGAACTGTGCGGTGAGGGTTGGGAAGGCGGCAAAGCCCAGAACAGGCAGTACCAGCGCCAGCGCAATTGAGCGCACGGGGTTGCGCACCGACAGGTTGATCAGCGCAGCAAAAGCGCGACCCATGAAAGGCACTTGCAAGCCTGACGGTCGACCCCCCTTCAGGAACCACCCAGCCAAAGCGGGTGTGACCGTCAGCGCAATGAAGAGGGACCAGACAAGCATCAAAACAACCGCAATCGCGATGGAACCCACGAAATCGCCCGCAGGACCAGGCAGCAGGATCATCGGCGTAAAGGACAGCGCCGTCGTGACAGTAGAAGCCAGCAGAGGCGCCGCCAGACGGTTCACCGCATCGCCGACCGCCACCTTGCGTTCCATCCCCCGCGCAAGGCGTTGGCGCACCTCATCCACCATCACGATGGCCGCATCCACCAAAAGGCCCAGCGCCACAATCAAACCGGTCACAGACATCTGGTGAATGGGCAAACCCATGAAATTCATACTTGCCAATGTGGCCAGTGACACCACTGGCAGAACCACCGCCACAATGGCTGCGGCCCGCAAACCAAGGGTGACAAAAAGAACCAACACAACCAGCGCAACACCAATGGCCATGTTGGTGCCGACCTCCGCCAAACGATCGGCGGTATAGGTGCTTTGGTCAAACATCAGCTCCTCGGACAGTCCAACAGGGACAGCGACTGCACCGGCATCCAATTCATCCCGGACAAATCCCATCCAACGGTCGATCTGCACGCCATCCTGCGCCAGAACACCCACAAGGATCGCGCGTTTACCATTGGCGATGGCCATATCGCTTGCAGGTTCGCGCACACCACGGGTGATGGTGGCAATGTCAGCCAGTGCAACAGTCGCGCCGTCAGCATTCTGGCGCAGCACCACGTCGCCCAAACGCTCCAGCGTTTCAATGGCGCCGGATATGTTGATGGTCAGATCAACCGCATCGCTTTGCACGCGGCCTGCCTGCACTTTGCCATCTGCGGCACTGATCAGGCGCGAGATATCCTGTGCGGTCAGACCTAGGTTCGCCGCCGCCTGTGGATCAACCGTCACCAAAACCTCTGTCTCCGGCTCACCAAACAGATCTACGGCGCGGGTTGACGGGATAGTGCGCAGGCGATCCGCAAGGGCGTTGGCATGCGCCTCGATAATCGCTTGCGGAACGCCATCATGATCGGCCGTCACCGCCACCACGGCGGAATAGGCTGATATCCCTTCGGCATTGAAATCGGGGGCCTGCACGCCTGCTGGGAAATTGCGCCGCGCCGCCTCGACCGCGTCGCGCGCTTCGGACCAGACTTGTTCAATTGTCGCGCCATCCAGAGTTTGCAACAACTCAATAGACACCACCGATACGCCGGAACGCGAGACCGAGGTGATCACATCCACCTCGGCGATGGATTGCAGTTCTTCTTCAATCTCGGCCGTCACAAGCGTTTCAACGCGCGCGGGGTCAGCGCCGGGAAATTGGGTTGTAACGGTCGCAAAAAGATTGGTGATGGTCGGGTCTTCTTGCCGTCCCAATGACAGGAAGGACGACATGCCCGCAGAAATCAGAACCAGAAGGATCAGGGCGACAAGACGGGGCTGGCGAAAGGTGAGTGTGCTGAACATCTTATGCCCCATCGCCTAAAATCTGCACCTGTTGACCGGGCACAACCCGGTGGGCACCTGTGGCGATCAACTGCGCCCCTTCGCTAAAGCTGCCTTGCACGAAAGCACGGTCGCTTTGCTGGAACAGCACCTCGACGGCGGCGGTGCGCACGATGCCATCCTCGACAACCAGAACGGTCCAAATACTGCCAGAGCCCTGTTGCAGCGCATCCAAAGTAACCCAGGCACCTTGCGCAGGCACTGTTACGTCAATCAGTAGGGTCGCGGTCTGGCCAAAGGTCAGCGGAACATCGGTATCAAGGGCAAACAGCGCCGTGCGCGTGCGCGTCGTCGGGTCGATGTCAGGGCGCAATTGAAGCAACCGCGCTGCATGCTGCTCGCCCGCGGTTTCGATTTTCACGCCTTGCAGGTCTGCCTCTGTTATACTCAGCGGAAGGCCAACACGCACAATTGGGTCACTGGTTTCAATCAAGGTCAGGATCATCTGGCCGGGGTTCACTGTTTCGGCGACTTCAACATCCAACGCACCGACGCGGCCATCAAATGGCGCGCGTAATTCGGATTTTTCGATATTGATCGCAACGGTTGTCAGCCCTGCATCAATCTCGGCGATGCGGCTGACCAGCTCGTCCCGCGTGGCACGCGCCTGATCAAGCGTTTCCTGACTGGAGAAACCTTCACCCAAAAGCTGCTCTGCCCGCATTAGCCGTGTTTCAGCGAAGGTAAGCTGCGCTGCGGTGGCATCCTTCGAGGCAGCCAAACGCAGCCGCTCAGCCTCTAACAACGCCGTATCCAGCCGCGCAATGACCGCACCTTTGGCGACACTCTCGCCCTCGTCCACGGTCAAATCGGCCAAACGACCGCTGAGTTCAAACGAGAGGACGGCATCCGCTGTCGCCTCCACCTGCCCCAGAAAACGGCGGGTTGTGGTGTAATGATCTTCAAACTGCACGGGCGATACAGCAACCGCGGCCAACGTGGCCGCCACCGGAGGCGGCGCATTTTCGGCCCGTTTGGCCAAGGCATCTGACCCAAACATGACAGCCCCAACAGCGACCGCAACTGCAAGAGCGGTCCCAATCAAGATACCGATACGGCGCAGAATACGTGAAATTATTCCTTGTGACATGGTCTTCCCTCTCGCAATGTTAGAGACTCTAACATATGTTAGAACTTCTTACTTTGACAAGTGTTACGTGCCATGAAATTGGTTGGATCATGAAAAAAGACACTGATTCAGAAAAACGCGCATCCTATCACCACGGTGATCTGCGCTCCCAACTGCTTGAAGCGACACGTCAATTGGTCGAGGAAAAAGGCCCCGATCATTTCTCGGTGTCAGAGGCCTGCAGGCGGGCCGGTGTCTCAACAGCGGCCCCGTATAAGCATTTCAAAGACAAGACCGAAATGCTGCGTGAGGTGGCAGCCGCTGGGATGGAACGTCAGTCGTTGCAAATGATGACCGAAATTGCACCCCATCCAGAGGGGGCACTGGCCCGTGTGATCGCTTTGGGGCGCGTTTACGTCCGCTTTGCAACGACCGAGCCTGGCGTGTTTCGGCTGATGTTCACATGGTCGGGTGACACCGCAGAAGATGAAGCGCTGGAAAAGCTTGGCGACGAAAAATTCTCGGTCGTGCAACTTGAGGTCGCGAAATGCCTTGGCCGTCAAGAAATCACAGATGACGACCGCCAAAGGGCGTTCATGCTGTGGAGCTTCGTCCATGGGCTGTCGTTTCTGAGCATCGATGGCAAGCTGTCAGATGGACAGATGACTCCGGACCTGGAAACACTGCTAGAAGACATCGCACGTCGCGTCATTCCAGAAGCAAACTAACGGCTACCCCGCCTGCTCGGCCATCTGCTCTTCACGTTGCTTGCGCATTGCCGCTCGTTTTGTCGTCAATGACGCTGCGATTGTGCCGATGGTCACCAATCCGATCAGGATTGTTGACAGCGCGTTAATCTCTGGGCTGACGCCTAGCCTGATCGAACTGAACACTTTGATCGGCAGCGTGGTGGCGGATGGTCCTGCCACAAAGGATGCGATAACCAGATCGTCGAGCGACAAGGTCAATGCCAGCAACCAGCCCGAAATCACAGCGGGCGCGATGATGGGCAGGGTGACAAGGCGGAACGCCTCGAACGGGGTGCAGCCCAGGTCAAGGGCCGCTTCCTCGACCGAGCGATCAAAGCTCACCAGCCGCGAACTGACCACGACCGAGACGTAGCACATCGAAAACGTTGCATGGGCGAGGACAATGGTGAACAGTCCACGGTCCAATCCGATGGAAATGAACAGCAGCAGCAGCGACAACCCAGTGATGACTTCTGGCATCACAAGCGGTGCATAGATCATGCCTGAAAACAGGGTCCGCCCCCGGAACCGGCCACCGCGTACCAAGACGTAGGCGCCCATTGTGCCAAGGATTGTCGCGATGATGGATGAAAAGAACCCCACCTTGAACGTCACCCATGCGGCATCAAGGAATGCCTCATTTTGCAACAACTCGCCGTACCATTTCGTCGAAAAGCCACCCCAGACGGTCACCAGACGGCTTTCGTTGAAGCTGTAGATGATCACCACGATCATCGGGATATAAAGAAACGCAAACCCCAGCGTCAGCGAGGTCGCGTTGAACCATGTCATACGCCTCATGTTTCGGCCTCCAACTGTCGCTGCTCGTTACGCTGGTAAAGCACGATGGGAATAATCAGGATCAGCAGCAGGATAACGGCGACCGCGCCAGCGACCGGCCAGTCGCGATTGGCGAAGAACTCTTCATAAAGCACCTTGCCGATCATCAGCGTCTCTGACCCGCCCAAGAGCGATGGGATCACAAACTCGCCCAGCGCAGGGATGAAGACAAGGAAGCAGCCCGCGATGATGCCCGCTTTAGACAGTGGGATCGTGATGCGCCAGAAGGCTTCGGTGCGTGAGCAGCCCAGATCTTCGGCGGCTTCCAACAGCGAGCCGTCGAGTTTGATCAGCGTCGCATAGATCGGCAGGATCATGAACGGGCAGTAGGCGTAGACGATCCCGATATAGACCGCGACATTGGTGTTCAGGATCGTCAGCGGTTCACTGATCAGCCCCAGCCACATCAGGAACTGGTTCAGCATCCCTTCTTGGCTCAGGATACCGATTAGCGAATAAACCCGGATCAGAAAGCTGGTCCAAAACGGAAGGATCACTAGCAGCATCAGCGTTGGTTGCCATTCCTTGGGAGCGTTGGCCATGCCGTAGGCGATGGGAAAGCCGATCAACAAGCACATGAAGGTCGAGATGAAGGCGATCTGGACACTGGAGAGATAACTTTTCCAGTAGAGGTCATCGGTCGCGAGAAATTCGAAATTCTCAAAGTCGAGTTGCGAGACCATATCCCGGAACCCGGCCCAGCCTTCAGAGAGCTCCAACGTCGGCGTATAGGGCGGGATCGACAGCGCGATGTCTGACAGCGAAATCTTGAAGACGATCAGGAAGGGGACCAGAAACAACCCCAAAAGCCAAAGGTAAGGGACCGCGATCAGGGTGAAGCGCCGCAAGTTCATTAGTCTGCCAACACCACGCCGGCGGTATCGGACCAAGACAACCAAACCTCATCTTCCCATGTAAACGGCAGGCTGGCGCGCCTGCGGGTGTTTGAGGCTTGCGCCTTGATCACCGTGCCATCGGCGAGTTGCACATGGTAAGTCGAAAGGTTGCCTAGATAGGCAATGTCGAGAACCTTGCCCTGCACCACGTTGTTCCGGTCAGTCGGGCGCTCCGCCGCAATCGCCACCTTCTCTGGACGGATCGCAAAGCTGACCTTGCCATCGCCCATGGGCTTGGACGGTGTCCCAATAATCGGCGGCTGCCCTTCGGCCCATGCGATAGAAACGGTGTCACCCTTGGCCGTCGCGTGCCCTTCGATGATGTTCACGTCACCAATGAAATCGGCGACATAGGTGCTGTTCGGCGCCTCATATATGCGTTCCGGCGTGTCCACCTGCTTGAGCTTGCCGTGATCCATAACTGCCACGCGGGAGGCAACTGTCATCGCCTCTTCCTGATCATGCGTGACCACAACAAAAGTCGTGCCGGTCTTTTCCTGAATATCCATCAGCTCAAACTGCGTGTCCTGCCGCAGTTTCTTATCGAGTGCCGAAAGCGGTTCATCGAGAAGCAGCAATTTCGGCGCTTTCGCCAAGGCGCGGGCCAAGGCCACGCGCTGCCGCTGCCCCCCAGAAATTTGCTCTGGCTTGCGCTTGGCGAACTTCTCTATCTGCACAAGACGCAGCATTTCTTTCACCCGCGCATCAATCTGATCGGCGGGCAGCTTGTCACGCTTCAGGCCGAAGGCGATGTTGTCGTAAACCGTCAGATGCGGGAACAGCGCATAAGACTGGAACATCATGTTCACACTGCGCTTGTTGGGCGGAATGGGTCCGATGTCTTGCCCGTCCAGCATGATCGTGCCACTCGTTGGCGTTTCAAACCCCGCCAGCATCCGCATCATGGTGGTCTTGCCGCAGCCTGAGGGGCCCAGCAGCGCAAAGAACTCTTTTTCGAAAATGTCGATGCTCAGATCATCAATCGCGGTGAAATCACCAAAGGATTTGGTGACGTTGCGAAACTGGATCAGAGGTTTTTCAGCAGGGTCATTCCAGGGCGCAAAATCGGATTCAGGCATAGGGAATGGGCCTCGGGTCTATCTTTGAATGTGAAAACCCCGGCCCGCATATGCAGACCGGGGTGATCTTAACTTAGGTGCCGGATTTCACCCGTGTCCACATCCGTGTCACGAAACGCTGTGCACGCGCGTCGTAAGGTGTGGTGGTATAGAGCGTCTCTAGCGTCGCCTCATCCGGATAGATTGCGGTATCGCCAATCACATCTTCCAGCAGCAACGGCTTGGAGGCCGCGTTGCCATTAGCGTAGTAAACGTAGTTTGAGGCCGCAGCCATATTCTCAGCATTCAGGATGAAGTCGAGGAAGGCATGCGCACCTTCTGGGTTTGGCGCATCAACCGGGATCGCCATCTGGTCAAACCACATCAATGCCCCCTCTTTAGGCGCGTTATATGCAATCTCGACGCCATTATCGGCCTCCCAGGCACGGTCACGTGACTGCAGAATGTCGCCGGACCAGCCGAAGGCAACGCAGATGTCACCATTCGCCAGAGCCGAGATGTATTCAGAGCTGTGATACTTCTGCACGAAAGGACGCACAGCGGATAAAACCGGCTCTGCCTTGGCCAAAGTCTCTTCATCCTTGGCATCTGGGTCTTCGCCAATGTACTGCAATGCGGCCGGGATCAACTCGGTCGGTGCATCAAGGAAGTGCACACCGCAATCGGCCAGTTTTTCCATGTTCTCAGGATTAAAAATCAGGTCGAGTGAGCCAAGCGGCGCATCCTCACCCAATATTTCTTGCACCTTGCCGACGTTCACACCGATCCCTGTGGTGCCCCACATGTAGTTGATCGAAAAGTTCCCGCCGGGATCATAGGTTTCGGTACGCGCCTGCACGACATCCCAGAGGTTGCCGATGTTGCTCAGCTTGGATTTATCCAGTTCCTGAAACGCACCCGCCGCAATCTGGCGCTGCAGGAAGGTCGCCGACGGGACCACCACATCGTAGCCGGACCCGCCCGCAAGCAGCTTGGTCTCCAGCACTTCGTTGCTGTCGAAGACGTCATAGATCAGCTCATACCCTGTTTCTTCTTCAAACTTGGTCAGCAGTTCTTCGTCAATATAGTCGGACCAATTGTAAACCCGTACTTCTTCTGCCCAACCGGCCTGTGCGGCCAGCATGACCGCTGCGACAGCGGTGCAAGATTTCGTTCTGAGCATGTAAACCTCCGTTGGATTGTCCCGTAATCGCAGGCAGCTTTGATGAAATTCTGCGCGTTTGCAATGCCAGAGGGCTGATTAGGTCGCACGGACCATACTTAAGGGCAGGGCAAGTTCTGATCGGGCTGGCGCAATGCCCAATTGGCAGGCAAACATGAAAGCGCCTTGGTCACTGGACGAATGCCACATTTGACTAGGGTCAGCGTTTTGACCAAGGTTGCACAAAACGGCCCGCACACGGGCAAACGCGCCTGCGGAGGGCACCCATGTCAGCATCACCCCACCCTAACTGGCAAGACGGACTGTCGGATGAGTTTTTAGCCTATGCGAAGGGCGAAAAGATCGACGGGGTGGAATGTATCGTACCTGATCTGGTGGGCACCTCGCGCGGCAAAACGATGCCCACGAATAAGTTCAAACCAGATGCCGAAATGGCCCTGCCGATATCGCTGTTTTATCAAACGATTTCTGGCGAATATGTCGATATGGATATCGAAAACCAATGGCTGGAAAAGGACGTCGTTCTGAAACCTGACATGACAACCGCCTGCGCCATTCCTTGGGCAGAGGATCCGTCGTTGCAAGTTATCTGCGATATGTTCAATCGCGACGGCACGCCCCTGTCCATCGCCCCGCGCACGATCCTACAGAACGTCATTCAGGCCTACGCCGAAAAGGGTTGGACGCCGGTAATCGCGCCAGAGCTGGAATTCTATCTGACAACGCCGAACCTTGACCCTAATGATCCCATCGAAACCCCCGTTGGGCGCACCGGGCGCAAGGTGCCCAGCCGTCAGGTCTATTCCATGGTCGCCGTCGATGAATACGGACCTGTGATCGACACGATCTATGATTTTGCCGAACATCAGGGCCTGCCCATCGACACTCTGATCCAGGAAGGCGGTGCTGGCCAGATTGAGATTAACCTGATGCATGGCGACCCCTTGGAACTGGCCGATCAGGTGTTTTACTTCAAACGGACCATCCGTGAAGCGGCATTGAAGAACAACGTCTTTGCCACTTTCATGGCCAAGCCCAAGCGCGATGAACCCGGCAGTGCGATGCATGTGCACCAGAGCGTAGTCGACAGCAAAACCGGTCAGAACATCTTTTCGGGTCCCGACGGGTCAGAGACAGATCTCTTCCGCTGGTTCATTGGCGGATCGCAAGAATACCTGATGCAAGTCGTTCCGCTCTTGGCACCTTACGTCAATTCCTATCGTCGTATCACCGTGGATGGGCAAAGCGCCCCTGCCAATCTGGAATGGGCCACAGATAATCGCACCACTGGTCTGCGCGTCCCGCACTCAGGCCCAGAGGCGCGCCGCCTTGAAAACCGTGTAATCGGGATGGATTGCAATCCCTACATCGCGATCGCGGCCTCTTTGGCCTGTGGCTATCTGGGTATGCTAAACAAGATCGCACCGCGTGCTGAGGCCACGAAAGAAGTGTGGGAAGCGGATATTGCCCTACCCGCCAGCCTGCGCGAAGCGCTGGAACTCTTCGCCGAGGCAAAGGACATTCGCGCTCTGATCGGCGAGGAATTCTGCCGCCTCTATGAGCAAATCAAACAAGCCGAAAACGAAGAATACCAGCGCGAAATCTCGCCCTGGGAACGCCGCCACCTTCTTTTGAATGTCTGAGGTCACCCCATGAACATCCTGACAAACTATCCCCCGACCGAGGAATTGCAGGCGCTTGATGCTGCCCACCATCTGCACCCCTTTACACACGCCAATGCGCTGGCCGAAAAAGGATCGCGGGTCATCACATCCGCCAAAGGGGTTTGGCTGAAAGACAGCGATGGCGAAGAAATCATCGACGGCATGGCGGGTCTGTGGTGCGTGAACATCGGCTATGGCCGCGATGAGCTGGCCGAGGCTGCGGCGCGCCAGATGAAGGAACTGCCCTACTACAACACGTTTTTCCAAACGACCCACGTGCCTGCGATGATGCTGGCCAAGAAACTGGCAGAGCTGGCGCCGGACAACATGAACCACGTGTTCTTTGCCAGCGGTGGGTCGGATGCTAATGACACCAACATCCGTCTGGTCCGCACCTTTTGGTCCGAAAAGGGGCAGCCTGAACGCGACGTTATCATCTCGCGCTGGAATGCCTATCACGGCTCGACCATCGGCGGCACATCCTTGGGCGGCATGAAAGGTATGCATGGTCAGGGTAGCCTGCCCATACCCGGCATTGAATTTATTGACCAACCGAATTGGTGGGCCGAAGGCGGCGACATGACACCCGATGAATTTGGGCTAGAACGGGCGCGACAGCTGGAAGAGAAGATCAAGGAAATCGGACCCGAAAAGGTCGGCGCTTTCATCGCTGAACCCATTCAAGGTGCGGGTGGTGTGATCGTACCACCCGAAACCTACTGGCCCGAAATTCAGCGCATCGTTGATAAATACGGCATCCTGCTGATCGCCGATGAAGTTATTTGCGGCTTCGGCCGTACCGGCAATTGGTTTGGTTCGCAGACTGTCGGCATTACCCCCCACATCATGACTATCGCCAAGGGCCTCAGCTCTGGCTACATCCCCATCGGCGGGTCCATCGTGTCCGATGAGGTGGCGGACGTTCTGCGCGAGACAGAGTTCAACCACGGCTACACCTATTCCGGCCATCCTGTGGCCTGTGCGGTCGCTTTGGAAAACCTGCGCATTCTGGAGGAAGAAGGCATCGTCGACAACGTGCGCGACGTCACCGCCCCTTACCTGAAAGAAAAGTGGGAAGCTTTGGCGGATCACCCGCTGGTGGGCGAGGCCAAGATCGTGGGCATGATGGCCTCGGTCGCGCTGACGCCCGACAAGGCGACCCGCGCCGCCTTCCCTGACCCCGGCACCGTCGGTTTCATCTGCCGCGACCGCTGCTTTGCCAATAACATCATCATGCGCAGTGTGGGCGACCGGATGATCATCTCACCGCCACTGTCGATGACCTGTGACGAGATCGATATCTTGATGGAACGGGCAACCAAATCGCTGAATGAGTGCTACGAGATCCTGAAAGCGGATGATCTGCTGAAGGCAGGCTGATGGACCTGCTGACCGCCAACGACAGGCCGGGGGAATACCCACGATCCTACTATGCTGATACGGCAGAACATCTGGACAGGTTTCCTGCGGCCGCTAGTGACCTGACATGCGATGTCTGCGTTGTTGGCGGCGGCTTTACAGGGATGTCCACCGCCTATCATCTGGCCCAGCGCGGATATGATGTTGTGTTGGTCGAGGCCCAGCGCGTGGGCTTCGGCGCATCCGGGCGCAATGGTGGCCAGGTCAGCACCGGCCAGCGCCGCGATCAGGATGAGCTTGAGCAGATGGTGGGCGACGCACATGCCCGCGACCTTTGGGATATCGGCTGTCAGGCCGTCGATCTGGTGCGCGATCTTTGCGCTACAGATGCGGTGCGCACCGCGTTTCATCCGGGCATTGTTCACGCGGTCCACCGGGCGCGCGACCACCGGCACAACCAAGCCTATGCCGACCACATGCAGTCCAAATACGGCTACGATAAAATCAGCGTGCTGGAACCAGAGGCCTGCCGCGCAATCGTCAATTCCCCTGCCTATCATGGCGGCACGCTTGATATGGGATCAGGTCACGTGAACCCGCTAGAGCTGGTGTTCGGGCTTACCCGGCTGGCCGTCGCGGCGGGGGCGCGCGTGTTCGAGGGCTCAAAGGTGCTGCATGTAGCAGAGGGCGATCCGGCAACTGTCACAACAGATCAGGCCGTCATCAAGGCGCGTTATGTGGTCTTGGGCTGCAATGGTTATCTGGGACAGTTGCAAAAACATGTGGCCGCACGTGTCATGCCGATCAACAATTTCATCGTCGCGACCGCGCCCATGTCGCCTGAAGCACAAGAAAATATCATCGCCCACAACTATGCCGTGGCCGATAGCAAATTCGTGGTGAACTATTTTCGGTTCTCAGATGATCATCGGCTGCTGTTTGGTGGTACCGAAAGCTACGGCTACAAATTTCCCAAAGATATTGCCGCCAATGTCCGCAAACCGCTGGCACAAATTTTCCCCCAGCTGAAGGATGTTAAAATCGATCATGCCTGGGGCGGCACTCTTGGGATCACGATGAACCGTATGCCGCATTATGAACGGCTGGGCGGGAATATTTTGACGATGTCGGGCTTTTCAGGATCAGGCGTCGCACTTGGGACCATGTCGGGCAAGATAGCAGCAGAAGCCATCGCCGGGCAGGCCGAAAAATTCGATATCATGGCGCGCGTCCCAACATTGCCCTTTCCCGGCGGACCAAAATGGCGGTCACCTTTACTGGTTTTGGCGATGCTTTGGTACAGCTTACGTGACAAGTTGTAGCGATTATCACAATCGCGATCACTTATTCGCGTAGGGCTTGCACCCACAAGCGCTGCCGCGTCTTATAAGCGAGATTTTGCTGGAACAGGTTAAACGGGTGGTATTGTGGCGCTTAACTGCATTAGGCTAAATCCACATTTAGATATTTTTTAAGTTTCTAGTTTTTAAAACAGGTTTCCGGCCCCATTTAGGCCCTAATTTCACCCGAAAGCCTATTTATAAGGCGTGTATGTGTGGCGTGAAAGGTATGTTATGATGAAGACGACAACACAATCAATGAACCCGCAAGAAGCAGCGCAAGCGTTTTTCGGCCAGGACGATGCGTCGTTCACCGAAATGCTACGACAGCTGACTGCGAATGACCCGCGCCTTGCGGCCGTTTTTCAGCGCACGCGGCAGCGCTTCTTGGAACAGCAAGCCAGCACATCCAATTCAGGTATTGCTTAGTCCTAGACAGACAGCCGCGATACTGCAGCTTTGAACTGCTTCAAAGCGTCCAAAATCAGTGAAAACAGCTTGACCTTTCGCCGCGCGACAGGTTGAACAGCCCCCAGACTTTTCCAAGGAATATGGGCAGTTTTCAGATGGACGACCAGAACAAGAACCTCATCTTGGCGACGGTACTTAGCTTCGCCGTGATCCTGGCATGGACAACGCTGTTCCCGCCAGAGGATCTGCCGGTTGATCCAACCACCGAAACTGCGCAAACACTGGACGATCCGACCTTGCCTGCGGCAGATCCTACGGCACCGGCCGCCACCACGCCGACCGAAGCCCCTGAACCCGCAGCCGAGGCACCGCGCATTGCCATCGAGACAGGTGAATTCAGCGGTTCCATCTCGCTACAAGGTGGGCGTATTGATGATCTGGCGCTGATCAACTACCGCGAAACGATTGACGAAGACTCCCCGGTTGTGCGGCTGCTGAAACCGGTGGGTGAACCCAGTGCGTATTTTGCGACTTTTGGTTGGACTGCAACAGATGGTCTTGATGCCAGCGCCGTGCCCGGCCCCGATACCCTGTGGTCGCTAGAAAGTGGCGAGACACTGACACCCAGCACACCCGTGACCCTGTCATGGGACAATGGCGCAGGTCAGGTGTTCCGCACGGAAATTGCGGTCGACGACGCCTTTATGTTCACCTTCGCCCAAAGCGTCGAAAACACAACCAACAATGCTGTCTCTGCCCGCCCCTATGGTCTGCTGCGCCGCCATGGTGAACCGGATGATCTGAAGAACTTTTTCATCCTGCATGAAGGCATGGTGCGGATGACCGATGGCGAGCTGGAAGAGACCAGCTATGACGACATCACCGAATACGCCGTTGATCCCCGGGAACGGACGCAAGCCGAACGGCTAGATGTGAGTGACAGCGGATGGATCGGCTATACCGACCATTATTGGATGACCACGCTGATCCCCGAACAGGGCGTTCCTTTCCGGTCCACCTCCAAGTATTTTGACAGCCGCGATCTGTATCAGGCAGAGGCCGTGATGCCCATTGAAACGGTCGCAGCAGGCGAAACCGCCACCGTTACAACCCGCCTATTTGCGGGTGCGAAGGAATGGGAAGCGATCCGCAACTACGAACGCGAAGGCGGCGTGGGCGGTTTTCTGGACAGCATCGACTGGGGTTGGTTCTTCTTCCTGACCAAACCGATCTTTGCACTGCTGCACTACCTGAACATCGTGATTGGCAATATGGGCTGGTCCATCCTTGCGCTGACCGTGATCCTGAAAATCATCGTGCTGCCACTGGCCTATAAATCCTATGTGTCCATGGCCAAGATGAAAGAGCTGCAGCCAGAGATGGAAAAGCTCAAAGAGCGCGCGGGCGACGACAAGCAAGCCATGCAGCAAGGCATGATGAAGCTGTATAAGGACAACAAAGTGAACCCGGCTGCCGGTTGTTTGCCCATCCTGTTGCAGATCCCGATCTTCTTCTCGCTCTACAAAGTGATCTTTGTGACGATCGAACTGCGGCATGCGCCATGGATCGGCTGGATCAAGGACCTGAGCGCGCCGGACCCCTCGTCCTTTATCAACCTCTTTGGCCTGCTGCCCTTTGCATCACCAGAGCCCGGTTCAATCCTTGCCCTGCTATTTATCGGTATTCTGCCAATTCTGCTGGGTGTGTCCATGTGGTTGCAACAAAAGCTGAACCCGGCCCCAACGGACCCCACGCAGCAGATGATCTTTGCCTGGATGCCATGGGTCTTCATGTTCATGCTGGGGTCTTTCGCCTCTGGTCTGGTGCTGTACTGGATCGCCAACAACGTCATTACCTTCATCCAGCAATATGCGATCATGCGCAGCCATGGAGCCAAGCCGGATGTGTTTGGCAACATCAAGGCCAGCCTGAAAAGACGGGCCGCTGCGACAGAAACCAAGGCTGATAAGAAAGAGGGCAAGTAGATGCCACGTGTCGCATCACTTTGGCGGCACCCGATCAAAAGCCACGGACGTGAGGCGCTGGAACAGGTGACCCTGTCAGAAGGGCAAACAATGCCTTGGGACAGGCATTGGGCTGTCACGCATGAGGCCAGCAAGTTTGACCATGACAATCCACGATGGATCATGTGCCGCAACTTTATGATTGGCGTGGCCACCCCCGGTCTGGCCGGGATTTGGGCCACTTTCGATGAGGCGACCAAAACAATCACATTGCGCCATGATGCCATTGGTAGTCACCGCTTTCAGCCGGACAACCCGGATGACCGGGCCGGATTTCTGCATTGGGTTCTGCCACTTTGCCCCCCTGACAAACGCCAACCCACGGGCATTGTCTCGATCCCCGGACGCGGGATGACGGACACCCCCTATCCCACGATTTCGATCATGAACCTTGCCACCCATGCTGACGTCGAAAAGCAGATAGGTCAGCCGCTGGAAACCGCGCGCTGGCGTGGCAACATCTGGGTCGATGACCTGCCTGCATGGGAAGAGTTCGACTGGACCGGTCGCACAATCCGCATCGGCGACGCTGAACTGGACGTCCAGGAACCCATCAGGCGGTGTATGGCGACCGCTGCCAACCCGCACACAGGTGTGCGCGATGCCGATACGCTGGGCGCCTTACGCGATGGCTGGGATCACCAGCATTTTGGCGTCTATGCCACCGTCAGCAAGGGCGGTAAGATAGCGCTGAATGACACGTTAAAGGTCCTTTAAAGATGGAAATGCGGTTCCCAGAGGTGGAAGAGCCTGACGCGCACGCACTGGAAAAAGGCCGCCTGCTGTTTGCGGGGGAAACCGATTTTGTCAAAGGCGTCGTCGCGATGGACGGGCTCCCTCCCGCAGACCGGGTTGAGGTGTGTTTTGCGGGCCGGTCCAACGTCGGCAAATCATCCCTGATCAACGCCCTGACCGGGCGCAAAGGATTGGCACGCGCCTCTAACACACCAGGGCGGACGCAAGAGATTAACTTTTTCACCGCAGGCGATATCTATGTCGTCGATCTGCCCGGATATGGCTTCGCCAATGCACCCGTCGCGGTGGTCAAAAAATGGCAGCGCCTGCTGAAGCAATACCTGCAAGGGCGGCAAACATTGCGCCGGGTCTTCGTGCTGATCGACGCGCGGCACGGGGCCAAGGCGGTCGATGAAGAAATCATGTCGCTGCTGGATAGCGCGGCTGTCACATTTCAGGTTGTCATGACCAAGGTCGACAAGCTGAAAGGTGACGCACTGCAAGCCTCGCTGGAAAAGACACGTGCGGCCTTGGCCAAGCACCCTGCCGCCTTCCCCGAACTGATCCTGACCTCGTCTGAGAAAGGCGATGGCATCAAGACACTGCGCGCCATCATCGCAGGCATCGCATGAAGACAAGGACCCAAGACATGAACCGTGACTGGATCGCCACTGCCCGGACCCTGAGTGAGGCTCTGCCTTATATGCAGCGCTATGCAGGTGCCACCGTTGTAATCAAACTGGGTGGGCATGCCATGGGCAGTGACGCGGCCATGCGCGGCTTTGCCCGTGACGTCGTGCTGATGCGGCAAGTCGGGCTGAACCCCGTCGTCGTACATGGCGGCGGACCCATGATCAATGAAATGCTGGACAAGCTGGACATTCAGTCAGACTTCGTGAATGGCAAGCGGGTGACGGATCAGGCCATGATGGATGTGGTCGAAATGGTTCTGTCAGGCCAGGTGAACAATCGGCTGGTACAGGCCATCTGCAAAGAGGGCGGTAAAGCCGTTGGGTTGTCGGGCAAAGACGCAAACCTGATCATCTGCAAGCAAACCCATCCTGACCTTGGCTTTGTAGGCACGCCCACGACGGTTGATCCAACGATCCTGCGCGACCTGCATGCCGCAGATTCGATCCCCGTGATTGCACCGCTGGGCATGGGCCGGGAGGGCGAGACCTTCAACATCAACGGTGATACCGCGGCGGGGGCCATCGCAAGCGCGCTGAAGGCAGATCGCCTGCTGCTGCTGACCGATGTCGAAGGTGTGAAAGACAAGACAGGCGAAGTCCTGACCGAGATTGACCCTAAAACCATCCCCGACCTGATCGCGGATGGTACGATCGCGGGCGGTATGATCCCAAAGACGGAAACGGCATTGGCGGCCATGAACGAAGGTGTACGCGCAGTTGTCATCCTTGACGGGCGCGCGCCCAATGCCTGCCTGCTGGAGCTGTTCACCGATCACGGTGCAGGCTCTTTGATCCGCAGGCAGAAGTCGTAATATCTCCGCTTTGGGCATAATGGATGCCGTGCTAGCCTTCTTGCAGAGTAGAAAGGAAGCACCCATGAAACCGACCCTCTCCGCCTTCGCTATGCTCACTGTCATCACCGCCCAAACTGCCCATGCCGCGGTCGAGGCTTGCATGGTCGATACATGGGTCGCCGATATGGAGGACATCGCCGACATGATGGCGTTACAGATGGAAGGCAATGTCACCCCCGTTGCCGGCGAGATTTCAATGCAAATCGCAAGTGACGGCAGCTTTACACTACTGGCGGACGAAATGATCTTGAATGTTCAAGTGCCGGATGTCCAAGCGATGGATATCAAAGTGGTTGGTTACAGCGCAGGCCAGTTTGATGCGGCTGACACCGTATTTGTGGCGACTGTCGACGACTATAATTTGGTGGGTTCAGCAGATGTTTTTGGGCAAACGATCGAAATTCCGTTTTCTTCTGAAACAGGCATGGGTGGTGGTGGGACCGGCTGGTTTGAATGCGCAGGCGATACGCTGCGTTTCGAAACCGGTGTTGGCGGTGGGGTAGATGCAAATCGCATGCCACGCCTATGGCGGCGGCAGTAGGATCTGGCAGTTCTGCGAATGACACAGGATGTTCTCAGCAGAGCGCTGTCCACCTTTGGTTTACAACAGTTGGGCGACTGCCAGGATGGCACGGATACCATCACGTTAATCGGGCCAGACGAGCCCAGATTTTGGTCCATCTTCTGCGACAGCCCTGAATACAAGGATGGCGAAGCTGATCCACTGGATCGTTGGTCCTGCCGGGTGCTGACCGCCGTTGCCGAAGAGCACAATGCCGAAGCACTGTTTCCCTTTGGCGGTCCACCCTATGCCCCTTTCTTTACATGGGCCAAGCAAACTGGGCGTTTCTGGGCCTCGCCCATTGGATTTTTGGTGCATGACGAAATGGGGTTGTTTGTATCTTTTCGCGGGGCAATCCGGTGGCACAAACCGGCAAAGGTCGGAACCAACCCTCAGCCTTGTGTGACCTGCACCCAACCCTGTGCCACAGCCTGTCCCGTCGGGGCATTCGATGACGGCTACGATGTGGCCGCTTGCAAAGCGCATGTGCGGTCTGACGCAGGCGCCACTTGCCGCACCAAAGGCTGCCTTGCCCGCAAGGCCTGCCCAGTGGGCCAAGGCACCCGCCTGCCCGCGCAAGCCGCATTCCATATGGAGGCCTTTTTGTGACCCTGCGCCTGATCCTGATCCGCCACGCCAAATCCAGTTGGAGCGATCCCTTCAGCGACGACCACGAACGAGTGCTCAATAATAGGGGGCGGGCGTCAGCCAACGCCATTGGGGCATGGATGGCAAAGGAAGGCTATCTGCCCGACATCGTGCTTTGCTCGGACGCCGCACGCACGCAAGAGACGATGGAGCTGATCCTGACTGCAATGCCGAAGCAGCCAAAACGGCAGCTTTCAGGGCGCATCTATCATGCGGCACCAGATACGATCCTCGATATTATCCAAAAGCAGACGGCCAAGACGGTAGCGGTCATCGGCCACAATCCGGGCATAGGCATGCTCACAAATGCGCTTGTGGCATCAGCCCCCGCGCATCACCGGTTCAGTGACTACCCGACATGTGCGACGACAGTGATTGATTTTGAAAGCGATGATTGGCGTAGCATTCAGCCGCGCGCAGGGCGGCATAAGGCGTTTGTGGTACCGCGCGACCTGATCGGGACGTCAGCGCAGGATATTGAGTAGGGCACCACAGCATAGCACCTGCATGGTCCGAAGGTCAGACTCCAACAAGCTAGGATCAAGATGCGGGCCTTTGCGACAGCAGATCAATCTTCCCCATCGCAAGTGCCAGAGCCTCATCTTTTGGGAGCGGGTCGCTGAACAGCTTGCCCTGCGCCTTTGTCGCACCCATCGCAAGGATAAGCTCAGCCTGGCTGCGGGTCTCTATGCCTTCAACGACCGGATCAAGATCAAGGTTCCGCGCGATGTCCAACACCGCATCCAGCAGAAACCGGGACGTCTCAGACCGGTCAATATCTTCCACCAAGGACCGGTCGATTTTGATCTCATCGGCCACGGTCGTACAAAGATACGCCAAGGACGAATACCCCGTACCGAAATCGTCAATAGAAACCTTCGCCCCAAGATCATGGATCGCAGATACAATTTGTTTGGCTTTGTCCCAGTCCTGCATCTCGATCGTTTCCGTGATTTCAATGATCAGAAGTTCAGGTTTTAGACCTGACGCGACGAGTGCACCTTCAACGGTTTCCACGAATTTCAGAGAGCCAAAATGAAGCGTTGAAAAATTGACGCTGAGAGAGAAGTCTGTCCCCTTGCGCCGATTGAAATCAGCTATGTCCTGGGTCGCCTTTTGAAGGATGGAACAATCAATATCAGCAATCAGTCCACTTTCTTCTGCGGTGTCGATAAACGCACTCGGGGGGACGATCGCACCGTTGCGTTGCCATCGGGCCAAGGCCTCAAAGCCATAGACCAATTCGCTACGCAGATCGACTTTGGGCTGCAGGAAATATCCCAGGCTGCCGTCCGTTATGGCCTTTGGCAGCTCTTCGACCATCATGCGCCGTTCAAGAAAAAGCTGCTCGAGCGTTTCGTCATAGATGGTAAATTTTGCCTTGCCGTTCGATTTAGACGCATAAAGCGCAAAGTCGGCCGCGCGGGTCAGGCTATCGACAGTCCATTCAACCATTGCGCCCACCTGCGCATTTGTCACCAAACCAATGCTGACACCAACACCTAATGTCTGGCCTTCGAATATGATTGGCTGCCCAACTCCGTCAATAATGTCCTGGCAGATGTGTTGAAGCGGTTCCAGATCATCCATCAAAACAACCACCGCAAACTCATCTCCGCCAAGGCGGGCAGCAAACCCTTCCCTTTCGGTGCAATAGCGCTGCAGCACGCGAGCGACATGCTGCAACACGTCATCGCCCGCGGCGTGTCCATTTGTATCGTTGATCAGCTTGAACCCATCCAAGTCTACCAAAAGCAGCGCCAGTGGTTTGCGGTCTTGTGACAATACAGACAAGCGATCTTTGAATTGCACCCTATTTGGAAGTCCCGTCAAGGAATCAAAGAACGCAAGGTGGCGTACCCTCTGCTCGGCCGCATAGCGGGCTTGCTTTGCCATAACTTCCTTGCGCAGCAGTACAATTGCAACCAAGGCCAGAATCGATAGCCCGATCAGCGTGATCCAGACAACGGCCCGCTGATTTTCGACAGCAATCGTCTGCTCCAACAAGAGGCCATTCTGCAGCTGGCTCATTGCATCAAGATATTTAACCAGCGCCTGGCGTG
This sequence comes from Pseudomonadota bacterium, assembly GCA_038533095.1. Taxonomy (GTDB): domain Bacteria; phylum Pseudomonadota; class Alphaproteobacteria; order Rhodobacterales; family Rhodobacteraceae; genus Yoonia. The sequence goes on from JBCAZI010000036.1 coordinate 25,228, forward strand.
CCGTCTGTGCCTGTGCGATCAAGTCGATCGAAATCATCTCAAGATCACGAAAGTCAGACTCTATAGCCGCATCGGCAGTGGCCTGCACTTGCAGCAGCGCATTGATAGCGTCGTCAGCTTCTTTGAAATAACTACGCCGGGACTGAATCTGACGAAAGGTTTCCGTCCGAACGAAAAGAAAATCCGATGCCGCCCGAAAGTCTGCGGCAGTTTCCGCAGACATTTGCCCCCGTGCAGAGGCTTCCTGAATAAACAGAACCAGCCGCTGCACATCACTGATCGCAATAAAGCCGTTGCGCAGTTGGCTATCGTTGAAAGTCTGGTGGCTACCGCGCAATTGGACGACCGTCGCGTGGACTGAATAGGCCGCCACACTGCAGGTCAGCAGCACAAGGGCCGCGCAAAAAGCGACCATAGGGCGCCTCAAGAACGCCTCGCTGACCCGATCAAATTGGCTTGGCTTTTGTGAACTTTGTTCCAACGCCCCGGCCTATTCGGCCTCAATCCGAGCTGCCATCCAAACCATATGCCTTTCACCTGCGACGGGCGATTCCTGGTAGTCATCCATGTCTATGACAAACTGGATAGGACCACGTTCGCGGCGCGTATGCGCGCGGCCATTTACCCGCGTGGCGACCAAGACGGGCACCGTTTCCCACAAAGCACGCGGTATCGTTGTGCTAAAATCATTCTCAGCCACAACTTTGATCTCATCCAACAGATGCAGGCCGCTGTGTTCTAAAAGATCGGACAGCAGCACACCATCAAAATCAGCGGGCTCTTCCCGCCATGGTGTGATCGTACGCATACGGTAGGTGGTCAGTGTTTCAAGTGATGCAGGCGTATAAGACTGCTGTGTCCCATCTGCGCCGACGATGACCAGTTCCGCCTCGGCATGCGTGATCGGTTCAAGCGTAACAGGTTGCGGCGGATCAGCCGCGACTGCGGTTGCAAATAGCAACGCCGCAATCGAGGCAAAAACTGAATTCTTGGGCATGTCACTTCTCCATTTGCGTTCAAGGCACGAGGAAGCGATAGATGTTGTTTATTAAATCGCGGTTCGCGAACACCGAAAACAGCCGAACGCCGCGCATAAAAGTCTGTATAACTTTATTGGTTAGATGCCGCGGAAGGGGCATTGCAAAGCCTTTGTGGTGCCCCGTAGTCTGATCGGGTTGGCAAGCCATGATGTCGAGTAGAGTGTCAGGCGATCAAACCAGTATCCAGGATTAAATTCCTAGTTATTGACCGGTCGTATTCCAGAGCGATCTTCTAGGTTTATCCGACGCACCTCAGTTTTGCAGTTGTTTGGCACGAACGACCACACCGATCCATCTTCAGCGCCGCAGACCCTCTCACTCAACAACCCGCCAAACCAGGCTTCATCCGCAGTTGGGCCATCCTTGGCAAAGGTATAGAGCGCGATAGCCAAAGCGCAGGCTACCGCTGCCAAAAAAAACTCGACGCGATGTGCACCGATACCAGAAGCGCGACGCTTTTTTTGTTCCTTTTGCTTTTGCAGATACGCTTCTAACATCAACGCTTCGACGTCTTCTTTTGCTTCCGCTTGCTTTTCTCTTACCAACAAGCGACGGAGCATCGCAAAGAACCCCCCGCGTCCCTGCTGGGGGTCTGAATCCGGCGGAGCTTGTACCTCAACCGGCTCTGCCGCCTCAGCAGCCTCCTGTGAAGCTAAGATATCTTCTGTTTCTTGGTTAAATTCGTCACGCCATTCCACCTGCCTGTTGGGCGGTGCGAAATCAGAAAGTCGTAGCGTGTCAGGTTTCTGGGTTGCGGCTCCCTCACGCACGACATGTTTATTCGTTTCCGATATCAGGTTTCCCAAGACATCAGGCAGGTGCGCTTGACCGCTCTGAACCGTTGGCGCAGGGCTTGATTGACTTTGCGCAATGCCAGCCAACCAATGTTCGGCAGACTGCAAACGCTGTGCTGGCCGCAGCTCTAATGCCATGTCGATAGCGGCCAGAAACACGTCATCATACAGGTCAAAGCGGCCAAGTAAGGGCCGGTATGGGTCAGGGTTGCCAGCTTGAATTTCAGCATGCCGCAATTGGCTGCTTGGGGGCGCTTCACCAGTGATCAAGTGGTAAATCGTCCCACCAAGGGCATAAAGGTCGCTCGCAGGACTATGCGCCGCACCGGAGACGTAAAATTCAAATGGAGAATACCCATCTTTCACAAACAAGAGTGTGGATTTTTGCCGGGTACGTTCTGATGCGAATTCTCGTGCTGAACCAAAATCGATCAGCGTCGGTTTCCCAGTCTTGTCGATCAAAATGTTGTCTGGCGAAATATCACGGTGCAAAAGGTTTTGGTCATGCACAAAACGAAGGGCTTCCAGTGTTTGGCGCGTCACTTCGCATATCTCGGCCGGACTTAGAGCGCGGTCTGAATCTTCAATAATTTCAAGTAAGTCCGACCCTTCGATAAGGTCGAGCACCAGATAGGCGGTCTTGTTCTCTTCAAAGATCGAATGAATAGCTACGATATTTGGATGAATAAGCCGCGCAATGCTACGCGCTTCGCGCGTGAACATCTCAACGCACTTGCGAAAGTGTGGGGCGTTCGTATGCGATCGGACAAAAAGGTCTTTGCCTTTGCGAAAACAGATGGACTCAGGAAAACACTCCTTGATCACCACCTCACGTCCAAGCGTGACGTCTTTCGCAAGATAGGTCATTCCAAACCCACCCTGCCCCAAATGACCGGTTATGATAAACGCGCCATCGGATAGCACCGTACCGGTAGGTAGGGCGCCAAAGGTGATCTCTTCCTGGCCGTCTACTCCAAGTATCCGCGTGGGTTCCATGGCTTAACCGCTGCCTGTCCTATGGCAATCACTCGTACACAAAACTACTAGGCTAAGCTTGGCTTGAAAGAAACACTCGTCGCCGGAATTAACTTAAGTTTGAGTAAATTCGCCGCATCGTGCACCGGCAATGACCACGATCAGCAGCCAAAACGTGAATTATTGTGCTGTGGTCATGTCTTTGTTTCGGTCAAAGGCCACTGCAAAAATGTGCAAGAAACAGCACATGGGACAGTCGTTGAGCCCAAAGGACCGGCTGATCGCAGTTCCAGTCAAGAAAAAGCCCCGGCCTATACCGGGGCTTTTTTTTTCCGTTGTGGCTAAACCTAATGCCCCAGGATCTGGCTCAGGAACAGCTGCGTCCGATCAGACTTTGGATTGTTAAAGAACTCTTCAGGCTCGTTCTGTTCAACAATCTGGCCCTGGTCCATAAAGATAACGCGGTTGGCCACCTGACGGGCAAAGCCCATCTCATGCGTTACGCAAAGCATGGTCATGCCTTCCTCGGCCAGTTCGATCATGGTGTCGAGCACCTCTTTGATCATCTCTGGGTCAAGCGCCGATGTTGGTTCGTCAAACAGCATGATCCGCGGCTTCATGCAAAGGCTACGCGCAATCGCCACACGCTGTTGCTGACCACCTGACAATTGACCTGGATACTTCAGCGCCTGATCAGGGATCTTCACCTTTTCAAGGAAATGCATCGCGGTTTCTTCGGCTTCCTTCTTGGGCGTCTTGCGCACCCAGATCGGGGCCAGCGTGCAGTTCTCAAGAATCGTCAGATGCGGGAACAGGTTGAAGTGCTGAAAGCACATGCCAACCTCAGACCGGATCTTGTCGATGTTCTTGAGGTCCGAGGACAGCACAGTGCCATCCACGGTGATCTTGCCTTGCTGATGCTCTTCTAGCGCATTGATACAGCGGATCAGCGTCGATTTACCGGACCCTGATGGGCCACAGATGACGATGCGTTCGCCGCGGTACACGGACAGATCAATGTCACGCAGAACGTGGAACGATCCGTACCACTTGTTCATGCTCTCGATCGTGATCGCCAGCTCGTCAGAGACTTTCATTTGTGTTGCTTCGGCCATGTCTTCAGCCTCCTATCGGTGGTCGGTTGCGAGCCTGCGCTCCAACCATTGTGAGTATTGTGAAATGCCGTAGCAGACGACAAAGAACAGGACCGAGGCCGCCATGAACAGCTCCCAGTACACGCCGTTCCAGTCGGTGGACGACAGAATAGGACCGCGGATCATACCGACCAGATCGAACATCGAAATGACCGAAACCAGCGTGGTATCTTTGAACAGACCCACCGCAACGTTCACGATGCCCGGGATCGAGATCTTCAGCGCTTGTGGTAGGATGATCAGACGCATCGCCTGCGGGTAATCCAGTCCAAGGCTGTCTGCCGCCTCATACTGTCCCTTGGGCAAGGCGGCCAGACCGCCCCGGATCACCTCGGCAATATAGGCAGCCGAGAACATGGTGATCATGATGATCACCCGCACAATCAGGTCAAAGTTCGTCCCCGGCGGCAAGAAAAACGCCAAAACCACGTTTGCCACGAAAAGCAATGTGATCAGCGGCACGCCCCGGATGAACTCAATAAAGACCACGCAGATCCATTTGATGATCGGCATGTCAGACTGACGGCCAAGCGCCAAAACAATGCCCAGCGGCACCGACAGCGACACACAGACAACGCCTAGGATCATGTTCAACATAAAGCCGCCCATGTTCCGTGACTCCACCGCCTCTAGGAACGGCTCTGCCGGGGCGATGGCATCAACGATAAAACCACCAATGAACCAGGCAATGAAGGTCGCTATCACACCCCCAAAAAAGCCCATTGCGAAGCTATCCTTCACGAAGCGTGAATAGACGAGATAGCCGACAACGATACCTACCAGGACAAAGAACGGCGCAAAAATCGTACCACCCCAAATCAGCCAATAGGCCACGAACGGATAGAGACCGGTAATGATTAGCAACTTACGTGGCAAGTCGAAGAACAAAACCGGAGCCGCAGCAGCAAAGAGCAGGATAAACGCCACAGTCGGGCGCCAGTAATGCTCTGTCGGGTAGCTGAACCCGAATAACAGCTGGTTCCAACGCTCGGAAAGCACAGAGAAACACGCGCCGGTGGCCCCTTGCAACGCCTCACGGCATCCGGCCAAAGACTCGGTATTCCAGATCCCGTTCATCATCCACGGGGCAACAAAGGTGACCAGCTGATAAATGACATAGAGTGATACCAACGTCAGAATGCCGCTCGGAATGCTTGAGAACAGGTTCTCGCGCATCCACTTGACGACACCGGCCTCGCTGGCCGGTGGTGGCAGCTCTGGCAGGGTTTCTGTACGAACGAAAGCGACTGAAGTGTTGTCTGACATATCAGCGCTCCTTCAACTTAACAGAGTTGTTGTAGACGTTCATCACAGCCGAAATCAGCAATGAGATCGTCAGGTAGAACAACATCAGCAACAGGATACATTCGATCGCGCGTCCGGTCTGGTTCAGGGTGATCCCGCCCAAAGTGGAGGTGACATCCATATAACCCACCGCAATCGCCAGCGAGCTGTTCTTGGTGATGTTCAGATACTGCGAGATCAGTGGCGGAATGATCACCCGCAGCGCCTGTGGCAGGATCACAAGGTTCATGATCCGGCCCGGACGCAGGCCCAGTGATCCGGCGGCCTCTGTCTGACCTTTGGAAATCGCTTGAAT
>JBCAZI010000037.1:0-30228 GCA_038533095.1 Pseudomonadota bacterium
TATCGTCCACCATGAATTCACCGGGCATACGTGCCTGAACAGAAACCCAAGGCGCAAATCGCGCGCCGCGACAGATAGGATACGAGACCATGAAGGTACGTAACTCCCTCCGCTCGCTCAAGCAGCGCCACCGCGATTGCCGCATCGTGCGCCGTAAGGGCCGCGTCTATGTGATCAACAAGACGCAACGCCGGTTCAAAGCCCGTCAGGGCTAAACCTGCGCAAAGCAGATTTGGAAAAAGGGTCGTGCCGCCGGCATGGCCCTTTTTTGTTTTGCATAATGCGACCAATCCGTAAGGTGGATCATGATCCACCTTACCCCCAGCACGCGATGGTCACCACATGCAGACTGCACCTCTCTTTGCTCCGCTGACCTTGCCTTGCGGTGCCACCCTGAAAAATCGCCTCGCGAAATCGGCCATGTCGGATTCCTTGGGTGATGGCTGCGGCAACCCCACTTCCGCGCAAATCAGGCTCTATGAACGCTGGGCAGAAGGCGGTGCCGCGCTCAGCATCATTGGCGAGGTCCAAGGCGATCCGTTCGCGGCAGAGAAACCCGGCAATCTGGTGCTGGGCCCTCAATCCGACGACGGTCTATTGCGGGACCTTACCAAACGGGCGACGCTGGATGGCAGCTTGCTCTTTGCGCAGCTTGGCCATGCAGGTGCAATGACGCATCCCCCGATTGGCACGCCAAAAGGGCCCAGCACGCTCTCCTTGCCCGGTTTGGCCTGTGCCGAATTGACAGCCGCGGATATCCAACAACTGCCGGCGCAATTCGCCCGCACCGCGCTGCATGCAAAGACTGTGGGTTTTGGTGGTGTCCAAATCCATGCAGCCCATGGGTTTCTACTTAGTCAGTTTCTGTCACCGCTCTTTAACAAACGCACCGACGGCTACGGCGGCAGCCTGACCAATCGCGCGCGCCTGCTGCTAGAGGTGATTGCCGCCGTCCGCGACGCCGTTGGTCCTGCCTTTCCCGTCATCCTCAAACTGAATGCAACCGATCAATTGGACGGTGGCCTTACCGTAGCCGATGCATTGGCCGTTGTGGCTATGTTGAACACGACATCACTGGACCTGATCGACATTAGCGGCGGCACCTATTTCCCTGGCGCTAAATCTGCATCGGACAGCGCCGGAAGCGGCCCCTATTTTGCTGATTTTGCCAAGGCGGCACGGGCGCATACCGATATACCGCTGATGCTGACGGGCGGGATCAAAATGCAAGAACAAGCGGTGGAATTGCTGGACACGGGCACTGCTGACATGATCGGCCTGGCACGTGCCTTTATTCTGGACTCCAACCTGCCTATGACTTGGCGGAACGGCGGTTCGCCTGCTCCCTTCCCACGTTTCACTAATCCGCCCGAAGGCGGGATAACCGCGTGGTACACCCAGCAAATCACGCGGATCGGGCAAGACGAGCCCATCGACCAGGGCGCCAATCTTGAAGACGCAATCGCGGCCTATAACGCCCGCGATACGGCACGCATTGCGCTTTGGCGCGCCTATTTCGGGAAAGTCTAGCGGATAAAGCAAAGGTCGGGTTTCTGCGACTTTTCCCAATCCGCCCTAGCCATTCATGTCGCAGTCACGTTACCCTGCGTTGCAATACCTCATGTGCAATGACAAAGGACTGTGCCCCATGACCCGCTTCACCTTCAAAACAACTGCGATCGCGACCCTGATGCTGGGTGCCGCCGCCCCTGCGCTGGCACAGGATATCTGCGGTGGCGCTGGCAGTAACGGCCAGTGGATTGGTGGTGACGAGGCGAGCTCGGACATTACAACGGCCGATGTGTACCGCGAACAGATGGCGCTGGTTTTGGGGGGCAACGAATATGTCTCTCTCTTTACCCTCAGCGCGCCCACGGATGTGCGGGTCGAAGCAGCCGGGCGTGGCTCTGGCGATCCGATCATTGACCTGCTGGATAGCGACGGCGGCATTATCCTGTCTGACGATGACTCAGGCGGCAATGCCGCATCCCGCGCCGAGACCACATTGGATGCTGGCACCTATTGCATGTCCATGCGCAGCTATGATGGCGGCCCCATGACCGCCTTCGTACGCATTGGCCGGCAAGAGCAAGAGCCGCTAACCGATGGTATTGACACCGGAGGCAGCGAAGGCCCAGCAGGCAGCTGCGACAGTGCAGTGCCCTTTGGCGCGCTTGGCAGCAGCGTTTCGGCCTCTGTCGACGATACACCCTTTTGGAGCTTTGAACTTGATGGTCAGACACCGATCACGATCGTGGCCGAAAACGAATCCGCCGATCCGGTCATCACGCTCTATGGCCCGGGTGAAACTTACATTGACGAAAACGACGACTATGATGGGCTGAACTCCCGTCTCGACTTTACCGATGGGCTGGAGGCTGGCACCTATTGCCTTGCAGTGACGTCTTTGAACGATGACAGCCTGCCGATCACAGTCAGCATCAGCGAATACGATGCAGAAGAGGCGCTGCGCACGCTTTATGCCCGTGGCGAGGCCGCCCCACCACTGGATGGCAGCGTTCCAGTCACAGATCTGGGCGTCCTGACCTCACGCGTCCGCCAAGACGTACAAGCGACCGAGGATGTGACCTGGTTCAGCATCGACTTCGACGATGCAGGCCTGCTGGTGGTTGAGGCGATTGCAAATGGCAACAGCGACCCTTGGCTGGTGGTTTACGATGACCTTGGCCGTCAAGTGGGGCTGAGCGATGACTATGGTGACAGTCTGGACAGTCTGGTCGCCGCGCGCCTGCAGGCTGGCACCTATATCATTGGCGTGCGTCAGTATGACGGTGGGCAGGGCTTTATCCGGCTGTTGGCTGAACGCTATGTCCGCGCGCAGTAGATAGCAACAAAACCCAAAGTTGGGGCGGCCAGTCCAAAAGATGCATTGGGCGGGCTCATGGCACTGGCTAGTCGTCCCAACGAAATACGCCTTTCTCGGCCTTCACATGGCCCAAGGAAGGCAGCGCGAAATGGCTGCCTAACACGACAGCATTGCTTTCCGCGCATCGCTCCAGCAACTGCCGGCGCGATGTGACGGCCAAAGGTGCATCCGCATCATAAAGAAAGTGCCAGTCAGGATGCGTGCATTGGGCCGACGAGTGCAGGGCATCCCCGGTGATGACCGCCTCCCGGCCACCGCTTTTGACCAAGACTGACACATGGCCCGGCGTATGCCCCGGCGTGGGGATCAGCGTGACGTGATCCCCCAAGGCATGGCCAGCCTGCACAAGTTCGGCCTGCCCTGCTTCGATCACCGGCAACACGCTTTCGACATAAGCGGGGCTATTGCGCGCGCGCTGCGCTGTTTCATCATCTGCTGGCATAAGGTAGCGCGCGTTCGGAAATGTCGGCACCCAACGCCCATCTTCCAGCTGCGTGTTCCAGCCGATGTGGTCAATATGAAGATGGGTGCACAGGACGTAATCGACCTCTGCCGGGCTGACGCCAGCAGCCGTCAATGCCGCCATGAAACGTCCATCCGCACGTTGATGCCAGTCCGGATCGTTGGGGTTGTTCTTGTGATTGCCAACACAGCTATCGACCAGAATAACATGCGCGGGTGTTTTCAGCAAAAACCCCTGTATCGGCAGGATCAAGCGGCCAGAGGCCGCATCGATACTGCCCGGAGCAAGGTTTTCGATGACGGCACCCACATCGGGTCCGGCGTTCGGGTACAGCTCTTCAGGCGGCATGAATGGCGCGTGGATTTCAAGGATACGCCAGACCTCAACCTCACCGATTTTGCACAGCATTGTCTTTGCTCCTGATCTTATCCCGCTTCAATTGAGATCATCGGTCCAAGATCGCGCGCGTGCAAGCGGGCACTAAGATCTATTGCGCCGTCATCGCCCGAATGTATCCGCCAAAAGACGCGCCAGCGTCGCCTGATCCAAATAGCCTGTGGCCGTCAGTCCTCCCTGCCGCTGATAGCGGGCGATGGCGCGGCGGGTGTCACTGTCAAACCGGCCATCAACGCGCCCGGGATTGAACCCCAGCTGTTCCAGCCGGTTTTCGATCAAGCGCCGTAGGACCGGGTTGATATTCAGCGCCTGCTCGCGCGCGCGGGCGGCATCGTTGTTATTTTCTTGTGCGGCTTCCAGCCGCTCACGGGCGCGCTGCGCAAAAATGCCTTCGGGGTAGCGTTCAAGATAGGCGCGATATCCTGCGACAGTCCCTTGCGCCCCGGTTTCTTCCCAATAGTCGCGATCAAGGGCTGCGGCCTCTTCACGCGCGCGTTCGGCTTCGGCTTCGGCCTCTGCCGCGCGGCGGCGGGCCTGGGCATCAATCCGGTTGATCTGCTCGGTCGACAGAAATGATGTCTGGGCAAACCCATTATCTTGCTGCCAGTTTCGGATCGCCCCGCGCGAACCGGGGCCAAAAATACCGTCAACACCGCGCGTGTTGTATTCCAACAACGTCAGATTACGCTGAATGGCGCGGCGCTGATTGCGTGTCAGGTTCAAACCGTCCTCTTCGATCTGCGCCAGGCGGACAGGGTCACGCTCGATCTGGTCCAGCCTGCGTCGTGCCTCTTCCAGATAGGGGCTGCGCGGATGATCAAAGATAAAATCGCGGTAAGCCTCTGCTGTGTCGCGGTCTTGGGCAAGGGTCCAAGCGCGCAGGCTGGGTTCAATCGTGGGCAGGTCGGGGGCTGGTTCAACGTCGCCCGTTTGCATCACCAGCCTTTGCGGGGTGTAGCCAACAGCGGTCAACCGGCGACTATCGCGCACGTATTCCATCACATTGCCGCCCGGTTCGGTCACCGCGTCAGTGACGATACTGTCGGCAAAGTTGGGTGGGCCGTAAATCACAGTGACCCCTTGGGGCACGTCCAAATCGCCGACGCCTTCGCGCAAGTATGACCCGATCGTGTTGTCGGCATCCTGATCGTAACCCAAGATCAGGACCGCCTGACCGGGGGTTTGCGCCAGCACATGCAGAACCATGTCCAGCGAAACCGCATCATCCAGGCCAAAGGGCGATGGTCGGTCTGCATCTTTGGCCAAGAACCAACTGCGCGTGCCATCAGTAACAAAGCGGCCCGCAAGGCCAACAACCAAACGATCTGCATCAGTTGCCTCTGCGGCAAAACGATCAAGCAGGCGGTCCATGTCGTCTGCATCACCATCGGACAAAGTGCTGACCTCATAGCCTGCATCACGCAAACGGTCGGCAGAGCTCAACACGCTGAGACCACTGCCGACACGCCGAAAGTCATCATAGCGCGACACCCCCATAAGCAAGGCCGCGTCATCTGCAAATGCAGGCAGGCCAAGGCTGGTCAAAGCGGCGATGAGGGTCAATTTGCGCATGGCGCGTCTCCTATATTCATTCATGCACGCACCCCGCGAAGGGGGGGCGTGCGTGAATGAGGCTAGGCTTGCGCAGGCGTGCTATTCAATAGCGCCGTCTAAACCAAAGGCGGATGCGCGGTTTGCTACTCTGCCGCGACAGCGCTATCGGCCTTTTCGACCTTGACGGCCGCGAATTTGAATTCGGGGATTTTACCGTAAGGATCGACCGCCGGATTGGTCAGGATATTCGCCGCTGCTTCGACATAAGCGAAAGGCACAAAGACCATATCGGGTGCCACCGCCCGATCCTCGCGCGCCATGATCGTGATGCTGCCCCGCCGTGTGGATAGCGTGACCAAACCGCCGGCCTCCACCCCCAGCTTGCGCAGGGTTGATGGGTGCAGCGAACAGTTGGCCTCTGGCTCAACCGCGTCCAAAACCTTGGACCTGCGGGTCATCGACCCGGTGTGCCAATGTTCCAGTTGTCGCCCGGTGGTCAGGATCATCGGATATTCCGCATCCGGTGTTTCATCCGGCGCAATCACGCTGGCAGGCGTAAACTTCGCCCGCCCGTTTTCGCGGGGGAAGCCGTCGCCGAACACAATCGGTTGACCGGGGTCCGTGGGTGAGAGCGACGGGTAGGTCACCGCGTTTTGGTTTTCCAAACGGTCCCATGTGATATTGCTCAGCGACTTCATCGACAGCGCCATTTCGGCAAAAACCTGGCTTGGGTGCGTATAGGTCCAGTTCAGGCCCAGCCGTTTGGCCAGCTCTGTTGTGATCCACCAATCCTCTTTCGCCTCGCCTGGAGGCGACACTGCGGGGCGGCCCATTTGTACTTGGCGGTTGGTGTTGGTGACTGTGCCGGACTTTTCAGCAAAGGCTGAGGCCGGCAGAATCACATCGGCAAAATTGGCGGTTTCAGTGATAAAGATATCCTGCACCACCAGGTGTTTCAGCTTGGCCAAAGCATCGCGCGCATGTTCCACATCCGGGTCCGACATTGCGGGGTTTTCACCCAAGATGTACATCCCGTGAATATCGCCTGCATGTACAGCATCCAGAATTTCAGTCACTGTCAGGCCCTTGTTGGGATCAATCGACCCTTCTTCCCATATCTCTTGGAAGGCCGACCGCACGCCATCATCGCCAACGGGCTGATAGTCCGGCAGGAACATCGGGATCAGGCCCGCGTCAGACGCGCCCTGCACATTGTTCTGCCCGCGCAGCGGGTGCAGGCCAGCGCCGGGGCGGCCCACTTGGCCAGTCATCAAGGCAAGGCTGATCAGGCAGCGCGAATTATCGGTGCCGTGGATGTGCTGGCTGACACCCATGCCCCAGAAAATCATCGCGGCATTTGCGCCTGCAAAGGTGCGGGCCACATCACGCAGTGTATCAGCGGGAATGCCACAGATACCTTCCATCTTCTCTGGCGTGAAATCGGCCAGATGTGCCTTCTCGGCTTCCCAATTCTCGGTATAGGCTTCGATATATTGGCGGTCGTAGAGTTCCTCTTCGACGATCGTATGCATGATCGCATTCAGCATCGACACATCCGCGCCGGGGCGGAATTGCAGCATATGCGAGGCAAACCGTTTCAGCGCCTGACCGCGCGGGTCCATCACGATCAGCTTGCCACCGCGTTTTGTGAATTGCTTGAAATAGGTCGCAGCGACGGGATGGTTCTCAATCGGGTTGGCCCCGATCACGATGGCGACATCCGCGTTTTCAATTTCGTTAAAGGTCGCCGTCACAGCACCAGAGCCCACGTTCTCCATCAAGGCTGCTACAGATGACGCATGGCAAAGTCGGGTGCAGTGGTCGACGTTATTGTGGCCAAACCCCTGCCGGATCAGTTTCTGGAAAAGGTAGGCCTCTTCATTGGTGCATTTGGCAGACCCAAAGCCCGCGACGCCTGTGCCACCGATATCCTTCATGCCGTTTGCGGCGACATCCAGCGCCTCTTCCCATGTCGCTTCACGGAAATGGGTTTGCCAGTTGGCGGGGTCGACATTCAGCCCCTTCGCAGGCGCGTCATCACGACGGATCAGCGGTTTCGTCAGACGGTGATCATGGTGGATGTAGTCAAAACCAAAGCGGCCTTTGACGCAAAGTCGGCCCTCGTTGGCTGGGCCGTCGATGCCTTCAACGAATTTGACCTTATCGTCCTTGATCTTCAGCGACACCTGACAGCCAACGCCGCAGAAGGGGCAAACGCTTTCGACTTCTTTATCGTAGTCCTTCGTGTCGCCCATCTGGTTTTCATCGGTCACTGTCGCAGGCAGCAGCGCACCAGTCGGGCAGGCTTGCACACATTCACCACAAGCCACGCAGGATGACGCGCCCATCGGATCGTCCATATCGAACACCGGATAGGCGTTGCCGCCGCGCCCAGCCATGCCGATGACGTCGTTGACCTGCACTTCGCGGCAGGCACGCACGCAAAGGCCGCATTGGATACAGGCATCAAGGTTCACCGACATCGCCACATGACTGTCATCCAGCAGCGGAATATGATCGGGCTCTTTTTGTGGAAAGCGGCTCTCGCTCACCTCTTGGGTCGCGGCCATATCCCACAGGTGGGATGATATATCGTGGGCAGTCTCTTGCGCAGGCTGGTCAGCGACCAGCAGTTCCATCACCATCCGGCGCGCCTGCTTTTCGCGAGGCTGATCGGTGGTCACAACCATGCCTTCGGATGGTTCCCGGATACAGCTGGCGGCTAAGGTCCGCTCACCCTCAATCGCGACCATACAGGCCCGGCAGTTGCCATCAGAGCGATACCCGGGGGCGGGTTTGTGACATAGGTGCGGTATGACCAGACCGCGGCCATTGGCCACTTCCCAGATTGTTTCACCCAGTGCGGCCGTGACGGTTTCACCGTTCAGCGTAAAGGAAATGCGGTCTGACATCTGGAATCTCCGGGCTGTTCTGCCCCAGACTACACCATTTGCGCCGCTTTGCCGAAAGGCCGTGGGCGACCGCAAGCGGCGCATTTGCGCCATGGGTGATTTCCGATGGGTAACAGGGGTTTCTGTTGCGCGGCAGCTAGCCTGCCAATTCATTTTCCACAAAGGCCAGATTGGCGCGCACCTCAGGGATGGTCGGATCAAGCGCGCGGGCCCGCCTGAGGGCTGTACGCGCGCCACGTAAGTCGCCCAGCGCATAGCGGGCGTTGCCCAAGCCAAACTGCCATAGCCAATTGTCCGGCCACTTGGCCGCACCGGTTTCATATAAGGTTACCGCAGCATCGTATTGTTCAACCCGTTCCAACGCAGCAGCGGCGGACAAGACATCGGTTTCAGATGTGCTAACCGGCAGTTGGTCGGGCGGCAAGACCACCAGCCCCCAATAGTCGCCGCGTCGCCAGGTGCGTTCAAAGACGGCAAAGGCCATGACCATTTGGTCGAGCTGGCCGGAGTTGAGGTAAACCTCATCTTTCTCAAAATCATAACCCGTCACGACGCCGTAGTGCCACACCGGCAATACACCCAACCCGAGGTTCTGGAACACGATCACAGGGTGCCCGGCTGTCACCTCTGCCAGCAGTTGATCAAAATCGTTAATTTCAACGGCGAGCTGGCCCAATCGGCGGCTGCTGCCGATCATATCCGCCAGATAGGTGCCCCCCGCACCGGGGCTAAACGCCAAAGCGGCAACATCTTCTTGCGTGATGTCAGACCCGGCCCATTGCATGACCATCGCAATCGATGTGGGTCCGCAATAGAACGCCTCTTGCTGGATCAGCGGCACACCGGTTACGGCTGCGCGCGTGGGCGCATCAATCGTCAGCCGGGCGTCGGGGTCAAACGGTTGGGCGCAACCCGCCAGCCAGCATAACGCCAGCAGGCAGGCCAGACGTCGAAAGACCAAAGTTAGCGGATGCACCGTGTGAAGTTGAAGAACCGTGTGAGGCACAACAGATCTGTCACCAGCAAGATGACAAAGATCGTGAACAGCGTACCAACAACATCGGCGCCTGCACTGTCATTTTCCATCTGCGTCAGCATGGTCGCAATTTCAGCGTCAGACAACGCAGCCAAACGAGCCTCTGCCTCTGCCGGATCAATGCCAAGAGCCACAATCTCGGCCTGGATTTCATCGCGCTGCAGCTCATCCATCAACGCATTGCGGTTGGCCAAAGCTGTGTATTTGTTGATCGCCTGGTCGGTGCCAAGCATCTCGGCCTGCGCCATTGTCACGGCCTGTGTCGCCAGAACCAATTGTGCCGACAGCGCAATCGCGATGCCCTTTTTGCTGAGAGAGAGAATGCTCATGTCGCTAATCCTGATTTGGCGGCGAAGGACAGGCCCGCCGCGTTGCCCCAATATCGACTAGTTTTCAGCAATTTCTGCCGTGACGCAACCAGTAGCTGGCGAAACCCAGCTTTTCTGGCAGAAATCTGACTAGCCAATGGAAATCATCGCGTTGCGCAGGATGATGCGCACAATCTCAATCGCGACCAGAACAGCGATGGGCGTGATGTCGATACCGCCAAGGTTGGGCATGAAGCGACGCACACGGTCATAGACAGGGGCCAACAAACGCTCCAGCCCGTACCAGATTTGCCCGACAAGTTCCTGCCGCACGTTCAGAACCTCGAACCTGATCAGCCAGCTCATGATCAGGTTGACGATCACGAAAAAACGGAACACGTCCAGGACGTAAAGCAGGATTTGCAAAACTGTGATCATCGAAGTGGCGCCCTTTAGATTGTCTGCCCTGACCTAAGCCCAGATCGCCGCCGCGACAAGCCCCCGGTTGCCGTAAGGTCAAAGTTGACGTTTACGTCAAGCGTGCTCATTTCCTAAGTGATCATCGGAAGGACTGACCCATGTATCCTATCATTCGCGTGATTAAAGAAGTCTTGCGCGCCGGCCGCATGCCGCCTTTGCATGCCTTGGGCAGTCATGTGTCCTATCACCGCTGCTGGCCGCAAGACATTGATCAGTATTTGGAGATGAACAACGGGCGCATCCTGTCGATCCTCGACATCGGGCGAACCGGGCTGGCCCGGCGTGTCGGTTTGCTCAGTGCATTGCGGAAAAACCGTTGGGGTTTGACCATTGCAGGTTCATCCGCCCGCTACCGCAAACGCATCAGACCCTTCGTCAAATTCCGGATGGTCAGCAAAGCTGTCGGCTGGAGCGAACGTTTTTTCTATATGGAGCAAACCATCTGGATCGGGAATGACTGCGCGGTTCAGGTGCTGTACCGCGCTGCCGTCACCGACAAGAACGGCATCGTGAACCCGGCGCGTGTCTTTGCCGCTGTGGGGATGGAACAACCCTCACCCGACAAACCCGCCTGGGTGCAGGCCTGGATTGATGCCGATAACACTCGGCCCTGGCCACCCGACGACGACGGCACGTCGGCAGAAAGACTTCTTGCCAGTTAAGCGCTTATCTGTGTCTTATCCTGTCAGGGAAGAGGCAGGACAAAAGCATGGCAGTCGCAAAGAAACGCATCTGGGGGTGGATGGCCTTTGATTGGGCCTCGCAGCCTTTTTACACGCTTGGCCTGACCTTTATCTTTGGCCCCTATTTCGCGGTTGTCGCGACCGAATATTTTCTGGGCACCGGCATGACGGATGCTGCCGCAGATGCCCGCGCACAATCAGTCTGGTCTGCCGGGCAGACCATTGCTGGCCTTTTGATTGCCTTCAGCGCCCCGTTTCTGGGCGCTTTCGCCGATAATTCCGGGCGCAAGATGCCTTGGATCGCCTTTTTCTCGGTCGTTTATGTCGTCGCCACTTTTACGCTATGGGGCCTGACGCCCGATGGATCAGCGCTGATCTTTATGCTGGTGATGTTCTACGTCGGCTTTTTTGCCGCTGAAAGTGCGCTGAACTTTGTCAATGCCATCCTGCCCTCGCTGGGCAATGATGAAGAGGTTGGTCGCATCTCAGGCTCTGGTGCGGCGTTTGGATATTGGGGTGGCGTCACATCGCTCTTTATCATGCTGCTATTGTTGGCCGAGAATGATCAGGGTGTCACCCTTCTGGGCAATCCACCATTGTTCGGACTGGACCCGGAGCTGCGCGAAGGCACCCGTTCGGTCGGACCGTTTATCGCGATCTGGTATGTGATCTTTATCATCCCCTTCTTCATGTTTGTGCGTGATGACCCCAAAGCCGAGAAGAAATCAACGAGGCTCAGCGCGGTTTGGGGTGAGTTGATCGAGACTTTACGAGGGGTTTTTCATCGCAAGAGCCTGCTGAATTTTTTGGTGGGTTCTATGTTCTACCGCGATGCCCTGAACGCACTTTATGCCTTTGGCGGTGTCTATGCCGCTCTGGTGTTGGACTGGCAGACCATCCAGATCGGTGTTTTCGGGATTATCGCAGCCATTGCCGCTGCTATCACCACCTGGCTGTCCGGGCTTGCTGACGCGCGCGTTGGTCCCAAACCAGTGATCCGGGTCGCAGTTTGGGTGCTGATCATGGTGTCCGTCGTGATCGTTGGCATGTCGCGCGAGGCGATCTTTGGCATTCCATTCGCCGAAGGATCCGGCACCCCCGATATTATCTTCTACATATGCGGTGTCTGCATCGGTGGCGCTGGTGGTGCTGTCTATGCCTCATCCCGTTCGATGATGGTGCGCCACACCCACCCGGACCGCCCGGCCGAGGCATTTGGTCTATTCGCGCTGACCGGCAAAGCGACCGCATTTCTGGCCCCAGCCCTCATCACACTCTTCACGGTGATGACTGGTAACAATCAATTAGGGTTCTTGCCCGTAATCTTCCTTTTCCTGATCGGGCTTTTCTTGCTACGGTGGGTGAATAAAGACGGAGATCGCGCAGAATGGTCCGCTTCATAATCGCAGCAATAGTAAGCCTTGGACTGGCGGCATGCCAGTCTGACCCAACACCACCGCAAGTCAGCCAAGCCGCAGGTGACCCCAATGACCTGCGCATTGCAAAGACCCTCTTTGGTGCAATGCCGACAGGGTCGGCACAAACACCGCAGCCGATTGGCGGGTATTCGCGGGGCTGTCAGGCGGGTGGCCAGCAATTGGCAGAAACAGGGCCGACATGGCAGGCGATGCGCCTGTCGCGCAATCGCAATTGGGCGCAGCCTGTCACCATTGATTACATCCAGGACCTCAGCCGCTTTGCCGCAACCCAACCCGGCTGGGAAGGGCTTTATGTTGGCGATATGAGCCAGCCACGCGGCGGCCCGATGCTGACCGGCCATGTCAGCCACCAGTCTGGGCTGGATGTCGATATCTGGATGCTGCCGCCAGACAGGCTTGATCTGACCGTGCAGGAACGTGAGGACCTATCCTCTATTTCCATGCGCAGGCAGGCCGGTGCCTTCACCAACAGCCGTTGGACACCGCAGCATGAAGCGATTTTCAAAGCCGCAGCATCTGATCCCCGCACCGCACGTATCTTTGTTTTTCCCGGAGCAAAGGTTGCCATGTGCAACTCTGCCACTGGCGATCGGTCTTGGCTGAACAAAGTGCGTCCATGGTGGGGGCACCACTATCATTTCCATGTGCGCCTGAACTGTCCCGAAGGCGCAACAAGCTGCACCAATCAGGCGCCACCGCCCCCCGGTGATGGCTGTGATGATGCGCAGGCATGGGTCGACCGTATCCTAAACCCGCCGCCACCAGACCCCGATGCGCCAGCGCCGACACCGCGTGCGGAATTGACGATGGCCAATCTACCCGCGCAATGCGCCGCCGTTCTGAACGCCCAATAAGTGCTGCGTCTGATATGTTTCCTTGGCCTGTTCCAGGCCCTGCCCGCCTATGCGGAGGCCATATTCATAGGCAGCTATGAATGGACAATCGCTGATCCAGCATTTGGCGGATTTTCAGGCATTGAAGTGATGGATGACGGCGAACGCTTTGTCGCGCTCAGTGATCGCGGCGCGATGATCAGCGGCATTTTCAAGCGCGCGGATGATATGATCGTGGGGATTGAAGCCGGCCCCATCCAACGCCTGCGCGGCGCATTTGGCATTCCGCTGGATTTGGCCAACAGCGACAGCGAAGGGCTTGCGCTGGGGCCCGATGGGCTGACCTATGTTTCGTTTGAATGGATGCACGGCCTACGCTCTTTTGCAGATGGAAACGCCCCCGCCTCTGACCTGATCACGTCTGCCGCTTTTGCAGACCTGCAGGACAACGCCTCGCTAGAGGCGCTGGCTATCGGCCCTGACGGCGCGCTTTACACCATGCCGGAACGGTCCGGGCGCGCAACGCAGCCCTTTCCTGTCTACCGGTTTCATTTGGGGCAGTGGGATCAACCTTTTCTGATCCCACGCCGCGGGGCTTATTTGCTATCTGGCGCCGATATCGGACCAGACGGCCTGCTTTATGTGCTTGAGCGCGATTTCGGCGGCATCGGTTTTCGCAACCGCGTGCGGCGGTTTGCGCTGGATGGGACCGGCGAAGAATTTGTGCTGGAAACAAGATTGCGGACCCATGACAACCTTGAAGGCATCAGCATCTGGCAAGCGGATGATGGCTTGCGCATGACCCTCATTTCCGATGACAACTTTAGCCGGTTCCAACGGACCGAGATCGTCGAATACCGATTGACGGAGTAAGCGCACAGCGTTAAGTCGCCCTGTCCCCAACGCTTGGGGGCCAAGTGCCGCACCCTTGTCAAAACGGATTAATCAAATGACACGCATCCTTCCCGGCGTTATCGCCATGGCCACAATTGTTGTGGCGTCTAATATTCTCGTGCAATTCCTTATCCTTGATGGGTTGCTGACCTGGGGGGCGTTTACCTATCCGTTGGCCTTCCTTGTCACGGATGTGATGAACCGGGTTTACGGGCCCGCGGCGGCACGCAAGGTTGTGTTTGCGGGTCTGGTCGTGGGGATCATCTGTTCGCTGATCGGCAGCCAGATCATGTTGCAAGGCGATGGTTTTGAATATCCAGCCGTGGCACTGCGCATCGCGATTGGGTCTGCCACTGCATTTTTGGTGGCCCAAATGCTTGATATCGCGGTGTTCCAGCGCCTGAATGCAGGGTCTTGGTGGAAAGCACCTTTGGGCAGCACGCTTGTGGGGTCAACCGTTGATACGGCGATTTTCTTTTTCATCGCATTCGCGGGTATTTTCAACGATTTCAGCGCCGCAGCCGCGGAAGAAGTGATCTGGGCGCAAGACCCAGCCCCGTTTATGTTGACCGGACCGGACATGCCGTTGTGGGTCACCCTGGCTGTTGCTGACTGGGGCGTGAAGCTGACCATCGCGCTGCTTGCTTTGGTGCCGTTTCGCATCATTGTTACGCGCCTGCTGCTGCGCAGCACATAAACGCCACATCAGGTATCTTTTTACTTGAAATATACCAAATCTGTGCGAACGTTCTTTCAGGCGAAACATTTGAAAGGAGGTGATCCAGTGCATCATGAGGTATTGGAGAAGTGTGTCGGGACAACTTGGGAGGATCGCAGCTAGGGCAGCCCTTGGCTGACGAAACACCAAGGTGGTGATCCTAACCGACCCACCTCCGTAATTCAGGAAAGGGCCATCCCGTCGCCGGGGTGGCCCTTTTTCTCTCATAAAATTAGCGTATGTATTCCGTACATATGGCGTACAGAACCTGTACATACAGGCGGATCTACAATGCGGATCAATGATCAGATCGAAATTGCCGATTGGGAGCTAACAGAAAGCTTTGCCCGATCCTCTGGTCCGGGCGGGCAGAACGTAAACAAAGTGTCGACGGCGGTGGAACTGCGGTTCGAGGCGGCGCGCTCACCCAACCTGCCGGCCCCTGTCAAGGCACGCCTGAAACGGCTGGCTGGCCGGCGTTGGACATTGGATGGCGCTTTGGTTCTTTTCGTACAAGAGACCCGCAGCCAGGCCCGCAACCGCGAGATCGCGCGGGAAAGACTGGCGGACCTGATCAAACGCGCCTGTGAAAAGCCAAAACGCCGCATCGCGACCAAACCAACCTACGGTTCAGTCAAACGGCGCCTTGCCAGCAAGAAGGCACGTGGCGAGATAAAGGCCCTGCGCGGCAAAGTTGACGAATAAGTGTTTACCACACTCACCAGTTATTAACCTGAATCGTTAATCTTACCGGCAGTCGTTTTTTGGATGCCGCGATATGCAACAGCTTCAAGCCCTGGTTCCGCCGATTGTCGCCCTTATGGGCATGGCGTTTCTGTTTAACACGGTTTTTGGCAGGTTTTATGAATCCCGCTATCAACAACTCGCTTTTGGCTTGCTGTTCGGTGCAGTCATCGCGCTTGGGATGACGAACCCCCTGTCTTTGGGGGAGGGGCTGATCTTTGATACGCGCACTGTGCTGCTTGGCGCCGCTGTCGCTTTTGTCGGGCCAGTGGCAGGATCCGTTGCGTTAGTCTGCGCGCTGATCTGTCGTTTGATGATCGGTGGCGCCGGAACCGTATCTGGATTGATTGGACTTTTTATTGCATTTGCGATTGCATTGGCATGGCGGAGGTTTGCGAAAGATCGGATTAAAAAGCCTGTCATACATGACTTTCTGTTTGGGTTGACTCTTACATCATCAATCATCGCACTCTTTGTTCTGCCGTTCGACCTGGCCATGTCATTGCTGGTATCCATTCTGCCAGCATTACTCTTCGCCAATACGATCGGTATGATCGCCATCGGTTTCGTCTTTCGACGGGCAGAAACCCAATTCAAAGACGCCAAACAACTTGCCGATGATGCAAACACGGATTCACTGACGAACCTGCTAAATCGCCGGGGCATGGATGCAGAAATCTGCGCCACAAAATTCGATAGCGACGTGGGGCACGCCATGTTCTATTTCGACATTGATAACTTTAAGCACGTCAATGACACCTACGGGCATGGCGCAGGTGATGCGGCATTGGCGATTGTGGCCGCACGTATCAAAGACAGCATGCGGGAAGAGGCGATCTTTACCCGCCACGGCGGTGATGAATTTTCAATCTACATGCGGCGGCTGGATGCCGTAGATGTGCAAGCGGTTGCTGATCGGATTGTCAGCTCCATTTCAAGCCAAGCCTTCGTCTTTGATAATCACACCTTTGATATATCTATCAGCATGGGTGGGTGCTGGACCAAACAGGATTTGCCAATCCAGCGCATGATTGACCTTGCAGATGCACAACTCCTTTTGGCCAAACAAGCTGGCAAAAACCGCGCCCAGATTGCCTATGACAATCAAGGACACAATATTGCCGTTGCTTAGGGTCAATGGCTAAATCGTGCCTTTCGACAGGAATGGTCCAGTTCAGACCATAACGTCGATTGCATCTTGCACGCCAACACCGAAGACCTGTTTGTAGCGCGCGACCTCTTCTTTCGGGCCCATCGCTTTTTTCGGATTATCGCTCAGTTTGACGGTCGGTCGCCCGTTCGCGGCAACCGCCTTGCATACCAGCGAAAAGGGGGCCAGTGCATCATCGGTCACAAGGCCCTTAAAGTCGTTGGTCAGCATCGTACCCCAACCAAAACTGACCCGGCAGCGCCCGTTGAATTGCTGGTGCAGCTCAACGATTTTGTCGGCATCCAGCCCATCAGAAAAGATGACCAACTTTTCGCGCGGATCCTCACCACGCGACCGCCACCAGTTGATGGCCGTTTCCGCCCCCGTGGCGGGATCACCGCTATCCACCCTGATCCCGGTCCAACCGGCCAGCCAATCAGGCGCACCTTCCAGAAACCCCTTTGTTCCATACGTATCTGGCAGAATGATGCGCAGATTACCGTCATGTTCTTCGTGCCAATCGGCAAGCACGTCATAGGGGGACTGGCGCAAAGCGGCATCTGTTTCCGAAAGGGCGGCGTAAACCATTGGCAATTCATGGGCATTCGTGCCGATCGCCTCAATCTCGCGCATCATGGCGATGCGGCAGTTTGATGTGCCTGTAAAACTGCCCCCCAAACCTTCCATCATCGCCTGCACGCACCAATCCTGCCACAGATAGGAATGACGGCGGCGGGTTCCGAAGTCGGCCACCCGCAAATCGGGGATGGATTTTAGCCGATCCACCTTTTCCCAAAGCTTGGTCATCGCACGGGCATAAAGCACCTGAAGTTCAAACTTGCCCATGTCCTTTAGAACCGCACGACTGCGCAATTCCATAATCACAGCCAAGGCAGGGATTTCCCATAACATGACCTCCGGCCATGTCCCCTCGAACGTCAGCTCATACTGGCCGTCCTTCTTTTCTAGATGGTAGGGCGGCAATTGCAGGTTTTCGAACCACTCCATAAAGGCGGGGGTGAACATCTGACGTTTGCCGTAAAACGTATTACCGCGCAGCCAGGTGCTTTCGCCGCGCGTCAGCCGGAGAGAGCGGATGTGATCCAGCTGTTCGCGCAGCTCGCCCTCATCCACCAGTTCGGCAAGCCGGATGGTTTTGGTGCGGTTGATCAGTGAAAAGGTCACCTGCGTGTCAGGGTGATTGCGAAAGACCGACTGGCACATCAACAGCTTGTAAAAATCCGTATCAATCAGCGACCGCACGATTGGGTCGATCTTCCATTTGTGGTTCCAGACCCGTGTCGCAATATCGACCATATTCAGTTCCCCCTGTCGGCGCTTACGTGTTAGATCAAGTGCACGCGGGTGTGGCAAGGGGGCCGTCTAGAGATGGGATTGCGTTACGATTTCGACATGGTGGCGATGACACCGGCAGGTTTGCCAGATGAATTTGGCGATCTGGCCCTGACCGGGATTGCGGCTGAAAAAGTCGCGATGTTTCGTGACCCTGACACTGTTGCGGCGCTGAAATCGGCGGATGCCGCTGTGCAGACCTATTTCACGGAAAGCGGCTTTGCGCTGGATCAGTTCGACAGCGGTGCGCCCAGTGGTTATTTTGCGCAGCGCGATGAGGAGGCGCGGATCGCCGTCATTGACAAGCTGACCGCCAATCTTGAAACCCATGACCTGGCAGATGCCAGCTGGGGCGGTTTTGATTTTGATGCCTTCATGGATGCTTTGGCGACCGCCAAACCCGTTGAAGATGCGCTTTTGGCGCCCCGCAAGCGACCGACGCCTGACTACGACCGTGAACTGGCCGCAGCGCGGATCGCATCACGCAAAGACAAAGGACGCCGGATGATGGCGCTGGGCGGGACATTGCTGGGCATCTTGATGATCTTATACGTCGCAAGCCAGACGTTTAACTGATCCGCAGGCAAAAGGCCCCAAAGCCATGACCAGCTCACCCTATTCCGCGCGCTTGGTCGGTGCGGTTGTTCTGGCGATGACGCTGATTGTCGGCGGCGATGCGGCGGCGACCGTTCTGACGGGTGCAGGGTTTCCCCAAACCTTTGTCGCTTGGACACGGTTTGCACTGGCCGCCGCCCTGTTGGCCCCTTTGTGCGGTTTGACACGTGCCGATCTGGCCCTTTTGCACGACTGGCGTTTGTACCTGCGCGCAGGGCTAATCGTTGGCGGCATCGTGAGCATTTTGACTGCGCTGAAGACCGAGCCTATGGCCAATGTCTTTGCCGGGTTCTTTGTCGGGCCGGTTGTATCCTATTTTCTGTCGGCTGCCCTATTGGGTGAACGGATCACCCCGTTGCGGACGTTCCTTTTGCTGATCAGTTTTACAGGCGTTCTATTGGTCGTCCGCCCCGGATTCGGCATGACGGCAGGCATGGGCTTTGCCATTTTGGCGGGCTGTTTTCACGGGGCCTATCTGGTCGCCACACGGTGGCTGGCGGGCGGGTTTCGCCCGCGCTTTCTGCTGTTTTCGCAACTGCTGATCGGCGCAGTCCTCTTGGCACCATTTGCCTTTGCGCCTGTGCCACAGATCACCTTGCCGCTCTTTGGGTTGATCACAATATCGGCGCTGGGATCCGCTGGCGGGAACCTGTTGTTGGTTCTGGTGAACCGCACGACGCCTGCGGGGGTCGTGGCACCTTTGATCTATAGCCAATTGCTGGCCGCGATGGTTATCGGCTGGGCGGTGTTTGGGCAATGGCCTGATGGCCTGAGCCTGTCAGGGCTGATCATTATCATGGTTGCTGGCGTATCGTCGGTCTGGTTTGCAGGTCGCGGTCGCTAGATCAGCGTGACACCGGCCTCTTTCATCCCAACCTTTGCTGCATCAAGCGATCCGTCAAAATCAATGGCGCGGCACAAGGCCAGTTCAACCGTTACCGTGAGCCCAAGTTTGGCGGCGTCTACGGCGGAATAGTTCACGCAGAAATCTGTCGCCAAGCCCATAAGTGTCAGCTTGTCGATGCCCCGCGTGCGCAGGTACCCTTCCAAACCTGTGGGCGTTGTCTTGTCGTTTTCGAAGAAGGCGGAATAGCTGTCGATGGCCGGGTTGTAGCCTTTGCGGATGATCAAATCGGCCTTTTCGGCCATCAGGTCAGCATGAAACTCGGCACCCTTTGTGCCTTGAATGCAGTGATCCGGCCACAGCACCTGCGGGCCATAGGGCATGTCCGTCATGCTCATTGGGGCGGCATCATGCGTGGATGCAAAGGATGAATGCCCCGCCGGGTGCCAATCTTGCGTGAGGATCACAGCATCAAATTCTGCCATCTTTGCATTGATGCCCGCGACGATCTCATCTCCACCAGCAACGGCGAGCGCGCCACCGGGGCAAAAGTCGTTCTGGACATCAATCACAAGTAAAGCGTGGGTCATGGCGGGCTCCGTTCAAGATTTAGGGCAAAGTAGCGGGTTCCGCCTGTGGCTGCGACAGCTTTCTGGCGTTCTGCACAGATAGGGCTTGCCAGCCCACCGCAGATTTCATATCAGCCGCGTCTTTCACATTTGACAGGAGGACGAGATGGCGATTTTGGGTATCGACTTTGGCACCTCCAACACCGCGGCAGGGGTCATGGCTGCGGGCCGTCCGCATCTGATTACGGTGGAACCGGGGCGCAAGACGCTGCCGACCTCGGTGTTTTTTGACTACGACCGCAAGGTCACGACCTATGGGTCCGTGGCCAATGCGGCGCTGATTGATGGCCGTGAAGGGCGTTTCATGCGGGCGCTGAAGTCCGTTTTGGGCACGCCGCTGATGCGTGAAAAGCGTCAGATTGCCTATGAACGGCTGACACTGATCGAGGTGGTTGCGCGTTTCCTGCGCATGATCCGTGAACGGGCCGAAGCCGAGACGGGGCAAACCTATAATGTCGCACTGTCGGGGCGGCCTGTCCGGTTCCACTCCACCGACGCCGCACGCAATGCGCAGGCCGAGGTCGATTTGCGCGAGGCCTACAATGTTGCGGGCTACAAAGACGTGGCGTTCATGTATGAGCCAGAGGCCGCGGCATTGGCGAGTGGACCGCTGGCCAATGGTGATCTGGGGCTGATCGTCGATATTGGTGGCGGCACGTCGGACTTTTCCATCTTTGGCCGCGACGGCGATGCGACGCAGATTATCGCTAGTCATGGTGTGCGCGTCGGTGGGACGGACTTTGATCGGGCCATCAGTATTTCTAAGGTCATGCCGCTTTTGGGTCGTGGGGCAGAGGTGCGTAACACCTTGGGCAACGGGCGGCATCTGGCCCCAAACGCCATCTTCAATGATCTGGCGACTTGGCAGAAAATTCCCTTTGTCTACACCGCAGAGAACCTGCGGATGGCGGCAGATTTTGCAAAACTGGGTATCGACCCCACGCTCTTCAAACGTCTGCATACAGTGCTGGAGATGGAGCTGGGCCATGACATCGCCTTCGCGGTCGAGGCAGGTAAAATTCTGTTGAACCAGCCGGACGTGGTCGAGGCCGGGATTGATTTGCGCGTGATTGAACCCGCGCTTTGGGCGGGGTTAGCACAAACGATGATGGACGAAATCCTGGCCGAACACGCCCGCCAGATCGCTGATTGCGCGCGTGAGACGCTGGCTATGGCTGAGGTCGCGCCAGACCGGATTGGCAAGATCGTCTTTGTGGGCGGCTCCAGCCTGCTCAAGGTGGTCGAAGACGTAATGATCGCGATGTTTCCCATCGCTGGGCAGGAGCGGGCCGAGGCCTTTACCGCCGTGGCCGATGGTCTAGCCATTGCCGCATCGCGCGCCTTGCCCCTTTGATCTGACAGGCGTATTTGAACCCCATGTATACCGTTGCTGCCCTCTATCATTTCACCCGCTTTGAGGATCCTGCTGCCTTGCAGGGCCCATTGTTGGATTTGTGCAAGTCCAAGGGGATCATGGGCACGCTCCTGTTGGCGAAAGAGGGCATCAACGGCACGATTGCTGGGGATCGTGCGGGTATTGATGCGGTGCTGGCCCATATCCGCGCCCTGCCCGGCTGCGCCAATTTGGAATGGAAAGCAAGCACCGCGACCACCCCCCCATTTCACCGTATGAAAGTGCGGCTGAAGAAGGAAATCGTGACGATGGGCCAACCTGATGTCGACCCGGTTGCGCGGGTTGGCAACTACGTTGATCCTGCCGATTGGAACGATCTGATCAGCGCGCCGGATGTGGCCGTGATTGACACCCGCAACGATTACGAGGTGGCGATTGGCAGTTTTGAAGGTGCTGTCGATCCCGAGACCAAAAGCTTTGGTGAATTCCCCGCATGGTGGGAAAAGAACAAGCACCGGTTTCATAACAAGAAGGTCGCGATGTTCTGCACCGGCGGGATCAGGTGCGAGAAATCAACAAATTACCTGCTGGGTCAGGGGGTGGAGGATGTCTATCACCTGAAAGGCGGTATTCTGAAGTATCTTGAGGAAGTGCCGCAGGAAGACAGCAAGTGGGACGGCGAGTGTTTCGTCTTTGATGCCCGCGTCAGTGTGGGGCATGGGTTGGAGGAAGGTCCGCATTTACTGTGCTATGCCTGCCGTCGGCCGATCCTGCCAGCGGACCGCAACCATCCGGCGTTTGAACAAGGTGTGTCTTGCCATCACTGCATCGACGAGACCTCAGAGGCGGATAAGGCGCGGTTCCGCGAGCGCCAAAAACAGATGCAACTGGCGAAATCGCGCGGGACCCATCATATCGGCGGTGCTGGTTGAGTGGGCGGATGCCTCCGGCGGGGATATTTTTGGGCCAATAATGAGGTGGTGCTGGGTGCTCAGAAATCGAGGTTTTCGACGCTGAGCGCATTGTTCTGGATGAACTCACGCCGTGGTTCAACGACATCACCCATCAGCTTGGTGAACAGATCATCCGCTTCTGCCACATCCTCGACCTTCACCTGCAGCAGCGTGCGCGCGTCCGGGTCCAGCGTGGTTTCCCACAGCTGATCGGGGTTCATTTCACCCAATCCTTTGTAGCGTTGCAGCGACAGCCCCTTTTCACCCTCTTCAAGGATCGCCTTGAGCAGGTCGAGCGGCCCATGGATGATCTGGCTGCGGTCCTTGCGTACCAAGGTGGCAGGCAAGTTGTAGACTTCTTGCAAGCTTTGGGTGAATGACCCTGTGCGCCGCGCCTCGCCCGAGCGCAGCATCGGGCCGTCCAGCGTGCGCACCTCTTCCACCCCGCGCAAGATACGCGCCAAACGCATGCCTTTGTCTTGCGTGATGCGCCCTTGCCAGCCACGTTCCCATTCCAGTGCGATCAGGTCGAGCCGCTGGGCCACGCGATCGGCCGTGCCTTGCAAGTCGCTGTCCACGACACCGGGCACGAAGGCGCCTGCAATCGCGGCCTGTTCCAGGATGTGGCGGGGGTAATGCGTCGGGAAAGCCTCCAATACACGCTTCAATTGCCGCGCCTCATCAACCACGCGGCGCAGGTCGTTACCGGTGATTTCCTCGCCATTGCCTTGCCGCAGCATCGCGCCATCAATGCCTTGCTCAATCAGGTATTCATCCATCGCC
Organism: Pseudomonadota bacterium; assembly: GCA_038533095.1. GTDB lineage: Bacteria > Pseudomonadota > Alphaproteobacteria > Rhodobacterales > Rhodobacteraceae > Yoonia. Next base: position 23,029 of record JBCAZI010000037.1, read on the forward strand.
GCCTGATCCTTGAGGTAGACCTCGGACTTGCCGCGCGCGACTTTGTACAGCGGCGGTTGCGCGATGTAGAGGTAGCCGCCTTCGATCAGCTCTGGCATCTGGCGGAAGAAGAAGGTCAGCAACAGCGTGCGGATATGTGCGCCATCGACATCAGCATCGGTCATGATGATGACCTTGTGATAGCGTAGCTTGTCGATGTTGAACTCATCCCGGCCAATGCCAGTGCCCAGCGCCATGACAAGGTTGCCGATTTCCTGGCTGGACAGCATCCGGTCAAAGCGCGCGCGTTCCACGTTCAGGATCTTACCTTTGAGTGGCAGGATCGCCTGTGTGCCCCGGTCGCGGCCCGTTTGGGCAGAGCCACCGGCACTATCACCCTCAACCAGGAACACTTCGGTCTTGGACGGGTCCTTTTCAGAACAGTCTTTCAGCTTGGAGGCGTTGAAGTTCACGTCCATCGCCGATTTACGGCGAATCTCACGAGCCTTGCGTGCCGCTTCGCGCGCCGCAGCGGCCTCCACGATCTTGGTGATGATCGCCTTCGCCTCGTTGGGGTTTTCCTCGAACCACTCGTTCAGCTTTTCACCCATCAGGTTTTCGACCGCTGGACGCACCTCGGAGCTGACAAGCTTGTCCTTGGTCTGGCTGGAAAACTTCGGATCAGGCACTTTTACCGACAACACACAGGTCAGGCCCTCGCGCGCATCATCGCCGGTGAGCGACACTTTCTCTTTCTTCGTAATCCCCGTCTCGCTCGCGTATTTCGCAATCGCGCGGGTCAGCGCGCCGCGAAAACCGGCGAGGTGCGTACCACCATCGCGTTGCGGGATATTGTTGGTGAAAGGCAGTACCATTTCGTTGTAGCTGTCGTTCCACCACATCGCGACTTCGACGCCGATGTCGTCACGTTCGCCCGCGACATAAATCGGGGCCTCCATCAACGCGGTCTTGGACCGATCAAGGTATTTGACGAATTCCTTCACGCCGCCTTCATAGAGCAGGTCGGCCTTCAGCGGCTCTGCCGGGCGCAGATCTTCCAGTATGATGCGGACGCCGGAATTGAGGAACGCCAGCTCGCGCAGACGCTTTTCCAGCGTGTTGAATTCATAGTCGCGGTTGCTGAATGTCTCGGTTGAGGCAAGGAATGTCACCTCTGTCCCTTTGCGCCCGTTGGCCGGGCCCTCAACGCGCAGGTGTTCTGTCGTAAAGCCACCCTCGAACCTTGCGTAATGTTCCTTGTCATCGCGCCAGATGCGCAGTTCCAGAAAATCGGATAGCGCGTTCACAACAGAGACGCCAACGCCGTGCAGACCGCCCGAGACCTTGTATGAGTTGCTGTCAAACTTACCGCCCGCGTGCAGTTGGGTCATGATAACCTCGGCCGCCGACACGCCCTCTTCCTCGTGGATTCCCACCGGAATGCCGCGCCCATTGTCGCCTACGGTGACGGACCCATCGGGGTTGATTTTCACGTAAACATGGTCGGCGTGACCGGCCAAAGCCTCATCAATGCCGTTGTCCACGACCTCATAGACCATATGGTGCAGACCGGACCCATCATCAGTATCACCGATGTACATGCCGGGACGCTTACGCACAGCCTCTAAGCCCTTGAGAACCTTAATAGAATCGGCACCGTAATCTTCGGGATTTAGATCGTCATCGGCCATGGTGATTTTCCTGCTTTCTTATACGCAAAATATATGCGTTTTGCGGCAGTTTGTCACGCAAATGACACAAGGTTTTGTGTTTTTTGACAGCGCCTTACGTCAGCCCGATCACAACCCCAACACCGATCAAAAGAACGCCTGCAATGACGTTCATTCGGCGCACTGCCGCGGGTGATTTCAACACGCCGCGCACCCGGTCAACCGAGGCTGCGAGGATCAGGTTACCGACCAGCGGCACGACGAAACTCAGCGTGCAAATCGCGACCATATCAAGCGCGGTCACAGCGCTGAGATCAAAGAACCCCGGCAGGATGCCCATGTAGAACAGCGCAGCTTTGGGGTTACCCACGATCACCGCAACTCCGGCGACAAACCCCGCCCACATGCCGGGCCGTGTCAGCCTGCTGTTGGCGTCCAGCGCATGGTCTGAGTTGCGGATCAGCGCAGCCCCCATCAGCATGAAGACCAGCACGGCCACGTATTTGAGGATGATCATGAACCCTTCAATCTCGGACACCAACCAAGCGACGCCGAGAACGGCCACCAGGGGCCATAGGATATCACCGATCGCCACCCCAATGGCCAAGGGCCATGCGGCCTGAAACCCGTCTGACAGCGACCGCGCAAGCAAGGCGACCCAGACCGGGCCGGGTGTCATGAACAGGATGACCAGCGCCCCTGCGTAAAGCAGCATGTCAGAAATGGTGATCGTCATGATGCTGGCAAGGTCAGACTGCCGTCTTCGTTGAGCTCCCAAAACGGGTTCTGCGCAACCTCCCAGACGTGCCCGTCCGGGTCGGCGTAATAGCCGGAATACCCGCCCCAGAATACCTTTTCCGGCGCTTTCAGCGCTGTGGCACCCGATTTCAGCGCCAGGGCATAGGCTGCATCAACCTCTTCATCTGTGGTGAAGTTTTGCGCCAACGTGATCGCCCCTGTCCCCAGCTTGGCATCCGGTCGCCCCTGATCTTTGGCCAATGGCCCCAGCCCAAAGAACCCCAGCACCATGCCGTTGATCTGATAGAAGACAACCTCGCCTTCGTCACTGGTCGGCGTCCAGCCGAGTGCGCCGTAGAATGCTTTGGAGCGTTCCAAGTCGGCAACGCCCAGGGTGATCAATGTGACACGTTGTGGGGTCATGGTCTGTCCTTTTGGCTGACGGCGGATTGCCCATCGTTTTCGGTGACTTCGACGTATTGGGCGCGCGGTCCCAGTTCTTCAAACAGCTCCGGCCCCGTGCCGGTCATAAAGGCCTGCGCGCCCAAGCTGCATATCTCGTCATAGAGCGCTGCGCGACGGGTGGCGTCAAGGTGGGCTGCGACCTCATCCAGCAAGAGGATGGGAGGTGCACCAAAATCACGCGCGAGGGCGCGACCATTGGCCAGGATCAGGCTTATCAAGAGCGCCTTTTGTTCACCGGTCGAGCAATCCTTGGCAGGCACCCCCTTATCGGCAAAGACCGCGTCAAGGTCGGCGCGATGCGGCCCAATCAGCGTGCGCCCTGCGGCCATGTCACGGTTGCGATTGTCGGCGAGGGCCGTTTGCAGATCATCGGGGATGTGCTCTGCTGAGGTCAGCGCCAGTGTTGCCGTTGGAAACACGGTTGTTGCAGCCTCTTGTGCAGCGGTCAGCTCTGCGATGGCGTTATGGCGGTTCTTTTGGATTTTCGCCCCGGCCTCGGCCATCTGTGCCTCTACCGCGGTGTACCAATGCGCGTCGCGCACCATGTCTTTCAGCAGCCTGTTGCGTTCGCGCATCGCCTTTTCATAGGTCAGCACCGCCTCTGCATGGGTTGGTTCAAAGCTAAGCGTGGCGCGGTCAAGGAAACGCCTGCGCCCTTCCGCTCCTTCGATCCAAAGCCGGTCCATGGACGGGACCAGCCAGAGGATGCGCGCGATACGCCCCAATGCGGTTTGCGGGGCCGCTTTGCCATCGATACGCAATTGGCGCGGGTTGCCCGCCTCGGCCCAGGTTTCGATCTCGTGGGTTTGGTGCAGCGATTGCAGAACACCCGTGATCTTCCAACCCAGCACCTCTGGCCTGCGGGTCAGATCATCGGCACCGGCGCGCCGCAGACCACGGCCGGGGGAGAGGAGCGAGACAGCCTCAATAATGTTGGTTTTGCCTGCGCCATTGGGGCCGTAGATGGCCAGCGGACGGGCATCAAGCGTGATTGACGCGCGCTTGTGAGAGCGGAAATGCGAAAGCGTCATCTCTTTCAGGGCCAGCGCTGTCACAGGCGGTTGTCAGGATTCTGGAAAATCCTGCCTCCAAAATTTTTGAAAATTTTGGGCCCCGTCACACGCGCATCGGCATAACGACGTAAACCGCAGAGGTATCATTACCTTCGCGCATCAAAGTAGGGTCACCCGAGGAGTTGAACATAAAGACTGCATTCTCACGATCCACCTGGCTGGCAATCTCAAGCAGGTATTTGGCGTTGAAGCCGATCTCTAACCGTTCGTCGCCATAGGCCACGGCCAGCTCTTCTTCCGCCGCACCACTATCTGGTGCGTTAACCGATAAGACCAGCTTGTCTTCGTCCAGCGCTAGCTTCACAGCGCGAGACCGCTCGGACGATACGGTCGCCACACGGTCTACCGCTTTTGCAAATTCGCTGGCGTCTACTTCCAGCTTGCGTGTGTTCCCTTGTGGGATCACGCGGGTGTAATCGGGGAATGTGCCGTCGATGACCTTAGAGGTCAGGGTGATGTCGGGGGTCGCGAAACGGATCTTAGTTTCCGAGACAGAGACCGCGATTTGCATATCGTCATCGTCGAGCAGTTTGCGCAATTCACCCACTGTTTTGCGGGGCACAATGACGCCCGCCATCTCGGCCGCGCCATCGGGCAGATCGGCGTCGATACGCGCCAAACGGTGCCCATCCGTCGCGACACACCGCAGCACCTTACCGCCGTCACTGTCAGAGACATGCATATAGACGCCATTAAGGTAATATCTTGTTTCTTCTGTCGAAATCGCGAATTTCGACTTATCAAACAGACGGCGCAGCACAGGTGCAGAGGCCGAGAAATTAGCGGCGTATTCAGAGGACGCCATCACAGGAAAATCCTCCTTAGGCAGCGTGGCGAGCGAGAAGTTTGAGCGCCCCGCTTCAATGCTCAAGCGGTCAGATGCGCCATCCTCAGTCAGAGTGACCAGGGCCCCATCAGGCAGTTTGCGCACAATTTCATTCAACGTCACGGCAGCCACGGTTGTGGCCCCTGCCCGCTCGACCTTGGCTGGAGCGCGGTCGACCACTTCGATGTCCAAATCCGTTGCACGGAACTGCACGCTATCGCCTTCGGCCTCAATCAGGACGTTGGCCAAAATCGGGATCGTGTTGCGCCGTTCAACCACAGATTGGGCCTGGGCGACCGCCTTTAGTAGTACCGCGCGTTCAATGCTGAATTTCATGTCCCAATCTCCGCATATCTTGATACCGGACGCTGCCGGGACGCGAAATGTATCCTATTTCGCGCCACTCTCAAGCATTTTGTTGGACTGTTTACGATGGGTTTGCCCGCGTCAAGCGCCGCAGAAATTATTCCTGCAAAGCGCGGCGCAAGAGTTCCAGATCATCGGCGATCTGGCTGTCCAGCGCCTTGAGTTCTTCGATCCGTTTCACACCATGCATCACCGTTGTGTGGTCACGACCACCAAAGCGGCGCCCGATCTCTGGTAGGGACCGGCTGGTCATTTGTTTGGCCAGATACATCGCAATCTGGCGCGGGCGGGCATAATTACGCACACGCTTGGGCCCGATCATATCAGACAGGCGAATATTGTAGTGTTCCGACACTTTCCGCTGGATTTCTTCGACGGTGACCTTGCGGTCCGAAGCTTTGAGCACATCAGACAGGCAATCCTGCGTCAGCTCTAGCGTGATTTCGCGGCCAACAAGTGACGCGAAAGCGAAGAGGCGGGTCAAGGCGCCCTCAAGCACGCGAACATTGGTCGAGATACGATGGGCGAGGAATTCCAGCACACCTTCTGCGATCTCTAGTTCAGGATACTGCGCAGAATAGACGTCGACTTTGGACTGGAGGATACCAAGCCGAAGTTCATAATCCGTTGGATGCAGGTCAACAACCAAACCACACTGCAAGCGGGACTTAATCCGCTCTTCCAGGTCCTTAATCTCACCCGGTGCGCGGTCAGCTGAAATGATGATCTGCTTTTGGCCATCCACAAGCGCATTGAAGGTGTGAAAGAACTCTTCCTGCGTGCTGTCCTTGCCACCGATGAACTGGACGTCATCGACCATCAGAACGTCAACCGAACGAAACAGCTGCTTGAAATCCATCATCTTGCGTTCGCGCAGGGCGGTGATGAAGCGATACATGAATTGTTCGGCTGATAGATAAAGCACGTTCAATTCGGGCGAGCGTTCTTTCAGCTCATGCGCGATGGCATGCATCAGGTGGGTCTTACCAAGGCCGACGCCTCCGTAAAGGAACAGCGGGTTAAAGGTAACCGGACCACCTTCGGCGACACGGCGCGCGGCGGCATGGGCCAGCTCGTTCGGCTTACCCACGACGAAAGTGTCAAAGGTAAAGCGGTTGTCCAGTGGCGCGCCAGCGCCAGCCTCGGCCTCAACCGTTTTCTTGGCGGCTTTGGGTTTGGCCACAGGGCTGGCCTTGCTGGGCACACGGAATTGCAGGCGTTTGACGTCTTCGCCGGCTTTATTCATCTGATAGATGATCTGATCGCCAAAATTCTGGGACACGTAGTTGCCAATAAAGTTGGTCGGCACATCAAAGATCGCAACGCCATCGGACAGTTGGGTGAATTCCAGGGGTTCAATCCAGCTGGAATAGCTGTTTGCGCCCAATGCGCCCTTCAGCGCGTTCAACACCTTTGCCCAGATATCGTTCGTCATTTTGTCCCCTTGCCCCAACTTTGCCGTTTACCAACACAGCACCCCGTGGATGCCAGCGACACAAAGACCGGGACAAAAAAGACAGCGCGCGCAGGTTGCCCAACCTGAACGGATTGCCTTCCACCCAAAACCATAGACCGTAGCGCAGACCACGCACCACCTGATGCAAGCCTGCGCCAATCGGCAGCTAAAAGGCCATGAACAGCATCCACCACCAAGGAGCAGACCTTGGCTTTGGCGCAGACACAAACGGGTTAGCTTTCGCAGCTTTTGCTGCTATGCCTATCCCACCTTTGCATGAAGTTTGCAGCTTGACCGATCACTCCGGCGCACTGCCGGTGGAGGCAGTGCAGTGACCGATTTTAGCGCAAACCCCTCCATGTCCCCCCGGAACGATGTGAATCGCAGGGTCAACGTAGCAAGGGGTTTGGGGCCGCTTCAACACAACATCGTGCTTGACTCAGTGTTTGTCGAAAAAGAATCTGTTGGCCCTTTGAAATGGCAGGATTTCTGCGCGGCCAGAACACAGTAGAACAAAAAAAGCGCGCCCTGATTGGGCACGCTTGAATTTCTGATTTTCCGCCAATTGGGGCAGAATCAGCCGATCGCTTTGACGCGTGACGACAGGCGCGACATTTTGCGCGCGGC
>JBCAZI010000038.1:0-29763 GCA_038533095.1 Pseudomonadota bacterium
GCAAAGCAGCCCTTCATCGCCATTTTCGGCGCGGGTCACACGAAAGCCTTCGGCTTCCAGGTTATAGGCCAGTACTTCACGCTGGGCGGCCTCATCTTCAACAATCAGAACATGGGGTTGTTGTGCCATTGTCTTAGCTCGGGTCGGTCACATATGCGGTTTTATCGCCTTTCGGGCGGGCCTCATCCGGCATTTCACCGGTGACCTGATAGATCACCTGTTCAGCCATATTCGTGGTCAGGTCGCCCATACGTTCGATATTCTTGGCCATGAAATGCAGATGCATGCAGGCAGTGATATTGCGCGGATCTTCCATCATGAAAGTCAGGAACTCACGGAACAGCGCATTATACATCTGATCCACTTCCTGGTCGCGTTGACGCACATCTTCGGCCAGATCTGCATCGCCGCGGATGTAGCTGTCCAGCGTGTCTTTCAGCATCTGTTCAACCTCGCGCGCCATGCGGCGCAGGGCGGCATCCGATCCATTCACGGGGTTCATTTCGACCAAGACACTGGTACGCTTGGCGATATTTTTGGCATAATCACCGATACGCTCCAGTGAAGCGGCCAGTCGCAATACTGTAAGAACGGACCGTAAGTCCTTGGAAACAGGCGCGCGCAGGGCAATCGTGCGCGCGGCCTCTTCGTTGATTTGGATTTCAATCGCGTCGATCGCCTTGTCACCGGCGCGCACTTCTTCGGCCAGCTCAACATCGCGATCGGCGAGCGATTTGGCGGCTTTCAAAATCGCCTCTTCAACGAGGCCGCCCATCTTCATGATCAGGGTCGTGATGCCCTCTAGATCACGGTCGTAGGCTGACGAAATATGTTCGTTCATAACCGCTGCTCCTTACCCAATCCGGCCGGAAATATAGCTTTCCGTGCGCGGGTCCTGCGGGTTAGTGAAAATTTTGTCCGTATCGTCGTATTCGACCAAATTACCTAGGTGAAAAAATGCTGTCTTTTGGCTGACACGCGCCGCCTGCTGCATCGAGTGGGTGACGATCACAACCGAAAAACTTTGGCGCAGCTCGTCGATCAGCTCTTCCACCTGTGCAGTTGCAATAGGATCAAGGGCCGAACACGGCTCGTCCATCAACAAAACCTCGGGCGCTGTGGCAATGGCGCGTGCGATGCACAAACGCTGCTGCTGACCGCCAGACAAGCCCGTGCCGGGCGCCTGCAACCGGTCTTTGGCTTCGTCCCAGAGGGCCGCTTTGCGCAAGGATTTCTCGACGATATCGTCCAATTCGGCCTTGTTGCGGGCCAATCCATGGATTTTCGGACCGTAGGCCACATTGTCATAGATTGACTTTGGAAACGGGTTTGGCTTTTGAAACACCATGCCCACCTTGGCGCGCAACTGGACCGGATCAACCTTGGCGTCGTAGATATCTTCGCCGTCAATCCGAATATCACCCATCACCCGGGCCACATCAATTGTGTCGTTCATCCGGTTAAGACAACGCAAAAAAGTGGACTTCCCGCAGCCGGAAGGACCAATAAACGCAGTAACAGTCTTATCGGCAATATCAACGTCCACGTCCTTGATCGCGTGGGTATCGCCGTAATAAACCTGCACGCCTTTGGCGCTAATCTTTACGTCCTGCATCGTGCTCATCTTCCGATCAATTGGTGTCATGTCATTCATCTTACGCACTCCTACCAGCGGCGTTCAAATCTGCGGCGCAGAATGATTGCGATGATGTTCATGGTCAGCAAGAAAATCAGAAGGATGATAATCCCGCCCCATGCTTTTTCAAAGAAGGCTTCGTCGGACCGTGCGGCCCATGTGTAGATCTGCGCCGGCATGGCCGAGTTCGGGTCCAGCAGACCAGAGGCGATACCATCAGGATATTCGCGCGCCACATAGCCCACCATACCGATTAGCAGCAACGGGGCCGTTTCCCCCAATGCCTGCGCAAGGCCAATAATCGTCCCCGTCAGGATACCCGGCATCGCCAAGGGCAACACATGGTGGAAGACGGATTGCATCTTTGATGCGCCAACACCCAATGCCGCATCGCGGATCGATGGGGGCACGGATTTCAAAGAGGCGCGGGTTGATATCACGATCGTCGGCAATGTCATCAGCGTTAGCACCAAACCACCGACCAAGGGGGCCGATTGCGGAAGATGCGCGAATTGGATGAAGACGGCTAGCCCCAAGATACCGAACACGATCGACGGCACGGCAGCAAGGTTTGAGATGTTCACCTCAATCAGATCGGTAAAGCGGTTCTTTGGCGCAAATTCTTCAAGGTAGATCGACGCTGCAACACCAATAGGTAGCGACAGCAAAAGCACCACAACCATCATAAAGAACGATCCAATGACCGAGGCACCAATGCCGGCCCCACCGGGGTTGTCCACGCCAGTGTCCGTACCGGTGATAAAGTTCCAGTCCCATGCGGTGCCGATAATCCCAGCCGCCACCATCGCATCGACAACGTCCAAATCAGCGGCTTCTAGAAAACGCCCGTCAACAACCATGTCGCGCGTCAGCTTGCCTTGCAAATAACGTTCGACCCGGCTTGCGGCTGATAGCTGAAAATCAACGGGCTGTCCGATCTGAGACGGGTTGTCGCGGTAGAAACTGCGCAGATCACCACCGACCTTGCCCAGCAAACGCTCTACTGTGCCGCCGTCAAATTCTACATCCAGCCCACGTTCCTGGAACTGCTCTGTGATGTTATTGACGAAAATCTCTGTGTAGGCCGCCGTTTTGAGCATTTTACTCTCGGCCTCATCAAACTGTTCCTGTGTCAGCGTGAACTCCACATTCACCACCGTTTGCGTAAACGCTGGAATGCCGTTGCGCAGGATCGAGAACGTCAAGAAAATCAAGAACGCCAAACCCAGGGTAATGGCAAAAATGCCATACATCTTGAAACGCGCCTCAGCCGCGTTCCGCTTTTTCATCTTCGGGCTTTCGGTCAGCAAAGATGCATGCGCCGTTGTCACCGGTTTGCCGCTTGGCAGGTCTGATGTCGCGTCGGTCATTCGTATTGCTCCCGATACTTACGCACGATGTAGAGGGCAAAGATGTTCAGGCCCAAGGTCACCACAAAAAGGCTGATCCCAAGTGCAAAGGCCACCAATGCCACAGGCGATGAAAAGTCACTGTCGCCTGTCAACTGGCTGACGATCTTGGCTGTTACTGTTGTCATCGCGTCAAATGGGTTCAGCGAAAGGCGCGCGGCGGCCCCTGCCCCCAAGACCACAATCATCGTCTCGCCAATAGCACGCGAGGCCGCAAGTAGGATGGCACCTACGATCCCCGGCAAAGCAGCCGGGATGATCACCTGACGCACGGTTTCCGAATGCGTTGCACCCAAACCAAGTGAGCCATCGCGCATTGCCTGCGGTACCGCATTGATAATGTCGTCTGACAAGGAACTGACAAAGGGGATCAGCATCATGCCCATGACCAGACCGGCGGTCATCACGGCCGTCCCGCCTGACATCCAAGTAACGCCCAAAGCGCCACCATCGCCGAATACTTCAACAAGCAGCGGGCCGACGGTTAGCAAGGCGAAGAGACCATAAACGATAGTCGGAATACCGGCCAGCACCTCAAGCATTGGCTTGGCAATCGACCGCACCGATTTGGAGGCGTATTCTGAAAGATAGATCGCCGCGAAAAGTCCGATTGGCACCGCAACCAGCAAAGCAATCACCGAGATATAAAGCGTACCCCAAAGGAGCGGCAGAATGCCCAATTCTGATGACCCACCGCGACCGGAGAAGCTGGGCGCCCAATTCGTACCAAAGAAGAAATCCCAGGCAGAGTAGAGCTTAAAGAATTCATAAGTGTTGAAGATCAACGACAGGATAATCCCCACCGTTGTCAGAATGGCAATGGACGCAGCCCCGATCAGGACCAGCATAATACCTTTTTCAACAATGTTCCGCGCGCGGTAGTCCCGCGTGATCATCCGCCATGACACCGCCAGGCCTGCAACTGAAACCAACAAAACGATGATCGTTTTTAGCCAGTTGCCGGTCAGGGCCATCGCACGATAGCTTTGCGCCGCTTGCAATGTCTCCGACGTCACGCCAGAGCCCAGTGCGACACCGACCTCGGCCAAACGCTCACGTACGTTGCTGAATTCGGTGCGGATATCAGATGCCATCTCGGCAGACATCGCGCCTTCTGCGACTGCCACATCAAGCCCCTCGGCGACGCGGCGTACATCTGACATGACCAAGCTTAACGAACTGCCCTCGGCAATCCGATCCTGGTCAATCATACCAGAGACGGAATTGTTGATAAAAAATGGTTGCGCAATCAACCAGATGAACAAGACGATGCAGGCGGGTACAATGGCGTTCAGGCCAACATTCGCGGCGTAATAGACAGGAAGAGAATGCAGATTGCGGCGGTCACCATCCGCGACTGCCATCGCGCGGGCCCGCCCCATGATAAACCCAATGACGCCAAGCCCTAGGATGATCAGCAAGATCAACGTGTTTGACATAATGTGTCTCCCTGCGGGCCAGTCTTCATGAACCCTAGCAGCTCTGGTTTGGGTATGGCCGCATATGGGCGACCTATTGGTAAAATAACCGGCCCCCACAACCGCAGGGACCGGTCAAAGCCAAATGGCTTAGTTCATTGTCTCGTTTGCGCTAACAGCGGCCTGTGTGGCGGCCAGCTCTGGATCAGAGACCAGACCGTAGGCTGCCAATGGACCGGCAGGACCAGCAACTTCGTCAGAGATGAAGAAGTCAGCGTATTCCTGCAGACCAGGGATCACACCGATGTGCGCCGCTTTGATGTAGAAATACAGCGGACGGGACACAGGATAGACACCCTCGGCGATCGTCTCGGTTGTTGGCTCAACACCGGACATAGTCGCCACTTTCAGCTTGTCTGTGTTGTTTTCATAGAACGCCAGACCAAACACGCCGATCCCGTTTGAGTTCGCATCGATACGGGCCAGTGTTTCTGTGTAGTCACCGTCGATATCGACAGACTTGCCGTCTGTGCGGACAGCCAGACATGCATCTTCTGCATCATCTTCGGACATGCCGCTGGCGATCATCGCATCAAAAGCACCTGTGGCTTCACAACCTGCTGCGATCACCTTTTCTTCAAAGACTTCGCGTGTGCCGTGCTTGGTGCCTGGGATGAAGGCCAGGATTTCTGCATCGGGCAGATCAGCGTTGAAATCGGACCATGATGTGTGTCGGTTATCGACCAGCGCGCCGTCAACCATGACCTTTGGCGCCAGCGCATTGAAGATGTCAGAAGGCTCAAACGCGGTGAAGGCAGGCCCGTCGGTTTGCGATGCAAAGACGATGCCGTCATATCCGATGCGCACTTCGATGATGTCTGTCACGCCGTTCGCGGCACAAACCTCAATCTCGCTGTCGCGGATCGCGCGGGATGCGTTGGCGACATCAATAGTGTTTTCACCAACACCTTCGCAGAAACGCTTCAGACCGGCAGAAGAACCACCGGATTCGACAACAGGTGCCGGAAAGTCAAAGTTGTCACCGAAAGCTTCTGCAACGATGGACGCATAAGGCAGAACGGTGGAAGAACCGGCAACCTGAACGTTGTCACGTGCAAAAGATGTTGTGGCAGTAAGGGCAATGGCCGCGGTTGTCGCGGTCAGTTTCATGAAAGACATCAAATCACTCCTGTCAGTCAAACATTGGTAAGGCGCGAGCCGCCCTACCATCACGGCCCGATTAGGTGGCACGCTCAAACCTTTTGTGACAGTTATGTAAAAGTTTTATGACACTGCGGATGTGGGCAAAAAAACTGACACCTGCGTGCCCTGTCCCTCTTCGCTTTCAATCAGCAACCGCCCGCGGTGGCGGTTGATGATGTGCTTTACAATGGCAAGCCCCAGGCCCGTCCCGCCCACTTCGCGGGATCGGTGATTGTCGACGCGGTAGAACCTTTCGGTCAGGCGGGCGATGTGATGCTCGGCAATTCCTTCGCCTTTATCAACGACGCTGACGTGCACAGCCTCGCCCCGCAAACGCTGATTCATGGCGCGCGGCAATAATTGCACCGTGACCTCTTTACCAGTGGCACCGTATTTGATGGCATTCTCAACAAGGTTGGTGAACACCTGAACCAATTGCCCCGCATCCCCCGGCACCATTTCGTCAGACGCGACCAGATCAAGCGTTACACTGACGCCGGCGGCATTGGCCTGCGGTTCCAGCCCTTTGATCACGGATGACAGCAATGCACCCAGATCAACATGCTCGCGGGGGCGCACCCGTTCGTCTTCTTCCACACGGCTCAGCGACATCAGGTCGTCAACCAGCCGCGTCATGCGGTTCGCCTCATGCGCCATGATGCCCAAAAACCTGTCGCGCGCCGCCGGATCATCTTTTGCCGCACCGCTGAGCGTTTCGATAAAACCCAGCAAAGCAGTCAAAGGCGTGCGCAGCTCATGGCTGACGTTGGCTACAAAATCGCGGCGCATCTGGCCCGCCTCTTCGGCGGCGGTCTGATCTTCAAAGGTCAGCAGCACATCGCCATCTGCAGCGGCTACAGTGACCCGGTAGATGGTGTCGCGGGGGCCATTACGACCGGTAAACCGCACAATACCCGATTGCAGGCTGCTGCGCGTTTCTGCGATCGCGGCAATAACGGCCGGTTGGCGCAGCGCTGTGATGTAATGTTTGCCAACCAGGTCTGCACCAAGAATGGCATCCACCATCTGGTTCGTCGCCCGCACACGTTCATCCGGTCCGATCAAAACGACAGGCAGGGGTAAAGCGGCAATAACAGATGCGATACGTTCAGCGGTCATATCGCTTCACTATGCGTTTTCAGGCGATTGTGAAAGGCTGAGACAAAATGTCCTAACAATTCGTAAAAATTGTCGGCATCAAAATGTTGAAATGCAACCGTAGAGCCCTTTAGTCAAACCAACGCAACTGTAAATGGTGCAAGGTATCTTAGGGACATGGGCAATCACCTGCTGCAAGAGGTAAAGCGTCTGGGTTTGGATAACGAAGTCAAACCCGATGATACAATTTTGATTATTGGCGATCTTGCGCGTTGGAACGCCCAGGGCCGCGGCGTCGTCTCTTATGAGAATTTCAAATTCAGTGAGTTTAGCTCACTGACACCCCCAGTCTTCGCAAATATCGCCCCTACGATGGTGCTATCCCCGCTTGTCGCGGACACTTTTGACGTCATTGACGTCGCAATTCGATTGACCGAACTCAAATACGGTGGCCGTTACCGCGCAATTGCAGATGATTTGCCCAATGAAGATATGATCCGTAAAGAGGTGCGCACGCATGCGCCCGACCTGGATTTTGATCTGCTAACGGTGCCACGCGCCGCCAATGACGGGTAGTCAGACAGCGCGCAGATCACGCGCGAAGCGCGCGGCGTTTTCCTGATAATGCAAGGCCGACAGGCGTAGCCCTGCGATTGCGGCCTCATCCAGTTCCCGCACCACTTTGCCTGGCACCCCCATCACCAGCGACCCATCAGGGATCACCTTGCCTTCGGTGATCAGCGCCCCTGCCCCGATCAGGCAATCCTTGCCAATCACAGCACCATTCAGCACGGTGGCCCCCATGCCAATCAGCGAATTCTCACCAACCACACAGCCATGCAGCATGGCCTTATGACCAATCGTGCAGCCAGCACCAATCGTCAGCGGAAAGCCCATATCAGTATGCAGAACGCAGTTTTCTTGCACATTGCTGCCTGCACCAATTGTGATCCGTTCATTGTCGCCACGCAGCGTGCAACCAAACCAAACGGATGTTTTATCCTCTAAAGCAACGTCCCCAACGACATATGACCCCGGTGCAACCCAAGCCGTTTCAGCCACATTGGGGGCGATGTCACCAAGCGCATAAAGGCTCATGCCAATTCTCCAAACTGTGTTTCCAAGGTCCGCACATGATCAACCAGATGCGGTTGCCTATTGCGGCGCAAACGCTCGGCACTGATGATTGTTTTCAGGGCATCCTCAGTCTGATCCAGATCATCGTTGATCAAGACAAAATCATATTCGCCCCAGCGGCTGATCTCATTCATGCTTTTCTGCATGCGCCCGCTGATCACCTCGTCACTGTCTTGTCCGCGGCTGACCAATCGGCGATGTAATTCGGTGATGGATGGGGGCAGGATAAAGATAGACAGCACGTTTTCTGACAAAGACGAGTTGTTGATCTGCTGCGCGCCCTGCCAATCAATATCGAACAAAACATCGCACCCCTGCTCAATCGCGTCCTGCACCGGTGCTTTGGGTGACCCATATGCGTTTTCAAAAACCGTGGCATGTTCGAGCATGCCACCCTCGGCAACCAGCGTGTCAAACCCTTCTTTGCTCACGAAATAATAGTCTTGTCCATCAACCTCGCCCGCGCGGGCTGCGCGGGTGGTGGCCGAGACGGAAAACTGCAGCGTTTCATCCCAGGCGCGTAGCCGTTTGGCCAAGGTCGATTTCCCGGCGCCCGATGGGGAAGACAAGATAATAAGCAGGCCGCGTCGGGTCATCTGTTACTCCACATTCTGTATTTGCTCGCGCATCTGGTCGATCACCGCTTTCAGGTCCAGACCAATGGCCGTCAGTGCGGGCGCTTGTGCCTTCGCACACAGCGTATTGGCCTCTCGGTTAAATTCCTGTGCAAGGAAATCAAGTTTGCGGCCAGCAGGTTTGTCTTGCGCCAGCAGCTCACGTGCCGCCGCGACATGGGCCTTCAGGCGGTCGATTTCCTCGGTCACATCGGATTTCACGGCCAGCAATGCCAGTTCTTGCGCCACACGCCCCTCTTCCACCTCGGCCACATCGGCGATTACCCGGCGCAGGGCCGCTGTCAGGTTTTCCTTCACCTGCGGTACGCGTGCCTCTGCCGCTTTGCCAGCCGCTTCCGTCAGTTGCGCGATCTGATCCAATTGATCGGCCAGCACGGTGGCAAGTGCCGCACCTTCAGCGGCGCGCATTGCAACGAAATCCGCCACCAATGGGGCCACATCGGCCAACAGTGCGGCCGTCAACGCCTCTGTTTCATCTTCGGCCTTGCCTGCAATCAATACGCCACGTTGGGCCAGAACATCCGCCGCAGTGGGCTGGCCCAGCGTCACGCCCATCGCAAAGGCACGTTCCTGCACTTGATCGAGCGCTTTGAGCACCTCATCCAATTGCACCTCGTCCACGGCAAGCGCACCGCCGGTTTCCTCACGCTGCAGGCGCAGGTTTACGGTGACATTGCCCCGCGCCAATGCCTTGGTCAGCGCGCCCCGCAAGGACGGTTCCAGCCCTTCGATCCCGTCGGGCATGCGCAGACGAATATCAAGACCGCGCGCATTTACACCGCGCATTTCCCAACTCCACGATGCGGCACCCAAGGTGCCGGTGCGGCTTGCGAATGCTGTCATGGAATGGGTCATCGGTCTGCTCGCCTGTCTTTTATTGCCCATGCACCTAAAGCCAATCCGCAGGGCGGAGCAAGGGGCGCGGGTTAAGCACCGTTAACCACTTAACACTTTGTTAAATGGTTAACGCCAAAGAATTTGTTAAAAACTTATTAAAGCGACGACGACAGCGCGCCGCGACCAAGCCAAAGGACGAGGACACAGATATGGACATCAACGACCAGAACAGAGAGCGGCGCTGCGCGCTAAAGCCGGGTCAGAGCGATCCTATCCTGCAAAACCTGGAACAATATTGGCAGACCTTGCGCCATGCGCAGCAATTGCCCGCGCGCACCGAAATTGCACCCAGCAAGATCGACCGCGCCTTGCCTTACGCCTTTATCCTGCAACGTGTGGCCCCCGGCACGGCGCGGTTCCGGGTGGCCGGGCAGCGCCTGCATGATCTGCTGAAAATGGATGCGCGCGGCATGCCTTTAACAACATTGTTTCAGGCGGATGCACGCGAACAGGTGCAAGACTTACTAGAGGCCGCATTTACGGGCCCCGCCATCGTCAGCATTCCCTTGGCATCGCCCGGGTCAATGCTGCGCCCGCCCCTGACCGGTACGATGCTGCTGTTGCCCCTGCGCGACCGCGAAAACAAGGCAACCCGTATGTTAGGTGCTGTGGTCACTGATCAGGATGGCGGCAGCAGGCCGCGCCGGTTCATCATCCCCAAAGATGCGCGTGTCCGGCATGAACCCACCGGTGTACAGCTTGCCACGGCGCAACTTGTGCCCCGCGTCAAAGCAATCGGGTCGGAGGTTGCCCGCCCGGGCCTAAAACTGGTTGTCAATAACGGCTGATCAGCCCGCTTTGGCATGCGCCATCGTATCGCGACGCGCCGAGAGTTCCTCGGCCACCAGGAACGCCAGTTCCAGCGATTGCGATGCATTCAGGCGCGGATCACAGGCGGTGTGATAACGGCTGGACAGGTCTTCGTCTGTCACGGCACGCACGCCACCGGTGCATTCGGTCACATCCTTGCCCGTCATCTCAAAATGCACACCACCGGGAACGGTGCCTTCGGCATTGTGGATCGCGAAGAATTCCTTGACCTCACGCAACACGCTTTCAAACGGACGCGTTTTATAGCCGGTCGAGGATTTGATCGTATTGCCATGCATCGCATCACAGGTCCAAACGACGTTCGCGCCCTCTTCCTCGACCGCTTTGATCAGACGCGGCAGATGTTCACCCACAGAGCCAGCCCCAAAGCGCGCGATCAGGGTCAGGCGACCTGCTTCGTTTTCTGGGTTCAGCGACGCCATCAGCGCCTTCAGGTGACCAGAGGTCATCGACGGACCACATTTCAACCCGATTGGGTTTTGCACACCTTTGCAGAATTCCACATGCGCGCCGTCAGGCTGACGCGTGCGGTCGCCAATCCAGATCATATGGCCGGAGCCCGCCAACCACTTGCCAGAGGTTGAATCCAAACGGCACAGCGCCTCTTCATACTCCAAGAGCAGCGCCTCATGGCTGGTGTAGAAATCGACCGTCTGCAATTCATGGTTCGTATCGGTCGTCAGACCCGCCGCTTCCATAAAGTCCAGCGTATCGCTGATGCGCGCGGCCATATCGCTATATTTCTTGACCTCATTGGCATCCGTGAACCCGAGGGTCCACTTGTGCACCTCATGCACATTGGCAAAACCACCGGTCGAGAAAGCGCGCAGCAGGTTCAAGGTGGCCGCAGCTTGCAAGTAAGCCTGCAACATGCGTTCCGGGTCAGGCACGCGACTGGCTTCAGTAAAATCAAACCCGTTGATGATATCGCCACGGTAGCTGGGCAGTTCCACACCTTCCACAGTTTCAGTTGGCGCAGACCGCGGCTTGGCCATCTGGCCGGCCATACGGCCCACTTTGACCACAGGCACTTTGGCGCCATAGGTCAGCACCATGGCCATTTGTAGCATCACCTTGAACGTATCGCGAATGCCGTCTGCGTTAAACTCGGCAAAGCTTTCGGCGCAATCACCGCCCTGCAGCAAAAATGCCTCTCCCCTGCTGACTGCACCCAATTCGGCCTTCAGTTTGCGCGCCTCCCCCGCGAATACCAAAGGCGGATAAGTGGCAAGACGACCTTCGACAGCGTTCAATGCGCCTTCGTCGGTATACTCAGGCATCTGGATCCGGGGCTTTTTGCGCCAGTCAGATTTTTGCCAGTCAGTCATTGTCTTGCTCCATATCGGGGTCGGTTAGCGTTATCAGGCCTTGCGTATAGCGTGCAGTGGACGGCGCGCCAATGGGAAAATACGCTTCTGTCGCAATACGCTTACACCCCTACCTGCTCGACTTTTTCCTTGTCGCCAGCCTGCAAACCTGCTGAGGTCTTATATGCAAGATACGACCACGGAATATAGCGATGTCAATCGAGCCCCAGATTGTTGAAGTTGACCACGAAGGCAAGCCGCGCCGCTTTGTTTTTGTGTTGATGGAAAACTTCACCATGTTGTGCTTTGCAGCAGCCGTGGAAAGCCTGCGAATTGCCAATCGCACGGCGGGCAAACAGCTTTATACTTGGTCGATCATCAGCGAAGACGGGGGTGAAGCATCATGTTCGAACGGTTGCGTCTTTCGGGTGGACAGCGAACTGAATGAGTTGGACCGGGATGATACGATCATGCTGTGCGGCGGCGTTGATGTGCAGCAAGCCACAACCAAACGCATCCTGAATTGGATCAGGCGCGAGTCGCGCCGCGGTGTGACAGTCGCAGGGCTATGCACGGCAGGCTATACAATGGCCCGCGCGGGTCTGCTGGACGGCAAGAAAGCGACGATCCATTGGGAAAACCAAGATAGTTTTTCCGAAGAGTTTGAAGAGGTCGAGCTGACAAAATCGGTCTTTGTCGTTGACGGGAACCGTATTACGACGGCGGGTGGCACGGCCTCGATTGATCTGATGATCAAGCTGATCGCCGATGATCATGGTGAGGATCTGGCCAATGCCGTTGCCGATATCCTGATCTATTCGTCAATCCGCACGGATCAAGACACGCAGCGTCTGTCGATCCCCACGCGGATTGGGGTGCGCCACCCCAAGCTCAGCCGTGTCATCCAGATGATGGAACAAAACATCGAAGACCCCATCAGCCCTGCGATCCTGGCCAAGGATGTGGGCATGTCGACCCGGCAATTGGAACGCCTGTTCCGGCGCTATCTGTCGCGCAGCCCAAAGCGGTATTATATGGAACTGCGCTTGCAAAAGGCGCGCAACTTACTGATGCAAACCGATATGACGGTGATCAACGTGGCGCTTGCTTGCGGGTTTGCCTCGCCATCGCATTTTTCAAAGTGTTACCGGTCACACTATGATACAACACCATATCGCGAGCGCGGCAGCCATGCCGCAAGGTTATCAGTTTGAATGGGCGTAATGGTTCTTAGTTTTTTCAAAACCCTCGTTGGGATCAGTGCGGTACTGACGGTCGGTTTGGCCCTCTATGCCGAGGTCATGGGCGACACTGACCTGCGATTTACGGCCATTAGCCTGCTGTCCATCGTGATTGCCGCGGCCTACGCATTGGGCATGTTCCGGCGCAAGCCCAAGACAGCACGGCGCGCACCGCCACCAATTGAACAACCAACTTACATCCCCAAACCCCCGCCCCCGCCTGTTCGGGTCAAGTCAGAAGCGATTTTCAATACCGATGAAGATCGCGAACCCATCAAAGATGATGAGCTCTACATTGTCTTCTCGCGCCTAGCGGGGTTCAAAACCGGCGAGGCCTTTCGCGAAAATCTGGATCTGATCATTGCAGCCAATGACCTGGCCCCTTTGGAAGATGACGAGATCGAGCGCCTTGCCAAAGAAATTGATCGCCGTGATCTGCGCGGCAAAACCTTCATCCGCACACCCGGCGTGGCCCTTGTGCGCCTGCAACGGTTTGAACTGGATGTAGAGGTTGGCGGCACAAGTTGGCTGGGCGGTCTGCCGACGCTGGGTGAAACGCCCTGGCCACGCGATGATTTAGGTCGTGCGATGCATCATCTGGCGCAGATTGATCTGGGCACGATCCCTGACCCGCTTTTGCCCAAAGGCATGCCAACGACAGGGGCCATGGCGTTTTTCATGACAACCGCTACTAACGCCCCACGCAGCGGAAAGGTTGTTTACCTGCCCGAAATCGGCAACGTGGCCACAGAACCACCGCGCGACCTCGTACCAATCTATGATGGGCCGGATTGGGGATATCATGTAAAGGGCCATGCGCGCGAAAACGCGCCCGATACTTTCCCCCGTTGGCCTGTCGAGTTTGTACTCTTACCCCTCGCCGACCCGCACAAAGACGATGACGCGCAAGAGTTCATGGCCGAATTGCTGCCCTATCAGGCAGCAGAAGAGCTTTCACCGACCAACTATCGCAAAACGCTGCCCGAATTTGCGCGACCATGGTTTTGGGATACCGCACATCGGTTCACCATGTCGGTGCGTTTGGCCCGTGATGACATCGTCAAAACCATCGCTCAAACAGAAAAACGAGTCGCCGATTATGGCGAGGCTTATCAGCCGGCGCTGGATACACTGCTGACACAGCAGGATGCTTTTTCAGCCTATGTTGATGAGGTCAGCATGTGGGCGGTATCGCATGAGCCATGGGATATGATGACGCCGGATGACGTCAAAACATTCGAAGATTACTTTAGCCAAGTGCGCGAGATTGTCGGGCGTGAGGCCCCGTTCAAACCCTTCTACCAGTTCACCCAAGGTGAATTGCTCAGCGGGCAAGAGGCCACAACAGCCACGCTAATTGCTGCCGCCAGCGCCAGCCCTGCGGTTTTTGCAAAGCTGCCCTATGAGGTACGCGACGATATCGACACCAAATACCGCATTGCCTCGAAAGGACGCTGGCACCAGATGTTTGGACTGGGCACAGAGATCAACACAGCCGTGGCCGATCACACCCATCATCACCTGCTGTTGCAGCTGCATTCGGACCAATTGGTCAATTGGATGTGGGGGGACAAAGGCGTTGTCCAATTCTGGATTACAGAGGACGATATGCTGGCCCAGAACTGGGACGCGGTCGCATTGACGGTCGAAAGCGAATAACCTGGCAAGGCGCACTCAGCTTCCCACCAACGCCAACATAGTCTAATCGCCTGCCTCATCCGATCCTAAAGGAAGATTGACCGCCGGTTCCGACTTTCCTTTTGGAAACGGCCTGCTAGATTGGCGCGCAGGATAAAAAATCCAACTTGGGAGAATGACATGAAAAACCTACTTTTGGCGACATCTGCTGTCGCTATGATGGCTGGCGCGGCTTTTGCTGATGGCCACACCGAAGAAGTGAAAATCGGTGTGATCCTCGGCTTTACCGGCCCGCTTGAATCCATCACGCCTGCCATGGGTGCCGGCGCAGAACTGGCGATGGCTGAGGTAACTGAATCCGGTGCGCTGCTGGGCGGTGCGAAAGTCACATCCGTGCGCGGTGACAGCACATGTATCGACGCAGGTGCAGCAACTGCTGCGGCTGAACGTCTGGTCACATCCGACAACGTCGACGCCATTATGGGCGCTGACTGTTCCGGTGTCACAGGTGCCATCCTGCAAAACGTCGCCCGTCCAAACGGCGTTGCGATGATTTCGCCTTCCGCCACATCCCCCGGCCTGTCAACTGCCGAAGATGACGGTCTCTTCTTCCGCACAGCGCCATCTGACGCGCGCCAAGGTGTGATCATTACAGAGATCCTGCAAGATCGTGGTGTCAGCGAAGTCGCTTTGACTTACACAAACAACGACTACGGCAAGGGCCTGGCTGACGCATTCCAGGCTGCATTCGAAGCAGCGGGCGGGTCTGTAACCATCTCTGCAGCCCACGAAGACGGCAAAGCAGACTATTCTGCTGAAGTTGGCGCGCTGGCCTCTGCCGGTGGTGAAGTGCTGGTTGTTGCAGGCTACGTTGACCAAGGTGGATCCGGCATCATCCGTTCCAGCCTCGACAGCGGTGCCTTTGACACATTCTACCTGCCAGACGGCATGGTCGGTGCAGTGCTGAACGATAACTTCGGGTCCGAGCTGGACGGCTCTTTCGGCGCCTACCCCGGCACCGACAACGCAGGTGCGGGCATGTATGTTGAACTGGCCGAAGCGGCTGGTTTCGACGGTACCGGTGCGTTTTCCCCTGAAAGCTATGATGCGGCGGCGCTGATCATGCTGGCGATGCAAAAGGCAGGCTCTGCTGACTCGGCTGATTTCAAAGACCACGTCTTTGATGTCGCCAACGCACCAGGGGTGGAAATTATGCCCGGCGAATTGGCCAAAGGTCTGGAATTGATCGCGGCTGGCGAAGACATCGACTATGTGGGTGCATCCGCGGTTGAACTGATCGGCCCCGGCGAAAGCGCTGGTAACTATCAGGAAATCGAATTCGCTGACGGCGTCTATTCCACAATCAACTTCCGTTAAGCGGTTGATCTAGAATAAGAACGGCGCGGGTTTTTCCCGCGCCGTTTTGCAAAATGACGGGCCAAAAGGCCTGCGCGCAAGGGGATAAAACATGATCGTCGTTGAAGATGTGGTCAAAAGCTTTGGTGGATTTCGCGCAGTAGATGACGCGACGATGACCATTGAAGAAGGCACCATCACCGGCTTGATCGGCCCCAATGGCGCAGGAAAAACAACGCTTTTCAATGTGATCGCAGGCGTTCTTAAACCAACCTCGGGCCGCGTGACCATGCAGGGCGAAGATATCACCGGCCTGCCCCCGCATGAGCTGTTTCACAAAGGGTTGCTGCGCACCTTCCAAATCGCGCATGAGTTTTCATCAATGACTGTGCGCGAAAACCTGATGATGGTTCCCGGCGGGCAATCGGGTGAAGCGCTGTGGAACACATGGTTTGGCCGCAAACGGATCGCTGATGAAGAACGCGCACTGCAGGCCAAGGCCGATGAGGTCATTGAATTCCTGACCATCGACCACCTGAAAGAAGAAAAAGCCGGCAACCTGTCCGGCGGTCAGAAAAAGCTGCTGGAACTGGGGCGCACCATGATGGTGGACGCCAAGATCGTGTTCCTTGATGAGGTCGGTGCCGGCGTGAACCGTACCCTGCTGAACACCATTGGCGATGCGATCATCCGCCTGAACAAAGAACGCAACTATACATTCGTCGTGATCGAACACGACATGGATTTCATCGGCCGCCTTTGCGATCCGGTGATTTGTATGGCGGAAGGCCACGTTTTGGCCGAAGGGACCTTGGAAGAAATCAAGGCCAATGAACAGGTGATCGAGGCCTACCTCGGCACCGGATTGAAAAACAAAGATAAGGTAAGTGCGACATGAAATTCCTGTTGACCGTACTCTTCGGAGCCATCCTGGGCTCTGCTGCGACCTTCTACTATATCTACGTGAACCACGCGGATGTGGCCGAACAGGCGCTGATGCGTGACACGTTGCTGACCTACGCACCGTTTTTGGAAGAGTATATCACCCCGTGAGCGATCCTTTCCTGATCGGTGATGCCATGACCGGGGGTTATGGCAAAGGCCCTGACATCCTGCATTCCTGCACGATTGCCGCCGAGAAAGGCGAGATTGCTGTCATTGTTGGCCCCAATGGTGCTGGCAAATCGACCGCGATGAAGGCTGTCTTTGGCATGCTGAACGTCAACGAGGGGGCCGTGCGGCTGGATGGCGAAGATATCACCCATCTGTCGCCGCAACAGCGGGTGGTCAAGGGCATGGGGTTTGTGCCGCAAACCTCGAACATCTTTACCTCGATGACGGTGGAAGAGAACCTTGAGATGGGGGCGTTTATCCGCCGCGATGACTTCAAGGATACGATGACGCAGGTTTATGACCTGTTCCCGATCCTGAAAGACAAACGCAATCAAGCGGCAGGCGAACTCTCTGGCGGGCAACGCCAGCAGGTGGCCGTGGGCCGTGCACTGATGACCCAGCCCAAGGTGTTGATGCTGGATGAACCGACCGCTGGTGTCTCGCCCATCGTGATGGATGAGCTGTTTGACCGGATCATCGAGGTCGCGCGCACCGGTATCCCGATCCTGATGGTGGAACAAAACGCCCGGCAAGCACTTGAAATCGCAGATAAAGCCTATGTCCTGGTGCAAGGCCGTAACGCGCACACCGGCACCGGGAAAGAGCTGCTGGCCGACGAACAAGTGCGACGGAGCTTCTTGGGTGGATGAGGATGCAAGCCGCCCTCTGCGCCGTCATGGCGGGGCCTACCATGGCCGAGGTCGTGTCCTGCGATCTATCCGGCACGCCTGTGCGGTTCGAAATAGACTATGCCCAATTCGCGCCTCCGATGAACCCCAATGAGCCCACCCAACGCCGAGTCACAACCGTGCAAATGGGCGACGCCCAATTCCCGGCAGAACCCATCCTGATGGGCGACATCCGCGGTTTCTGGGCCGAAGGCTTGGGTGGATCAGACGTGATGATGGTGATGCAGGCCGATGGATCAGCCGTCTATGCCGATGTCCGCGCGGGTGAACGCCTGACCGGCACATGTGAGGTGCTGCAATGAACAACCAATTGATTTTCAAGGGTGATCTGTAAATGGACTTCCTCAATGCCCTCGTCGCCTTTACGAATTTTGTCTTCGTCCCCGGGCTGGCCTATGGTGCACAGCTGGCCATTGGTGCGCTGGGTGTCACGCTGATCTACGGCATTCTGCGCTTTTCAAACTTCGCCCATGGCGACACAATGGCCTTTGGGACGGCGATTACGATTTTGTTCACCACCGCCTTTATCAGCATGGGTATCACCTTCGGCCCCTTGCCGACCGCATTGCTCGCCCTGCCCTTTGGCATCGGCGCGACCGTGCTTTTGCTACTGGGCACGGATTGGGGGGTTTATAAGTTCTACCGCGAACAAAAAGCCTCTCCCGTGATTTTGGTCATCGTGTCGATGGGTGTGATGTTTGTGATGAACGGCATCGTGCGTTTTATCATAGGGGTCCGCGATATCCGTTTTGCTGATGGCGAACGGTTTATCATTACAGCACGTGAATTCAAAGAGATGACCGGGCTGAACGAAGGTCTAGCTATCAAAACGACGCAAGCGATCACAGTTGTCGTGGCCCTGATCGCGATGGCACTGCTGTTCTGGTTCCTGAACAAGACCCGCACCGGCAAATCCATGCGCGCTTTCTCGGACAATGAAGACCTCGCCTTGCTGTCGGGCATCAACCCCGATTGGGTGGTGAAGGTCACATGGATGATCGTTGCGGCTCTGGCGACGACGGCTGGCGTCCTTTACGGCCTCGATAAATCCTTTAAGGCTTTCACCTATTTCCAACTGCTTCTGCCGATCTTTGCCGCCGCAATTGTCGGCGGCCTTGGCAACCCATTGGGTGCCATTGCAGGTGGCTTTGTCATCGCCTTCAGCGAGGTCACCATCACCTATGCGTGGAAGAAAGTGCTAACATACCTCATGCCCGAAAGCTTGGAGCCGGATGGCCTCGTCCAGCTGCTCTCCACCGACTATAAATTCGCCGTCAGCTTTGCGATCCTGATTATCGTGCTGCTGTTCAAACCTACGGGCCTCTTCAAAGGACAATCGGTATGAGCACCCAAATCAGAGATACCGCCCTTTTCGGGCTTGTCGCCGTCCTTCTGATTGGCACGGGGCTCATCCAAGGCTGGAACTCGGCCCTGTTGATCCTGAACATGGGTCTGATTTCGGCGATCATGGCCTTGGGCGTGAACCTGCAATGGGGGTTCGCGGGGCTGTTTAACATCGGTGTGATGGGCTTTGTCGCCTTGGGTGGGCTGGCCGCAGTGCTGGTATCGACCGACCCGGTGTCAGAGGCATGGCAAGCCGGTGGTCTGCGGATCATGGCCGGGTTGATCTTGGGCGCATTGACGGTCGTTGCAGCGGTGCAGGCGCAAAAGCGGCTGGAGGGCCGGACCAAGACAATCGCAACGCTGGTCATCCTTGTCGGTGGTTTCTTCCTCTACCGCGCGGTTTTTGATCCCGGCAAAGTCGCGGTTGAGGCGGTGAACCCAGCCTCAACCGGTAACCTTGGTGGTCTGAACCTGCCCATCCTGCTCAGCTGGCCTGTGGGCGGCCTTCTGGCTGCTGGTGCCGCTTGGGTGATTGGCAAAACAGCATTGGGGCTGCGGTCCGACTATCTGGCGATTGCGACCTTGGGGATTGCGGAAATCATCATTGCGGTTCTGAAAAACGAAGACTGGCTGGCGCGCGGCGTCAAAAACGTCATCGGCCTCGATCGCCCAGTGCCTTACGAGATTGACCTGCAACAAGACCCCGGTTTCGTCGAGCGGGCGGCCAGCCTTGGGTTGGACCCGGTCACAGCTTCCACGCTTTATACAAAGATCGGCTACGCGATCCTCTTTACCATCGTCCTGTTGATGATCCTCTGGCTGGCCCAAAAAGCGCTCAACAGCCCATGGGGCCGCATGATGCGCGCAATCCGCGACAATGAAACGGCGGCCGAGGCGATGGGCAAAGACGTCAAAGGCCGCCATTTGCAGATCTTCATCCTCGGCTCTGCGGTTTGTGGCGTGGCTGGTGCGATGATGACGACGCTGGATGGGCAATTGACACCCGGCACCTATCAGCCCTTGCGTTTTACCTTCCTTGTCTGGGTCATGGTGATTGTCGGCGGGTCGGGCAATAACTTTGGCGCGGTGCTGGGCGGTATGCTGATCTGGTGGCTGTGGGTGCAGGTGGAACCGCTGGGTCTGGGGCTGATGAATATTCTCAGCAGCGGATTGGAAGACGGCAGCGCACTGAAGGATCGTATGATCGAAAGTGCAGCCCATATGCGCCTGCTGACCATGGGCCTTGTCCTGCTGTTGGTGCTGCGGTTCAGCCCACGTGGTTTGATCCCAGAACGGTAGCTTGTCCTTGACGTCTGCCCTGCTTAAACAAGACAGACGAAACATCCCGAGGACCCCATGGCGTTCATCTTTCGCTGGCTTGTCCGGCTTGCCTCTGCCCTGATTTTCCTATGCGTCGCGGCGATTGCGCTGGCCTATTATTTTGCGTCACGGTCCCTGCCCGACTACGATGCGAATAGCCCGGTAGCTGGCATCTCGGCCCCGGTCGAGATTGTGCGCGATAACGCCAATGTGCCGCATATCTTTGGGCAGTCGGACGAGGATGTCTATTTCGCCCTGGGCTATGCCCATGCCCAAGACCGGCTGTGGCAAATGACGATGCTGCGGCGCACCGCCCAAGGGCGGCTGTCAGAGCTGTTTGGCGAACGCACTGTCGGGATTGATGAGGTGCTGCGACGGTTTGATATTTACACCCTGTCGGTATCGTCGGTGAATGCGCAAACGGAAGAAGCAAAATCATATCTAGAGGCCTATTCTGCCGGCGTGAATGCCTGGCTGGCCGAGGTGAACAAAGGCGCACTGGGGCGCGGCGCGCCCGAGATGTGGTTGTTCAACCATGCCATCGCCCCTTGGCAACCGGCCGATTCAATTGCTGTGCTGAAGCTGATGGCGCTAGATCTGACCGCCAGCCTGGAAGAAGAGGTGCTGCGCGCACGCACCTCGCTTCTGCTCGACAATGACCGGCTGGCCGACATCCTGCCAGATGACCCAACGGGCGGCATTGCGGCCTTGCCGGAGTATGCCAGCCTTGTGCCGGGTGTGCCGCCCTACACGCCAAACATGCGCCTCGCGTCTGACCCGCTTTCGCCCATCAAACCCGCACCACTGCGCGGGGCGTCAAACGCATGGGCGGCCAGCGCATCGCGCGCCACGACAGGCTCTACCCTGCTGGCCAATGATCCGCATCTGGGGCTGACGGCACCCTCCATCTGGTATCTGGCACGGCTGGAACTGGAAACTGGCGGCATCATCGGCGGCACCATCCCCGGCATGCCATTGGTGCTCAGCGGGCGTAGCGATCAATTGGGCTGGGGTGTGACCACCGCCAAGGTCGACGATGTCGATATCATGGTGGAAGAGGTCAACCCCGATAACCCCGAAGAATACCGCAGCCCAAATGGCTGGGTCCCGTTCCGCACCCATGACAGTATCATCAACGTCAAAGACGGCTCTGCCGTCACCCTGCGCTTGCGCTGGACGGCGAATGGGCCTGTGATGCCGCGTGACAAATACGATCTGGGCACGATCACCCCACCGGGGCATGTGACCGCAATTTCTTGGACAGCATTGTCAGATCGCGACACCACGATATCGGCTGCTTTCGCCCTCAACCATGCGCGCAGCGTGGAAGAGGCGATCACCGCAGGTGACGCCTATATCGCACCGGCCCAAAACCTGACACTGGCCGATCGCAACCGCATTGCGATGAAAACTGTCGGCGCAATCCCGGCCCGCGATGCGAACCACCAAAGCGAAGGCCGCCTGCCCGCCTTTGGCTATTTGCCGGAAAACCGCTGGCAAGGGCGGTTCCCCTATGACGACAACCCAGAGTTCCTTGACCCACCGGGCGGCATCTTGGGCAATACCAACAATAAAACGGTCGACCGCCCCTTCCCCCGCCACATCACCCATAAGTGGGGCGACACGCAGCGGATCAACCGCTGGCGGCGTCTGATGCAAGCACGCGAGGTGCACACGCGCGACAGCTTTATCGAGGCGCAGTTGGACACCGTCAGTTTCACAGCGCGCACCCTTTCGACACTGATGGGCGCTGACCTGTGGTTTACCGGTGATGCCGCCCCCGATGGCACGCCCGAGCGCCAGCGCCAGATTGCACTGAACCTATTGTCAGCCTGGAACGGCGAAATGAACGAGCACCTGCCAGAGCCACTGATTTATTCAGCTTGGGCGCGCGGGTTTCAGCAACGGCTGATCCGCGATGAACTGGGGCCGCTAGCCGCAGAATTCACACATGTTGAGCCGGTCTTTATCGAACGCGTGTTCCGCGATATCGACGGGGCCAGCATCTGGTGCGATGTGATCCAATCCGCTCCGGTCGAGACTTGTACAGACATCGCACGGCAATCGCTGGATGACGCGCTGCTATGGATCGCCGAAAACCATGGCGACGCGGTTGAGGCTGTACGCTGGGGCGACGCCCATGTTGCAACCCATGACCACCCCGTGCTGGGCAATACGCCGATCCTGGAATGGGTGGTCAACATCCGGCAATCCACCAGCGGCGGCGACCACACGCTGCAACGGGCCAAAACATCCGGCGAGGATCCAAACCCGTTTCATAACGTCCATTCAGGGGCCTACCGCGGGGTCTATGACTTCGCCGATCCTGATAGCTCGGTCTTTATCACATCAACCGGACAATCCGGGCATCCGTTGTCACGGCATTATGACAACTTGGGCGAGCTTTGGCGGCGGGGCGAATATATCCCAATGTCGCTGGACCCTGATCTGGCGCGGGCTGCTGCGGTGGGTGTGACTGTGCTAGAGCCGAAGGGGGAGTGACTGGTTTGAGCCCGAAGTGACCAATGCTGCGGTTTGCTCGAATGACAGCAATCGGGATTCCTGACTTAAACTCAATTGGCCTCAAGTTTTTCTTTGAGCCGCACCAATGTGCTATCCCACTTGATCGCCACGTCATCCAGGAACTGATTTGCAATCTCAAGTCGCTCAATCTCAAGCTGGAAAAGCGTTTCGCGTCCGGTCTTCTCGTACGAAACAAGCTTGGCTGCACAGAGCGTGCGAAGGTGTTTGCTGACGGCCTGCCGGGTTATCACTACATCGGTGCACAACTCCGACAATGAAAGCCTGCCTTCCTCTTGCAGACGCGAGATGAGCGCGACACGGAGTGGGTCACCCAAAGCCGCGAATGTTTGGGCGAGTTCGGTCTGATCCATTTGGGTTTGGCGGTTCATTCTAGATAGGTCTTGATATTGTTGGACTGGAACTTCCAGCCGTCAGTATTATCCCGGAACGCCTGTAGCCTCTTTTCAAGTGGAAGGTTGTCGAACCCGCTTTCGCAGATTGTCAGATGAGAATCTTCTCCGCGTGGCTCAATCAAGAACTCCACTGTGGTGGTTTTGCGATCCAGGCCAGAATCTTCTGGAGTAACGGCTTCGTCGTATGGCCATGAAAACCTGAACAGTTTTGGGGCTTCCATTGCTTCAATACGCACCCAGAATGGTAGCCCTTCGTGTCCGCGCACGGTTAATGTGCCGCGCGTCACCTGACCGACGACGAACTCGCCTTGGAGCGTGACTCCAAACCACGTTCCAAACTCAATCGAGTTCGTTAACGCTCGCCAAAGCCGTTCGACAGGCATCTTTATTATGATTGAACGTTTGATCTGATCAGTCATTTGGTAGTGTCAATCACTGGCCATCGATCAGGTGAATTACTCCGGCCGGGTTCGAAATCCAGAATCCATCAAATGACTCTCCCAGTGGTTCGATCTCGTCACAGCGCGGTGCTCCGGCTTCCTTCAATCGCGTTGACGCGTCGGAGGTATTATTGGTTACGACTTGCAGCCAAAGTTCCGCCTGGCTTACGGTGTCGACTTTGTCGATCCAAAGTCTATTCGCTCCAAATTGGAATCCGACCGTTTTGTCTCCGTTCCCATGAAGTTCTTTGAGCTTCAAGGTATCTCGATAGAAAGCCACCGTTGCCTCATGTTGATGTGGCGGAACCTTCATGGCTATGTTTGGCCCGCCATTGAATTGCGCGTCCATATTGCTCTCCAACGTCCTGTTCGTTCGGTCGCCCCCTAAAGCGCAACTAAATTATTGCATAATATTCCGCTCACCCCAAAAGGCAACCATAAGGTTGCAAATAACCAAGTGTGACAAGCAGACATTGGCGCAGTTGCAGCGAAGTGGCGTTTTGTCCCGCATAACAGACCAACAGTCTAAAACCGCACAAACCGCTCCTTCTGCAGCTGCGTCCAAAACACTGTCAGCTCATAGCCCGTCTCGGTCTGCACCTCGTCCGTCACAACGCCAGCCTCAAACAGCCATGCCCGTTTCTTGCCTTCTGCGAAGGCCAACGTCAGCATCTCTTCTGTCCGCGGATCTTTCAGCTTGTCGGGCACTGCGGCCAGAAGAGGCGCCATCCCCTCACCCGTGATAGCCGAGACGGCGAAAAGGTCTTCGGTCCGCCCGGCCTGCGTCAGCACCGCATCGCGCGCATCGCCTTCCAAGAGGTCCGTTTTGTTCCAGACCTCGATGATCGGGGCCTCTTCGGCCACGCCAAGGCTGGTCAGGATCGCATGCACATCGGCGGCCTGTTCTTCGGTCTGCGGGTGGCTGATATCGCGCACATGCACGATCAGGTCGGCATCCAGCACCTCCTCCAATGTCGCGCGGAAGGCCGCGACCAATTCGGTCGGCAGTTCACTGATGAAACCCACGGTGTCGGACATGATCACCTCATCCCCTGTCGGCAGCACGATTTTGCGCATCGTAGGATCGAGCGTGGCGAAAAGCATGTCTTTGGCAAAGACCTCTGCCCCGGTCAGCCGGTTGAACAGGGTTGATTTGCCCGCGTTGGTATAGCCCACCAAAGCGACAATCGGGAACGGCACTTTGGCGCGGGACGCGCGATGCAGTTCGCGGGTTTTGACAACCTTGGCCAATTGCTTGCGCAAGCGGTTCAACTGCTCGTCAATCGCGCGTCTGTCTGCCTCGATCTGGGTTTCACCGGGGCCACCGACAAAGCCCAAACCACCCCGCTGGCGTTCCAGGTGGGTCCAGGCGCGCACCAAACGCGTGCGTTGATAAGACAGAGCGGCCATTTCAACCTGCAGCACCCCTTCCGAGGTGCGGGCACGGTCGCTGAAAATTTCCAGGATCAGACCCGTGCGATCCAGCAGCTTGACGCCCCATTCCTTTTCAAGATTGCGCTGTTGGACAGGGGTCACCGGGCCGTCGATCAGGACCAACTCAACCTCTGCATCGTGAAACACCTGTTTCAGCTCGGTGATCTTGCCTTTGCCGAACAGCTTGCCCGGATGAATGCGCGGCAACCGTACAACATCCGCGCCAACGACATCCAAATCCGGAAGAGCGGCGGCCAATGATACCCCTTCTTCCAAAGCAGGTTCAGCCGCGCGGCGGGAATGTTCGGTTTTCAGATCGGGATGCAGCACCCAAGCCCGTGTGACGGGGCGATCATGTTCGAGCAATGCTACTCTTCACCCTCATAAAGGCTGATGGGCTGTGCTGGCATGATCGTAGAAATCGCGCTTTTATAGACAAGCTGCGACTGCCCATCGCGGCGCAGCAGCACGCAAAAACTGTCAAACCACGTGATTACGCCCTGCAACTTGACGCCATTCACAAGGAAAATTGTGACCGGTACTTTGACCTTACGGACATGGTTTAGAAATGCATCTTGCAGATTTGCTTTATCGGCAGCCATCGCGACACCCTTTTTTCTTGTTCTTACGGCCGCGGACGGGCCCCCCAGTGGTATTCAGACTAGTATGTCGCGGGTTTTCGGGGTTTTCCACCCCCAAAATGCAATCGAAATAAGGCGCTTAGCGTTGCCAGATTTCGGGATTGAAGAGCGCGATAATCGCCAGCGCCTCAAGGCGACCCAGGACCATCGCGAAGGCCAAAATCACCTTGGCGGCATCAGGAATGCCTGAGTAGGCAATCGGCGTTTCTGCCGCGACCGAGGCCAAAGGGCCGGTCGTAGACAGCGCCGACACAGCCAGCACCATCGCTGTTTCAAACTGTACGCCTGTGAGGGAAAGCATCAGCATGACAGCCGCGATACTGAGTGCAAAGAGCATGAAAAACACCCAAGAGATATAGGCCCCCTGCTTGCGGATACGCCGCGCATCCTTGCCGCCCCCGCCGATGGATGACGGATGCAACAGCCGTTCCTGTTCGCGTTCGCCATGGCGATAAAGCGCGTAAATGCGCAACAGCTTTACCCCACCCGCCGTTGTGGCCACTCCGCCGCCGATCAAGGCCATTCCGATCAAAAACAGCCCTGGCGTACTCAGCCCCGACCAGTCCGTGGCCCCATCCCAATAATGCGATTCAAACCCTGTTGTGGTCAGAAATGAGGTCACGGTGAAAAGCGCACCCCAAAGGGCCGCAGCGACATCTTGCGCATTGGCGGGTTCGGCCTGCTCGGTGGCGCCGATAAAATGGCGCAGAAACAGCAGCAGCGTCACCGTTCCAATCAGGATGAGGGCAGTGATAAATTCAGGGTCGCGGCGCAGCCCCTGATCGCGTTCGCCAATCAAACCGCTGCTGAATGTCAGCCGCGACAGGGCAAAAACAAAGAAGCAAAAGATCAACAGCTCACCCCAGAACCGGGAGGCAGCAAAATAAAGCCCGCCAATCGCTGAAATGCCCGAGGTCGACAAGGTCGACATCGCGTGCATCAGCGCGATGTAGGGAAACTCGCCTGCAATCACCAGGCCGATCCACAAAGCCACCGTCAGCGCCGTATAAATCGGCGTCAGTGTCAGCGTGTAGCGCAACAAACGCTCAGCCGGGTCAGCGATTTGCGCGATCTGGGAAAAGGCCCCCGACGCCCCGCGGCCTGCATTGCCCGTGGCCCGCACCTCAAACCCGCCTAGGTTCATTGGTGCAAAGATCGACACAGCCGTCACCCAAACCAGCAATCCCCCTAGCCAACCGACAAGGCCGCGCCAAAGGTGCTGCGATGGTGTCAGACGCCCGGCGGTGTCATAGACCGTTGCCCCCGTCGTCGTAAAGCTAGAGATCATTTCGAACCAAGCATCCAGAAAACTCGTGTTCCCAACCGCCTCATAAAACGGGATGGCAAACATCAATGGCAAAACGCTGAAGGCCGCCAAAAGCCCCACCAGCTGGCTGCGTGCCACGCTGGGCGGTTCATATCCGGCTGTGGCCAGACCAATCATCAGGGTTAGCACCGAAAACAGGATAAATCCGTAAAAGAACACCCGCATCGTGTTGAAGTCTTCCATCACAACGGCATGTGCAGCAGGCACGATCATGGCGATCGCACCCAGACCCATCAGGATCACAAAGAATGGCAGGCGGACGATCCAACCCATCAGAAAAAGTCTATCGAAACCTGTAGCAGGCGTTCCACCTCGGGCACGTCATCTGTCATCGCAAAGATCACGATCACATTGCCCTCTTCGATCCGGGTTTCTCCGGTCGGACGCACCACTTTGCCTGCCTGCATCACAGCGCCAATCAGCGTGCCTTCGGGGAAGTCGATGTCTTTCACCTTTTGGCCCGCAATGGGCGAGGTGCTGAGCACTTGCGCCTCGATCACCTCGGCCTCTGCATCCCCAATCGAATAAACGCCGCGCACACGGCCATGGCGGATGTGGCGCAGGATAGAACTAACCGTGGTGGCCCGCGGGTTGATGTAGGCATCAATATCCAAAGGTCCCATCAGCGGGATCAGCGTTGGGTCGTTCACCAATGAAATCGCCATTGGGCAACCCATTTCCTTGGCGCGCACGGCCGCCAGCAGGTTGGTTTTATCATCATCGGTCACCGCCAACACCGCATCAGCACTGGCGATATTCGCCTCTTCTAACAAAGCGCTGTCCAGACCATCGCCGTTCAACACAATCGTGCGGTCCAGCGCATCCGCGGCGCGCTCTGCACATTCACGATGCTTTTCAATCATCTTCACGCGCACCCGCTCGGTGCGTGCTTCCAGTGCCTGGGCCACGCCAAGGCCGACGTTACCGCCACCGATAATGACGATACGTTCTTGTTTTGATTGTGTTTTCCCGAAAATCTCTAACGTGCGTGTCATATCTTCGGTGTCGGTGAAGACATAGCATTCATCGTGCGGAAAGATCTGGTCGCCAGCGGATGGAACAAACAACACCCCCTCGCGGCGGATACCCACCACAACGGCACGCAGGGTTGAAAACAGATCGGTGAGCTGACGCAGCGGTGTGTTGATGACAGGGCAGTCTTCGTCAATCGTGATGCCCAACAGCTGTGCGCGCCCCTCAAGAAAGCTTTCTGTGTCAAAGGCCGCAGGGGCCGCCAGCCGCTGCAAGGCCGCCTCTGCCACCTCTTTCTCGGGTGAGATGACGACATCAATTGGCAGGTGATTGCGCCGGTAAAGGTCAGAATAGGCCGGATCAAGGTAGTTTTGCGCCCGCAGGCGCGCGATCTTGCGCTGGACGGAAAACACCGAATGGGCCACCTGACAGGTGACCATATTCACCTCATCCGAATAGGTCGCGGCGATCACCATATCGGCATCAGACGCGCCTGCCCGGTCCAGCACATCAGGGTAGCTGGCATTGCCTGCGATCCCTTGCACATCCAGCGTATCTGTGGCGCGGCGCACGAGTTCAGGGTTATTGTCAACGACCGTGACATCGTTGTTTTCGCCCGACAAATGGCGGGCGATCTGCCAACCAACCTGCCCTGCTCCGCAAATGATCACCTTCATGCGTCGTCGCCTTCGACATAGGCAACGCGACCGCCCGCCTTGTTGGTTGTGACAACACCAAGTGACTTCAGTTTGCGGTGCAAGGCGGATCGTTCCATCCCTACAAAGGCGGCGGTACGGCTGATGTTGCCGCCAAAGCGGTTGATCTGCGTCAGCAGATATTCCCGTTCAAACAACTCGCGCGCCTCGCGCAGCGGCAGCGTCGCCAACCCGCCGGCCAGTACGATCCGGCCTTCCTCGCCGCCGCCTTCTTCGCTGTTGGGTAGTTCCTTCGCGCTGATGTCACCTGTATTTTCACCAAGGATTAGAACACGTTCCACGACGTTCTTTAACTGGCGCACATTACCCGGCCACAGCATGGTTTGCAGCAAGGCGCGTGCATCTTCGGCCAGTTTGCGCAGGGGCAGGCCTTGGGCCTTATTGCAGGCCGCGATGAAATGTTCCGCTAGTAGCGGGATATCCTCGCGCCGTTCTTCCAGCGATGGCACGGCGATCGGCACAACATTCAGACGGTGAAACAGCTCTTCGCGGAATGTCCCGGCCTCAATCGCCGCCGATAGATCGCGGTTCGTGCTGGAAATCACACGCAAATCAACCTGTACCTTGTCGCTGCCGCCCACCCGCTGAAAGCGTTGTTCGACCAGCACGCGCAAGATCTTGGATTGGGTGCCAAGCGGCATATCAGCAATTTCATCAAAATAGACGACGCCGCCATTGGCCTCTTCCAACAGCCCATGTTCAATCCCGCGCCCGCTGTCTTCGCGGCCAAACAGCACCTCTTCCATCCGCTCAGGCTCAATCGAGGCAGAGTTGACGACGACGAAGGGCGCAGAGGCCCGGTTAGAATTCGCATGGATGTAGCGCGCGGCGATTTCTTTACCCGCACCCGCAGGGCCGGTCAGCATCACACGGCCATTGGATTTCGTGACCTTATCCAGCTGCGATTTCAGGGTGCGAAAGGCGGCACTATCGCCCAGCATCTCAGCCGTATGGCTTTCGCCGCGCTTCAGCTGCACGTTTTCCTGCCGCAAGCGAGAGGTCTCCATCGCCCGCCGAATGACCAC
>JBCAZI010000039.1:0-29724 GCA_038533095.1 Pseudomonadota bacterium
CAGTGGCGTGCGCCGTTTGTCCGTAGAGCAACTATGGCCAGCACGTCGCAAACCACTGATATTTCGCGAAAACACCGCTGACGATGCAGTTTTAATGGGTCCTGACCCTAGCAGCGCAGGTTTACTCTGCCTCGGCTGCGGTCGAGGCGTTAAAGCCCGCTGTAAATCCGGTTAAAGACACGTCCAGAACCACCTCTACCGTCGGGTCTGCGGCGGGCACCAGACGCACGGTGCCGGCATTGCCACGTTTGAACTGATCGACCTCTTCCTGCGTGAAACCCACACGGGCCACGCATCCAGCACGGTTGCAGAAGGTAAACGGGTAGCGGCGCGCGTTCTGGCCATCAACTGCGATGGTCAATTGCTGCGTCAGCAAGGTTTCCAGCGGCACAACAATGGTGGCACCGGCTGCGGCGCGTTGGCCGGCGGGAAGCGGGAAGATGTTGAATTCAGCGACCGCCACGCCATCCGTGTTGGTCAAAAGCTGGTAAAGGTTGCAAGGATCGGGAGTGCCATCCTCTGCCTTTACGCAGCGCAAGGCCCAATCACCAAATTCCTCACGCACGTAAGGTTCGCCCACTTGCGGACCGACAGGTTCACCCAAGGACAGCCCATCATCAGGCGCGGGGGCTGTCTCTTCAGTGCTGGGGGCCTCGGCCCCATCAGCGGCCTCCTGGGCGGTGGCGACGAGTGGCTGGCTTAACAAAGCAGTCAGAAACATAGGTTTGAGGATACTGCGCATAGGTCTTGTCCTTGTTTATTTTCTGGCGGCTTAGCATGGGTGGGGCGGGGTGTCAGCGCCAAAAACAGGCCGTTGCGCTGTCTTTCGCTCACGTTTTTGAGGGGGATCAAACATGAAGAAGGGCCCCCCAAAAGGACCCTGCTCCATGTTCTCCCTGCCGGACTTGGCCGACTAATTGCACGGGAGGCTACGCAAAGCCAAAGAAGGCGTCAACCGTAAATCTTTGACAAATCGGTGAATAATGTCGCAGCGCGGGGCAGAAAAAAACCGTGCCCGAAGGCACGGCAAGTCTAACAGGGAGGATCGTATGCCCATCCGCAATCAAGACTGCGAAAAGGCGCGCTTTGTTGTGGCATGAAATGGTTAAAAATGTATTTTACTCCGAAAATACACGCGAGGGACGGCAGTTCATGTCAGAAAGTATCTTTATTGGCGGTGGTGGCGACAGCTATGGCGCAACGCAAAATCTTTTGCTGGACAAGGCGAACCGCCATGGTCTGATCGCTGGAGCGACGGGTACGGGGAAAACCGTGACACTACAGATCATGGCAGAGGGGTTTTCGGCCGCGGGCGTGCCGGTGTTTCTATCTGATGTGAAAGGGGATTTATCTGGTCTGGCTGTCAGCGGCTCCCCCGATTTCAAGCTGCATGAACCCTTTATGTCACGGGCCGAAACCATCGGGCTGGACCTGCAATATAACAGTTTCCCAGTCACCTTTTGGGACCTTTTTGGCGAGAAAGGTCACCCGATCCGCGCCACTGTGGCCGAGATGGGGCCACTGTTGCTGTCGCGTCTGATGGACCTAACGGATGTGCAGGAGGGCGTGCTGAACGTGGCCTTCCGCGTGGCGGATGAGGAAGGTTTGCCGCTTTTGGACCTGAAAGACCTGCAAGCATTGCTGGTCTGGGTTGGTCAGAATGCGAAAGCGCTGTCGTTGCGCTATGGCAATGTCGCGTCCTCTTCCATCGGGGCGATCCAGCGGCAGTTGCTGGTGTTGGAAAACCAAGGGGGCACGGCACTCTTTGGTGAACCCGCGCTCGATCGGCGGATATGATGCGCACCCGCGATGGGCGCGGCGAGATCAATATCCTCGCCGCCGATCAACTGATGGGCAGCCCGCGCCTTTATGCGACGTTCCTGTTGTGGCTGCTATCCGAGCTTTTTGAAGAGCTGCCAGAGGTCGGCAACCCTGACAAACCCAAGCTGGTCTTCTTCTTTGACGAAGCACATCTGTTGTTCGACGGCGCCCCCAAGGCGCTGGTCAATAAGGTCGAACAGGTCGCGCGGCTGATCCGGTCCAAAGGGGTGGGGGTTTATTTCGTGACCCAAAACCCCGGCGATATTCCAGAGGATGTGTTGGGCCAATTGGGCAACCGGGTGCAGCATGCGCTGCGGGCCTTTACGGCAAAGGACCGAAAAGAGCTGAAAACAGCCGCCGAAACCTATCGCGACAACCCCGGTTTTGACACGGCCGAAGCGATCCAGGAGGTCGGCACGGGCGAGGCTGTGACGTCTTTTCTTGACCGCAAGGGTATTCCGCAGATCGTGGAACGGACCTTGATCCGCCCCCCATCATCACAACTGGGGCCCATCGACGGACCGACGCGCGTAGCCATCATGGCGGCCTCTGACATGGCGGGCAAATACGACGAAACCATGGACCGCGACAGCGCGTTCGAGATGCTGACCAAACGGGCCGAGGCTGCCGCTAAAGCCGCAGAAGAGGCAGAAGCCGAAGAAGCGCGGCTGGAAGAGAAGGAACGCGAATTCAAAGCAGCGCGGCGCTATGAAGGTGGCACCAGTGCAAAAAGTACCACCCGGTCGCGCAAATCATCGGGCGATGGCTTCGGTGGGGCGCTGGCATCTGTTGTGGTGAAAGAGCTGAAAGGCACGACCGGACGTCGGCTGGTGCGCGGGATATTGGGCAGTCTGTTTAAAGGGCGTTAGTGGATGCCGGTTTGCGGCGAATGGCTGTTTCGGGCCCTGCCTGTCGCCGGATACAACGACATGTAGGCTGATGCTGCGTTGCATCCGATGGCGGCAACGAGCCCATCCCGCATCTTAGTCAGACTGCAGCGAATGGCTGCTCTTCATTCATGGTGCTAAAGAACGCACTCAACCCAACTGACAGTCAAAGAGGGTTGCCACAAGTCCAATAGGCTCAACGAAAATCCTATTTTTCTTTGCTTTAGCGAAGGCTCATCAGTGCGAGAGCAGAGCCTGGGTTCGGTGAGCCTTCGCGCGACCACTACTCCGTCAGGCTGCCTCTGGGATTTTGATGAGCGAAAGCATCTGTGCCGCGACTTCATCAGTTATCCCCGACACGCGAAACATCGCATCTGCCAAGTCGCCTAGCAGCAACTGCCTTTTCTTTGCGCCCGATGGTGTCAAAACCAAATACTTGGTTCTTTTGTCGGTTTTTGAAGGAACACGCTCAATCCACCCTGCGTCACTGCAAGCGTTGACCAATCCGGTGAGGTTTGACGGATGCATTCTCATAGCTTCGGCAACCTCTTTCATCGTCATCCGCCGCCCAAGAATAGCGATGAGTTCGATCTGATTGCTGGTCATCGGTTTGTTGCCAGAAGTGACATCATCAAGAATGTCGTCAGTCATCATCTTGAAATACGCCAGCAACTGAAGCGTTGCGGGGAAGTCGCCTGTGTAGACCATGAATATCTCCTGTTAACATTTGCATTTTATAATTACAAAAGAAATTTATATTTTACAATCAAAAACTGGAGCGGACCCCATGCGCCTTGGTAGACTCATCAGCTTGGCCCTTATGAAAGCGCGGGGCGCAACAGCATTGGTTCGTGCAGGTACCGCCCCTGTTTTTGTTGGGGTCATGTTCGTTTCTGCGCACGTCTATCCGGCAATGGCACAAGACAGCGCTGTTGCAAAGATCGGAGTGGTCGAGGCCGCAACTGAGGGCAGCGAGCGAGAGTTTTACGGTCGTGTGGTTGCGCTCGAGACGCTTGATCTCGCCTTCCAGGTTGGTGGCTAGATCGTGCAATTCCCGATCGTGGAAGGGTCTTCAATCAGTCAGGGAGCACTGATTTCTTCCCTTGACCCAGTGCCATTCGAGCTTGCGCTAGCACAGGCCACAGCTCAGTTCGACCAGGCGCAGCGGACACTCGAACGGGTGGAAAAGCTCAGCGGGAATTCTGTCAGTCAAGCGACCGTTGATGACGCGCGTACAAACTTTGATTTGACAAAGGTTCAGGTGAATCAGGCGCAAAGGTCGCTGGACCAAACGGTTCGTTCGGCTCCATTTGATGCCTTGGTCTCATCACGACTGGTCGCCAATCAGTCGACGGTTGGGGCCGGAACGCCTGTCGTGCGCCTCCACAATATGTCCGAGATCAGGATTGAGATCAGTGTGCCCGAGGTTCTGTTTCAAAGAGCAGGCCGGGACCCCGACGTGACGCTTATGGCCCGGTTCCCTGCGTCGGACCGCCGTTACCCGGTGGAGGTTCGCGAGTACGATGCAGAAACGGCCGCCGTTGGACAGACTTATACGATCACCCTTGGGATGGCGCCACCAGATGACCTGATCATTCTTCCCGGATCGTCCGTTGTGGTCGAGGTCAGTTTCAACAACGCCGCGCAACAGATCAGCATCCCGCGATCCGCTTTGATCTTTGCAGCCGATGGCGCGGCGCAAGTGATGGTGTTCGAACCCGCAGGTGAGATGACAGGCACTGTCCAAGCGACGGGCATAGAAATCGCCCCGAATAACGCAGGCGATGTCATCGTTGTTTCAGGCCTGTTGGCTGGTCAAGAATACGTCGCGGCGGGCGCATCAAAGCTGCAGGACGGTCAAACCGTCACGCGCTTTTCCGGCTTTGGAGAATAAGTGCGTCATGGATATTGCACGTTTCTCCATCAACCGTCCGATCTACAACTGGATCATCATTCTCGGCTGTTTGCTGGGGGGTATCTCTGGGTTTATGAACCTGGGCCGTCTCGAAGACCCGGCCTTTACCATCAAGACCGCCATTGTGATCACGCAATATCCTGGGGCTACAGCTGACGAGGTCGCGCGCGAGATCAGCGAGCCCATTGAATCCGGAATCCAAAAGATGGGCGAGGTCAAGGAGATCTCGACCATGAACCAACCCGGGCTGTCATGGATTTCGGTGGACATGCAGGACCAGTTTGATGGCACCGAACTGCCCGCGATCTGGGTAAAGCTGCGCAATCGGGTCGCAGATGCGCGCCTTCCCACCGGCGCCACCACCCCCTTTGTCAATGACGCCTTTGGGGATGTCTTTGGTCTCTACTATGCGGTTACTGCGCCAGGCTTTGACAACGCCGAAATCTATCAATTGTCATCCTATCTGCGGCGCGAACTGCTGACGGTCGCTGGTGTTGCGGACGTTCAGGTCTCTGGCCTGACCGAAGAACGTATTTTTGTTGAGCCCGACCCGGCACTGACGTCAACGCTTGGCATTCCCCCCGGTGCAATCGAAGGCGCATTGGCCACGGCAAACGAAGTGGTCGATGGCGGCACAATTCTGAACGCCCAAGGTCGACTTTTGGTGCAACGCCCGGATGGGTCGGACAGCGTCGCCGCGATCGAGACCCTCACACTCGGGCTTGGGGACCAGGTCGTCAATCTGTCGGACTTTGCCAGGGTGTACCGGGGTGAAAGCGACACACCAAATTTGATCGTGCGTCACAACGGCGATGCGGCCTTCACACTTGGTGTGGCGGGCCTCAGCACCGAAGATATCGTCAAAGTCGGCAAGCGCGTGGATGATAAGCTTGCCGAACTCAATGCATTGCTTCCTATGGGTGTCGACCTTCATCCGATTTATCAGCAGCACCAGATTGTCGAGGAAGCCTCCGACAACTTCCTTGTGAACCTCGCAATGTCAGTGGCCATTGTGGTTGTCGTCTTAGCGTTTGCCATGGGGTGGCGTGCTGCTGTTGTCGTTGGTGCGACCTTGCTTCTGACTGTCGTCGGCACGATTTTGTTCATGTCGATGTTTTCCATCGAAATGGAACGTATCTCGCTTGGTGCGTTGATCATTGCATTGGGTATGCTGGTCGACAACGCGATTGTGGTCGCTGAAGGTATGCAAATTGCGATGAAGCAAGGCAAATCCTCTCGCGATGCCGCGACCGAGGCAGCAAAGAAGACGCAGATACCGCTGCTCGGTGCGACGGTCATCGGGATCATGGCCTTCGCCGGTATCGGCCAGAGCCCCGATGCAACAGGCGAATTCCTGTTCTCGCTCTTTGCGGTGATCGCAATCTCTTTGCTGTTGTCCTGGGTCCTCGCCATCACGGTAACACCGCTTTTGGGACACTACTTTTTCAAGGTGGAAACCGGAGGTGCAGGCGAAAGCTACTCGGGTTTACTCTTCCGTGGATATCGCAGCGTTTTGAATGCGTCTATGAAGCTTTGGTGGCTTGTCATGGCCCTTCTGCTCGGCACAACCGTGGCCTGCTACATGCTGTTTGGAAATATCAAGCAGCAGTTCTTCCCCGACAGCAACACGCCCCTCTACTTCGTGCATCATCAATTGCAGCAGGGTGCATCGATCGCGCAAACGTCAGCGTCGCTGAAAGTAATGGAAGACTGGTTGGAAAGCCGCGAGGAAGTGGTGTCGGTCATCTCATTTTCGGGCAGCGGTGCTGCGCGGTTCATGTTGACCTACCAATCCGAAGACCCGAACCCAAGCTACGGGAATTTGATTGTTCGTGTGAACTCACTCGATGTAATCGAGGCCGAAATGGCCGCCATGAACGCGTTTGCCCAAGCAAATGTGTCGGATGGCCGGACCCGGGTTCAGCGGCTGGTCTGCGGGCCTGGCGGCGGCTCTCCGATTGAGGTGCGGTTTGCCGGATCAGACCCAGCGGTGCTGCGCGCCTTGGGCGATGAAGCTATCCGCGTTCTGAAAGACACCTCCCCCAACATCATCTCCCCGCGTCTGGACTGGGCCGAGCAAGAATTGGTCTTGCAGCCGCTTTACGCCGAAGACCGCGCACAGGTCGCAGGGATATCCCGGTCCGACATCACGCAAGCCATCGAATACGCCAATAACGGGCGCGTCGCTGGCATGTATCGGGAAGGTGACCGGCAAATCCCGATCGTACTGCGCAACCCGCAGGATGGTAAGACGAACCTGTCGGACCTTCTGGTCTATTCGAATAGTGGCAACACGTTTGTCCCGATTGAACAGGTGATTGATCGTTTTGTGTTTGAGAGGCAAAACACCATTGTCCGCCGCATTGACCGGGAAAATGTTATCACCGTCGGGGCAGACATTCCGCGCGGCTTTACGGCAGCTTCGGTTCAAGCCGAAGTTCAAGCAGCCATCGAAGCGATCAATGTGCCACCCGGTTACACCATGGAATGGGGCGGGGAATATGAAAGTTCCGCTGACGCTCAGGCATCACTGGCCGGGCAGCTTCCTCTGGCAGTCATCATTATGGTTCTGATCTCGATCCTGTCGTTCAACGGGCTCAAGCAACCGCTCATCATCTGGGCATTGGTGCCCATGTCGGTGAATGGGGTCAGCCTTGGTCTTTTGGGCGTAGGGTTGCCGTTTACCTTTACGGCGTTACTTGGCCTGCTTTCGCTGTCCGGCATGCTGATCAAGAATGGGATCGTTCTGGTCGAAGAAATTGACCTGACGCGCGAAGACAACTCTGCGATGCCGCTCACCGATGCGATTGCCCAAGCGTCGAGTTCGCGTCTGCGCCCCGTCATCCTGGCAGCTGTGACTACTATCCTTGGCATGGCGCCCTTGCTGACGGATGCGTTTTTTCAGTCGATGGCGGTCACGATCATGGGCGGCTTGGCCTTTGCGTCAATCCTGACGCTGATCGCCGCCCCCGTCTTCTATTACCTGCTCTTTGCCCGCGCTGACGCCCGGATCAAAGCGTCACTCAACGTAACTGCGGCCTGATCACGAGGATCTAAGCTGATCAACGAGATGTCAGCTCCAAGTTTGGCAGACCGGCACATCGTTGGTACGAATATCCATTAATACGTTTGTCCAAAAAATGAGGAACAAAATACTGATCAGTTGTCTGCAC
The DNA here is from genome assembly GCA_038533095.1 of Pseudomonadota bacterium. Lineage (GTDB taxonomy): Bacteria > Pseudomonadota > Alphaproteobacteria > Rhodobacterales > Rhodobacteraceae > Yoonia. The sequence continues at coordinate 7,797 of JBCAZI010000039.1, forward strand.
AGGGATCGTTGAAGCGGATTTTGGATGAACGGCTGCTTCGTTCACATGGCAGACGTTCAGTTCATGTGCGGCGAATGACGGGTCTGAGCTCAAAGCATCGAATGCTGCAAGTTACACGAATTGCCAAAGATGATCACACTGCATCCATTGAATTGACGGATCAATTGAGCCAATTCCAACAACGCGCAGCAATCGTGACCGGGTCTATGGTTTCCACTGAAAGTGCGCGTTCTACGTGGTGATAGACTTCGACCATTCCAGCACACCCAAGGACAACGGCAGAAATGCCATCCAATTCCTGGGCCTGCAGAGCCTCTGACTTGATGATCGCAGAGGCCGTATCTGGGTCAGCGTCCAACTCCAAAACAGGGACTTCCGAAGCGCGGACTTTTGATAAGAATTGGCTCAGACCTGTTCGCCGAATGTTGTCTTCGATAACCGGAACGGACACAGACAGTGTGGTCACAACGCTGAAACGCCAGTTTCTAAGCGCTGCATAGTGATATGAGGCTTGGCCGATGCCGATGACAGGAAAGTCTGCACGTGCGACAGCTTCATCGAGCGCGGTATCATCGAAACAACCAATAATGATGCCATCTGCACCCGACTTTGATGCTTGATCGACAAGTTCAAGGAGCGGGCCCGTTGCTGTTTCTCCGTCCTCTGGACCTTGGATAGCCGGTGGCCCATCGAGCGACGTCCAGCCTTCAAAATCCTGGTGCGGAGCAGCCGTGCGGGCTTGACGCAACATAGCCTCTGTCATTGAAGCCGTGCTGTTAGGGTTGATGATGACGACCGCCATCAGACCATTCCATTGCCCGCATCCGAGCCCGCGCGGGCTCTTCGGCGATTCATCAGCCAGACCACAAGCAGGAAAACACCGATTACAAGTAGAGAGAACACGGTCGTCAACGTGCCTAACGCGAAAAGGACGGGTGTCGTAACGTTGGTCGTCATCCCGAAGATTTCTAGGGGTAGAGTGTTGTAGCTACCAGCAGTCAAAAGCGTACGGGCGAATTCGTCATAGCTCAGCGTAAAGCCAAAGAGCGCCACGCCGATCAGCGACGGCGCTAAAATGGGCAACACGACGTGGCGGATGACCTGCCATGGGCTGGCTCCAAGGTCGCGGGCGGCTTCCTCATAGGATCGGTCGAAACGGTTGAAGACGGCGAACATGATCAAGAGGCCAAAAGGTAGCGTCCATGTGAGCTGAGCGCCAAAGCCTGAGCTGGACCAATGCACCGGAAGGCCGGATTGCGACCAGATCAGCCCTACACCAAGAGAGATCAGGATAGAGGGGATCACTAATGAGGTGATAATCAAGTAGAAGAGTATCGTGGACCCAGCAAAGCGCTTGCGAAAGGCTAGCCCCCCCATGACCGATACCACGACGGTCGTCACCATTACCATGAGGCCCAAGACGAACGATCGTCTGAATGAGCCCCAAATGTCGCCCACGGCTTGCTGTTCGAACAGATCGCGGAACCAATACAGTGACACGCCGCGCATGGGAAAGGTCAGACCGCCGCCGGGCCCTTGGAAGGACAGGATGCCTATGGTGAGCGTCGGACCGTAGAGAAAAACCAAAAACAGCACGAAGAACGCGCTGAGAAAGTAAAAAGACTTAGGACGCGGCTCCATCATCAAAGCTCCTTTCGGATATCGACAAACCGCAAAAGTGTTCCGATCAAAAGCAGGACCGTGATTAACAGGATCACTGCTGTCGCAGAGGCCGAAGGGTATTGCAGCAGCGCGATGTCGTTCTGGATCAGCCGCCCCATGTTGGCGGATTGGGACCCGCTCATGAAACGGACGGTGATGAAGTCTCCCATCACAAGCGCCACGACAAAGATTGTACCAATCATGATGCCGGGTTTCGTGAGCGGGACAATAACGTGCCAGAGCGTCTGCCAACCTGTAGCGCCTGCATCCGTTGCGGCCTCGATCAGGGATTTGTCGATCCGCATCATCGTGTTGAAGATGGGCACGACCATAAACAGCGTGTAGAGATGCACAAAAGCGAGGATGACACTGAAGTCGCTAAACAGCAGCCATTCAACCGGCTCGTCGATGACACCGATTGAGATCAGTGTGGAATTCGCAATCCCATTGCGCCCCAGAAACGGGATCCAGGAAATCATGCGAATGATGTTCGAGGTAAGAAAGGGGATTGTGCACAGCAAGAAAAGTGCGATTTGCCAGGTTAAGCTGCGGATATGGAAGGCCAAATAATAGGCGACCGTAAACCCGATCAACAGCGTGAAGGCCCATGTGATCAAGGCATACTTAAACGTGTTGAAAAAGACCCGGTAGGTCACATCCGAGGTCAGCAGAAATTCGTAATTGTCGAACAGGAAGGCCGGGTAAATCGACCATTCCGTCGCCCCCCAAAAGCTGACCACGACGATCATGATGATCGGAAGAACCAAAAACACCAATAGCACAAGCGCCAGAGGCGCTGCCAAAAGCCAGCCTATGACTGAATTGTTCTGCACGTTTGCCTCAGTGTAATTGCTATTAGGGGTTGTCGGAGGGCCAAGGCCCTCCGACGTGCATCGCTTAGGCCGCGATGAACTCGTTCCACTTGCGGACCATGTACTGGTTCTCGTCCATGACCGAGTTCCAGCAAACAACGGATCCCATACGATCCAGGAAGGAACCGCCGTCGCGCACTTCGCCTGGACCAGCCAGTTTTGCGCCTGTTGGAGATACGATGTCGCCTTGAGATTCTTTGCCCTCGTACCAGTAACCCCACTCGTCCTCGGACATGAATTCCTTGGAAGTGGTTGGCACAGCAGAGTAATAGCCCTGACGCATCAGGTAGCCGCCAACCCAGCCGCTGAGGTACCAGTTGATGTATTCGTAGGCCGCGTCCAACTCCATGCCGGATAGGGATGCTGACAGGCCAAGACCGCCACCCCAAGAGCGGTAGCCTTCTTCCAGCGGCTGGTAGACACATGGAATACCTTGCGAACGTACTGCGGTAATGGCAGGCGACCACATCGACTGGATCACCACCTCACCCGAGGCCATCAAGTTCACGCTTTCATCGAAGGATTTCCAGAACGCGCGGAACTGACCGTTTTTCTTGGCCTCAGTAAAGATACCCAGGGTCAGGTCGATCTCTTCCTTGGTCATATTGCCTTTGTCTGGGTAGGTGTATTCCCCCATGGACTCGACGACCAAGGCCATGTCCATGATCCCGATAGATGAGATATCAAGGATCGAGGCTTTGCCTGCAAACTCAGGATTCAATAGCTCAGACCAGTTCTTGATCGGGCGACCAATCAGGTCCGGGCGGATGCCCAGCGTGTCGGCGTTGTAGATCGTCGGGATCAGGGTCATCCAACCGGATTCTTCCTGGACGAACTCGGTGCCATTGGCTCCCGTTGTGAACCCGACGGTGTGTGGCGCGGTGCCTTGGGCGATTGTGCTTTCGGGTGTCAGAAGACCACTGCGGAAGGTGCCTGCGATGTTGTCATATTGAACAATCTTGGAGGCATCCATGGCTTGCAGGTTGCCGGTGGGCCAAACTTTTTTGCAGATCCAGTATTCGATATCTGCGATGTCAAAGCTGTCGGGCTGTGTCGCCGCGCGCTGTGTCACGCTGTCTGAATCCAGCGCGGTCATTTCCAGCGTGAAGCCCAAATCTTCTTTGACTTTTAGGGCGACGTCATTCAAATTCGAGACCCCGGTGCCAAACTGGCGCAAGGTGATGTTTTTCGTCTCTTGTCCCCATACCATTGGAGCCGGAAGCGCGGCGGCCGCCACCGCCGCGCCACCAGCTTTCAGCATGGACCGACGCGAATAGCGTATTTTCGAGATTGTCGTCATTGTTTGTCCTCTTTGTTGAACTTTTCATCCAGCCAGGGCGTGTGCCGCCTCAGCCTCCCAGTCGAGGCCGATTGCCTCGCCCAACTCCTTCGGATTGCCGAAGAAATCCTTGTCAGACAGCAGTGCCGTGACTTCCTGTTCGCCGGGAACGGAAGCTGTCAGCGCAACATGCGTGCCTTGATATTCGATGTTTGTGATGGTGCCGGGTAGCTTGGCCGATTTGGCATTTGTCACCTTCAAGGCATCAGACCTGACAGCGACCATTCCTTGGGGCATCGCCACGACGTTGTGAGACCCCAAGAACCGCGCCACGAAAGCCGTTTTGGGGGCGTCGAAGACCGAACGGGTCTGGCCCGCTTGCTCAATCCTTGCGTCGTTCATGACGACGATTTCATCGGCCAGAGCCAAAGCCTCATCCTGGCCATGGGTGACATGTACAAAGGTGATGCCCAACTCACGCTGCAGCTTCTTCAATTCGGCGCGCATTCGGATACGCAGGAAGGGGTCGAGCGCTGACAAAGGTTCGTCCAGCAGCAAGACATCAGGCTCAGTGATCAACGCGCGAGCCAGGGCAGCGCGCTGTTGTTGGCCACCGGAAAGTTGAGCAGGCAGGCGATCCGCCATGGCCGTCATGTCAACGAGGTCCAGTAGTTCTTTGGCGTGGGCATGGCGCGTGCTCTTATCGACACCTTTCATGGTCAGACTAAAGGCCACGTTGTCGAGAACACTCAGATGCGGGAATAGCGCATAATTCTGAAACATCATCGCAGTGCCACGTTTGGCGGGTGGTCGGGCCGAAATGTCCCGTCCTCCAAGGGTGATCGACCCATCAGACGCGGTTTCATGTCCAGCAATCATCCGCAGGGTAGAGGATTTCCCGCACCCCGATGGGCCCAAAAGGCAGGCGTATGTGCCCGCGCTAAAGTGGTAGCTGATCGCGTCAACCGCGATCGTCGCGCCATAGCGTTTGGTAAGGTTAATCAGTTCAAGGTCGATCTTTTGGTTCATGTCACCCCGCAGTACCTTCAGGGTGCGCCAACCGTGTTTCGGGAACCAAGGTGTTTCAGGTTTTTGGGCGCCTACTTACAAGAAGGTTGCTCGAATTTTGTCAGATCGGGCCGATTTTGTGAAAAAAATAGGCGCTGATTGTATACGATTTGGCGCACTATCGTGCGCAGCTTGTGCTCGAAATCATCTGGGTGCAAATGTAGGGCAGGAGGCGTTACGTGACGATCAACCTGAAAACTAAATCCGCAACAGCAGACGAGATCGCGCTTCAATTGACAGAAGCCATTCACACGCATCGTCTGCAACCAGGCGCAAAATTGCGCGAAGACGAAGTCTGCGACATTTTTCAGGTCAGTCGCACGATTGTCCGCCAATCCTTGCATTCGCTTCAGCACAAAGGCCTCGTCACAATTTTGCGCAACAAGGGTGCTTTTGTCGCCAAGCCCACTCTCAAAGAAGCGCGCGAGGTGTTTGAAGCAAGATCTTTGATCGAACCAGCCATGGCACATGCGGCGGCTTTGCGCGCCACACCAAAGGATGTCGCCTTTCTCGAAGACCACATGCAAGCAGAGAAAGACGCCCTCGCCCGAGAAGAGGTTGGGGAAGCTCTAAGACTTTCCGGTGACTTCCATGTGCAAATCGCCCGGATTGCCGATCACTCGTTGATTGAGACCCTGTTGGCACAATTGGTCGCCCGATCTGCATTGATCATCGCGCTGTATTGGCGCCGCCGTAACGCCCTATCTGATAGCTCCTCCCATATGGGACTAGTGAACGCTTTTCGTAACAAAGACGCAGATGGTGCCGAAGAGATCATGAAGGGACATCTGCTTGATTTGCTCATGCAACTGGACCTGCGTGATAGCCCATCCGGGCCAGTTTCCCTGAAAGATGCACTTCGGAAATGACAAGATATCGGACCGCGACGCTGAGCGAATTGTCATTGATCCTGGACTGGGCCGCCGAAGAGGGGTGGAACCCTGGTCTTGATGATGCAGAGGCATTCTTTGCGACCGACCCCGGAGGGTTCTTTGTTGCTGTCGACAAGCAGGACGAACCCATCGCATCTATTTCGGTTATCAACCACACAGCCGATTTTGCTTTTTTGGGGCTTTATATAGTGCGCAAAGAATTTCGCGGGCGTGGAATCGGCCTTGGGCTTTGGCGACACGCAATGCAACACGCAGGTTCTCGGACGGTGGGGCTTGATGGCGTGGAAGCGCAGCAAAACAACTACCGTTCATCAGGCTTTGACTACTCGGGCGCAACGACGCGATTTACCGGGCGCTTAACTGAACAGATTGGCCAGGACATTCGAACCGTTGAACTACAGGACATCCCTACCTTGATACAAATGGAGGGTGAGGCATCTGGCGAGTCAAAACCCGGCTACCTTCGCCCATGGCTAATCGGAAGCGACACTAGAGCAACCTTTGTCAAACGTGACCAAAGCGGCAGGTTTAGCTTTTGTACGATCCGTACCTGCCAAACCGGCGCCAAGATCGGCCCGCTGGTCGCTACAAACGTTGATGTCGCCCGCGAGCTGATCGCGCATGCTGCCACTGGCATCAGCGGACCTATCAGTATGGATGTCCCGAATACCTCAACCGCGCTCACTAAGATGTGCCGGACCATGGAATGGCAACCTGGATTCCAAACCGCGCGGATGTACAAAGGAGTGTTCGATGCCTCTGGGCACAAATGTTTCGCCGTTACCAGTCTAGAACTCGGTTAGCGGAACTAAATTCGGTCCGCCGGCGAACGCTAGGCGACGGCATCTATGAATATGAATCAGACTTTCAAAATACTGAAGGAATCGGCGGGATTGTCCGCGTTGCGGTCTTCCGTCGATGTTCGGACTGAGCCAGTGCAGCGAACGTCCGGTTCGGTGAAGCTGCAATGCGGCGCCGCGTGACCCGATGAATGGCTGGTAAGGGCCGAGAGTAGTCGTTGCACATCACAATCCGAACGGCAGCTTCGTCCGCAAAGCAGCCATTCCCGACCAATCGCCTAAGCCGCGCTACAACTTCCTGATCTTCAGTGTCGCGATCCGGTTTTCGTCTTTTGTCATCACCTCGAACCGGAAGCCGTGGAAGGAAAATACCTGTCCTTCGACGGGGATCATTTGCGCCTCGTGGATCACCAGACCGGCCACTGTGTTTGCCTCATCATCGGGCAGGTTCCAGTCGTGCGCGCGGTTTAGGTCGCGGATCGTCATGACGCCGTCGACGATATAGGCGCCGTCTTCGGTTGCGGCGATCTGCTCTTCCTCATGGGTGTCGAATTCATCGGCAATCTCGCCCACGATTTCTTCTAGGATATCTTCCAGCGTGATCAGCCCCTGCAGCGCGCCATATTCATCCACCACCAGCGCGAAATGCGTTTTCCGCTTCAGGAAATTGCGCATCTGGTCGTCCAGCGTCGTGGTTTCCGGCACAAAATAGGGCGGCATCGCGACTTTGGTCACGTCGAAGGCGGCGAGCCCCTGCGGGTCTTCCTTGCCGCCATCCAAAAGCTTATGCATCGCGCGCAGCAGGTCCTTGGAATGGATCATGCCGACGATGTTTTCGGGATCATCGCGGAACAGGGGCAGGCGGGTGTAGGGGCTTTGCAGGATCTGCGCGAGGATGTCTTGCGGAGGCAGGGCGGCATCGACCATTTCGATCCCGGAACGGTGCAGCATGATTTCCTCGACCGTGCGTTCGTTCAGGTCCAGTGCGCCCAAAATCCGGTCGCGATCCTCTTTCTGCACGATCCCTTCGGAATGACCCAAGGACAGCGCGCCGGCGATTTCTTCACGCACAGCCAGGATATTACTGTCAGGATCAGTACGCACGCCAAAGACAAACAGCACGCCGCGCACCAGATAGCGGACGGCGGCGACGAGGGGCGAGAATATGACAACGACCAGCCCAATGGGGCGCGCCACACGCGAGGCCACGGTTTCAGGGTAGGTGATGGCGAGTGTTTTTGGCAGCACCTCTGCGAAGATCAGAACCAGCAAGGTCATGATCAACGTGGCCGCCGCAACGCCGTTTTGTCCGAAAAGTTTGGTCAACACAGCTGTAGCCAGCGATGTCGCCAGAATATTGACCACGTTGTTGCCCAGCAGGACAGAACCGATCAGACGTTCACTGTCTTCGGTCACCGTCAGCGCACGCTCTGCCCCTTTTGAGCCCTTGTCGGCGGCTGAACGCAGTTTCCCGCGCGAGGCGGCCGTCAGCGCCGTTTCAGAGCCCGAAAAGAAGGCCGACATAACAAGAAGGATCAAAATAGCGCCGGCGGTGACCCAGAATGCGGCGTCGAGAGGTGCGGTTTCCATCAGGTGCTTTCAAGCAAAATCATTGGTCTTATGTAGGGTCTACGCTGCGGCTTCAAGCCTTGCCTGCTTTGGCGAGAGGATGATGGTCCAAAACAAGCTCTTTCAGGCGTTCGTCCAGCACATGGGTGTAGATTTCCGTGGTCGCGACATCGGCATGGCCCAGCATGGTCTGGATTGATCGCAGATCAGCACCGCCCGCCAGCAAATGGGTGGCGAAAGCATGGCGCAACGTATGCGGTGTGACCTTGGCAGGCGAGACACCACCTGCGACCGCGAATTCCTTGATTAGCCCGAAAAAGCGGTGCCGCGTGAGATGGCCGGATTTGCCGCGCGACGGGAAAAGGAATTTTGATGCAGGCTTGCCATCTTTGCGAGCTGCATCTTCTGCCGCGTCGCGCTCGACCAGATAAGCGGCCAAGGCGGCGCGCGCTGGCTGGGAGAGCGGCACCAGCCGCTCTTTGTCACCCTTGCCGCGGACCAAGAGCATGCGTGGGTCACCCCTTGCCGCTGATACCGGCAGGCTAACCAACTCTGTCACACGCATGCCTGTCGCATAGAGCAGTTCCATCAGGCAAGTATTGCGCAAGGTCTCTTTTGGCGTGTTGCGGGCGGCGTCCAGCAGGCGGTCGACTTCTTCCACTGAAAGCGTCTTGGGCAGACGCTGTTCGCGCCCCGGTCCTTTGATCTGGATCGCGGGGTTGTCATCGCGCCAGCCTTCCTCGAACGCAAAACGGTACAGCTGTTTGATCGCCGACAGCCGCCGCGCGCGTGTCGATTTGGCCAGCCCTTCAGTCTCGCAATCGATCAGGTAGCTTTCGACGTGATCGCGGGATGCATCGCTGAAATGCAGCCCCTTGGGCGATAACCATTCTGCAAAATTCTGTAAGTCACGCGCATAGGCCAGTTGGGTATTTGTGGCCGCGTCCAGCTCTGCCGCCTGTGCTTCAAGAAAGGTTTGCACCCAGCGGGCCATGGGTTGCGCATCGGCGCTCATGTTGCCCGGTCCAAGATCATCAGTTGCAGTGCAGCGCGCCGTGCGACATCTTCCAACCCGACCGAGCGCAAAAGTTTCAGCGCATCAGTAACCGAGCGCAAGTCGCCTTCTGATCCCGCTTCAAACAAGGCCAGCGCGCGCAGCAGGGCTTCGCCCAGCTTGCCTTCATCGACCTTATTTTGCAGTTCAGGGGGCGGTGGCGTGGTGTCAAAGGCCTCTTGTATCGCCAGGGCACGGGGGGTGTTCGCGGCCAGGTTTTGTGGTGTGCCGCGCGCAATACCGATCAGGAACGTATCAAAACCAGCGTCGGCTTCTTCGGCTGTGATGGCTACAGTTTCATAGTCTGGTGAGAGCAAACCTACCTCAAAGGCGATCACTGCCGCGTTGCCGGACAGTGGCAGTGTTTGCAGGTCCGCCCCGTAAAGTTTGGCAAACTGGATTTCTGCGCGGGCCTGTTGCATCGCCGCCCAAGCGCCGGGCAGGGTGCGCGCCACGCTGACCGGATCACGCGCGGTCATCGCCACATCAAAACGCTGGATCGCCGCGGCCCTGTCCCAGATCCCGCCAGAGGCCGCAGGCGTGCGGGCGGTGTAGTTGCGCAGCAGCACGTTTTCAGACACGGCACCGTGGCGGGCGAGCCTTTCAGTGGCCTCCAACTGCGACTTCCAGGCGGCTGTCGGCTGCAAATCGGCATGGGAAAAGGCTAGCGGCAGGTTCGCGGTGATTAGCGGTTCGCCAATTGCGGCATGCATGCGAAAGGTCAGGGGGCTGACGCGGGCCGGTGGTGTCAGGGGTGGTTCGCCTTCGTAAAGCTCTGGATCCAGAAAGCGGGACAAAAGCGCCTCTTCCTGCGGGGTGATGTCACCCAGCACGCGGTGGGTGTTCAGCGTCAGGGCTGCGGCGGACCAATCGCCATTGCGGGCAAGACAAAAGATGCGCGCCGATACCGTTGGCGCGATGGAGGGGGTGCTTTTCATCGCCTCGCAGGCGCTATCCTCGGTGCCTGTCAGCAGAGCCACATCAAACCAGCGGCGAAACAGAGGGCCCGTGTCAGGTGCCGCCTGTTCGATCAGTGATTGGGCGGGTTCCAATGCGCCCAAATCCAACAGCTTGTCGACGCGGGCTAGAAATAACGCCCCTTCGGCATCGGCATCCAAAGGCGGATCAGCCTCGGCCAGCATCAAGACCTTCAGGAATTCTTGCAGCGCAGGCAGCGTATCAACCCGCTCAGCGCGCACCAGATCGACCAAAACAGCCTCTGTGCTGCCCGACCAGATATCGCGAGGCAATCCTGTGACCTCAGGTGGCAGCAGGCCAATGGGGTCTTTGGAGGGGCGATCAAGCGGTGTGACCGTGACGTCAGGTGCGGTTGCATTGCCCACAGCAGGGGGTTCAAACAGCGGGGCGGTTTCCACGCTGCGCGACAGCCAGTCGATGGCTGACAAAGGTTCACCCTGCGCCAAAGCGGTCGTGCCAGTCAGGCAAAGCGCGGCGGCAAGTGCCTTAGTTTGTTTCCAGCGTAACAGGGCGCGTGACCTCTTGTGATGGGGGGGCAAAATCGGCTGGAAAGAACAAAGGACCAACATAGGCATAGGCCACCAGACTTATCCCTGCCAGAATGATCAAAAACAATAGCGCCTTGATAAACCGCCACATGGCCTGCCCCAATCTTGTCTTTCTGCCTCAATATGTGGGTTCTTCCCCACTTGTTGAAGGGATTATATATGGCCTTTCGTGCAAGATCACGGCATTCATTCATTAATTTTTGTGTTCGGCACCGATTGGCCGAAATGAAAGGCAGCATTTGCATGGCCGAAGGGCAGCAATATCACCTCAAACGCACCGTTGTACTGGTGGGCATGATGGGGTCTGGCAAGACCGCGATTGGGCGGGCGCTGGCCGCGGCGCTGGATGTCCCCTTTGTCGATAGCGATGCCGCGATAGAAGAGGCGGCGGCGGCCACAATTGCAGAGATTTTCGAACGCAGTGGCGAAAAGTTTTTCCGCAAGCGCGAGGCTGAGGTGCTGCGCAGGCTGCTATCTGGCCCGCCCGGCATTGTCTCAACCGGTGGCGGCGCGTTTTTGGCCAAGGCGAACCGTGATGCGATTGCCAAGATGGGCGTGGCGGTTTGGCTGGATGCTGATCTTGAGATCTTGTGGGAACGTGTGCGCCATAAGGACACGCGGCCTTTGTTGCGTACCGCCGATCCCAAGGCGACCTTGACCCAGATCTACGCAGATCGCACGCCAATCTACAGCCTTGCGGGCTTGAAAGTCGCCGTGCAACCATCTGCAACGATTGAACAAACGATGCGTACAGTGCGCGATGCGCTGGCCGGCCGCCCCGATATTTTGGAGAGCAAATAGATGACCGCCACTGTCCATGTTGATCTGCCCGGGCGCGCCTATGACATTCAGATTGGTCCGGGTGTTTTGGATCAGGCGGGCGCACAGATCGCCGCGATGGGCGGGCGTCGGCATGTCTGCATTCTGACGGATGAAAACCTGGCAGGACTGCATTTGGCGCAATTGCAGGCTGCTTTGTCTTCTGCCGGGCTGACGTCAGAGGCTTTGGCGCTGCCGCCAGGCGAAGGCACGAAGTGCTGGGCACAGCTCGAACGCGCGGTCGAATGGCTGCTGGCGCAAAAGGTGGAACGCAATGATATCGTTGTGGCCTTTGGGGGCGGTGTCATTGGTGATCTGGCAGGTTTTGCAGCTGCCATTTTGCGCCGCGGTGTGCGCTTTGTGCAAATCCCAACGTCGCTACTGGCGCAGGTCGATAGTTCGGTAGGCGGCAAGACCGGGATCAACTCACCGAGCGGTAAAAACCTGATCGGTGCTTTCCATCAGCCCAGTCTTGTGCTGGCAGATACCGCGCTATTGGGCACGCTGACATCCCGCGATTTCCTTGCCGGCTATGGTGAGGTGGTCAAATACGGGCTGTTGGGGGATGCGGCGTTTTTTGACTGGCTTGAAGCCGAAGGGCCTGCCTTGGCTGCTGGTGATATGGACGCACGGGTGCGCGCAGTCACACGGTCGTGCCAGATGAAAGCCGATATCGTGCAGCGTGACGAGACAGAGCAGGGTGATCGCGCGCTGTTGAACCTTGGCCATACGTTCTGCCATGCGCTGGAGGCCGCGACGGGCTATTCCGACCGGCTGCTCCATGGTGAAGGCGTGGCATTTGGCTGCGCACTGGCGTTTGAGCTTTCGGCCCGTCTGGGGCTGTGCAGTCAGGAAGAGCCCAGCCGGGTGCGCGCGCATTTGCGCGATATGGGGATGAAGGTCGATATCCGCGATATTCCCGGTGATCTGCCTGATGCCGCAGGGCTTCTGGACCTGATGGGTCAGGATAAAAAGGTGCAGGATGGCAAGCTGCGCTTCATCTTGGCACGCGGGATTGGGGAGGCGTTCATCACATCTGACGTGCCACCTGACGTGGTGATGTCTGTGTTGGAAGATGCTTTAAGCGCACCGCAGTCTCGGACTTGATCCGGGACCACTTGGCGGGTGACGTTGAGGTCCCGGATCAAGTCCGGGACTGCGTAACTCTTGAGGGGCGTCGGATCACCATTGCAGTTTTGTCTTCTGCACTGAAGCCCACGGCTTCGTAGAACCCTGTCGCGGCGCGTTTCTTGCCTGTCATCAGCATGATCTTGAATGCATCCGCGTCCCAAGCCTGCGCGATGGCATGTTGCATCAGCTGCCTGCCGATCCCGCGTTTACGGTGGGTTGCGGTCGTAATCACATTCTCGATCAACGCATAAGGCCGGGCGCCCCATGTCACGTTTGGCAGCAGGTGCAGGGTAAGCATGGCAACCAGTCTGCCATTGTCGAACGCGCCCAAGACCGTTGTGCCGGGATGCGCAAGAATAGATTCAAACGCAGCGATATCATGGGTTTGTGGGCCGAAGGTCAGCTCATTGTAAAGCGCCAGTGCAGCCTCACCATCTGCAATCGTCAGGGGCCTCAGATCAACGCGGTTGGTCATTGGTCATTCGGGTTCATCATCATCGCGCCCATCCAGCCGGATGCCATGTGCTTTGGCGAAGTTCAGAAAAAGCGGAATTTCAATCAGCGCGTAGGTGACGATGGTGAAGATCACCCAATTCGTCTCAAAATAGACCAGCGTAAACTGAGCACCTGTCCCCCAGAACCAGGCACCCGCAATGATCAAAGCAAGGATATTCAGCGCAAAATCAATACCCATCAGCTTGTTGAGGGTCTTTTCCTCAAGCGTGGGAAAAATACCTAGATAGGCCACGGCCAGGATCAGGCCGACAAGGATCAGAATTTGCGCTTCGGGTGAAACGACCATCGGGCTTTAGAACGGGATTTCGTCGTCCATGTCGCCGCCACCGCCGCCTGCAGGGGCGCCACCGCCACTGCCGCCGCCATAGCCGCCATCGTTGCCGCCGTAGCCACCGCCCTGTGATCCGCCACCATAACCGCCGCCGCCATAGTTACCGCCACCACCGCCTTCGTTGCGGCTGTCCAGCATGGTGAGTGTGCCGTCATAGCCGTTCAGAACGACCTCAGTTGAATAGCGGTCTTGGCCGGATTGGTCCTGCCATTTGCGGGTCTGTAGCTTGCCTTCGATGAAGACCTTGGACCCCTTGCGCAGATACTGTTCTGCGACGCGCACCAGACCCTCTTGGAAAATGGCCACTGTGTGCCATTCTGTCTTTTCCCGACGCTCGCCCGTGTTTTTGTCTTTCCAAGTCTCGGACGTGGCGATGCGCAGGTTGGCGACCTTGCCACCGTTCTGGAATGTTCGCACCTCGGGGTCTGCGCCCAGATTGCCGATTATCATGACTTTATTCAACGATCCGGCCATACCCGGCACCTCCCACGATTCTTAGCGCCGTTCCCCCGGCTTCCCACACATGGCGTAACAAGGTTAACGAGAGGTTTCCAGAGGCAGGGTTGGCGTATTGGCAGAAAAGGCTTAGGTAAGTGGGGTCGTAACGAGCGAAAGCAGTTGAACGTGCCCCGATTTATCCTGACCATCAGCCTGATCACCGCCTTAGGCGCGCAATCTGCTGCGGCGGAAGAGCAGGTTTCGACCATGTCACGCTCTGGCCTGTTGCAAAGCCAAACGTCTATTTTGGATGGGCGTGCGGCAGAACAATATCAGAATTCTGTCAGGCTGCAGCCACCCCGCGAGGCGGGCTTTGCTGTGACGCCTGCCTATACCGGTAATTATCGTGGCCCATTCTTGCGTTTGGCGCAGGCCGCGGCGACCCGACATGGCGTGCCAGCGGACCTGTTTTTGCGGCTAGTGGAACAGGAAAGCGGCTGGAACGCATCCGCGCGCTCCGTCAAAGGCGCCTTGGGCCTCGCACAGTTGATGCCCGCAACCGCACGCAGCCTTGGCGTTGACCCGCTTGATCCGGCAGAGAACCTGGATGGTGGCGCGCGGTATTTGCGCACCCAGTATGAGACCTTTGGATCATGGCCGCTGGCCCTGGCCGCCTATAATGCGGGGCCGGGCGCTGTGACGCGGTATCGCGGTGTGCCGCCATTTGCAGAGACCCAGAACTACGTTCAGGTGATCTGGGGGCAATGATTGCGCCCGCCAAGGGCATCGGAGCCTGTGGCGGGGTTTCTTGGGCCAAGATGAATGGCTATTCAGCCGCGATTTGGATGACTGGTTCCATATCGGCGAGATCTGCATCGCTGAGGTGGCATTTGATCTGATGGCCATCCGCCAGCATTCGCACCGGCGGGACCTCTTTCTCGCAAAGGCCACCGCCGACTTTGGATTTCCAATTGCAGCGCGTCTGGAACGGGCAGCCTGTCGGCGGGTTCATCGCAGATGGGATGTCGCCTTCCAGCACGATGTGCTTTTTCTCTACGCTCGTGTCGGCGATGGGCACGGCGGATAGCAGCGCTTCGGTATAAGGGTGGTAAGGCGGGGCAAAGACCTGATCTGTGCTGCCCAGTTCCACCACATGGCCCAGATACATCACCATCACCCGATCGGACAGATAACGCACGATCGACAGGTCGTGGCTGATGAACAAGAGCGTGGTTTTATGCTCGCGCTGGATTTCCATCAACAGATCAGTCACCGCCGCTTGGACGGACACATCTAGCGCCGAGACCGGTTCGTCTGCCACCACAATCCGGGCGTCGCCGGCAAAGGCGCGGGCGATACCCACCCGCTGTTTTTGACCGCCTGACAGCTGACGCGGCATCCGATCCGCAAAGGCACGGGGTAATTTTACCAGATCAAGCAGGTTGAGCATCCGTTCCCGCCGCTCGTTGTCATTGGCGCCGATACCAAAGATTTCCAGCGCGCGCATGATTTGGCGGCCCACGGTCATCGACGGGTTCAGCGTGTCGAATGGGTTTTGAAACACCATCTGGATGTCTGCGACGGTTTTGGTATCGCGGCTTTCGATGGCCGTGTTCCCGATGGATTTGTTATCCAGCAGGATTTCCCCTTCGGTTGCCGTCTCCAGCCCCATCAGCACTTTGGCAAATGTGGATTTCCCGCAACCGCTTTCGCCGACGATGGCCAGCGTTTCGCTTTCGCGCGCTTCGAACGAAAGGGTTTCATTGGCTTTGACCACCTTTTTGTCGCCACCGCCAAAGAGGGCATTGGCCGCCACCTCATAGTATTTCTTCAGGTTATCCATTTTCAGAACAACCTGCCCAGGTTCGGGCTTTTCGGTTTGCGCGCCCACATCAATGGGGGTGTTCCAGTCGATTTCCTTGAACTTCAGACAGCGCGATTGGTGGCGGTCGTTGCCGGGGACAGGCTCCATCGGGATGAAGCCCGCGTCGCAGCGGCCAGCCTCGAAATAGTCGCAACGGGGGCCAAAGTTGCAGCCCTGTGGCCGTTCGTGCGGCAAGGGGAAGTTGCCGGGAATGGCAATCAGGGGCCGCGCATTCTTGTCCGCACCGGGCAGGGGGATCGAGCGGAAGAGGGCTTGGGTGTAAGGGTGCTGCATCTCGTCGAAGACATCTTCGATGCTGCCGCGTTCCACGGCCTCGCCAGAATACATCACGCAGATGCGGTCGCAGGTTTCCAGCACAAGCCCGAGGTTGTGGCTGATGAACAGCATCGAGGTGCCGTACTTCTTGCCAAGGTCTTTGACCAGTTCGACCACGGCGGCCTCAACCGTCACATCGAGCGCGGTTGTGGGCTCATCAAGGATCAACAGCGAAGGTTTCGACATCAGCGCCATGGCGATGACGATGCGCTGTTGTTGGCCACCGGACAGTTGGTGCGGATAGCTGTCCAGCATGCGTTTGGGGTCTGGCAGTTTTACGTCTGTCACCACTTCCAGCGCGCGGTCGTAAGCCTCTTTCTCGCTCACGCCCTCGTGGATCATCGGCACTTCCATCAGCTGCTTGCCGATCCGCATGGCAGGGTTGAGCGAGGCCATAGGCTCTTGATAGATCATGGCGATTTCAGAGCCGCGAATGTCACGCAGTTCTTCCGGCGTCATCTCGCACAGGTCGCGGCCTTTGAACTTGATGGAGCCGCCAACGATGCGCCCGTTGACGCCAAGGTCCTGCATGACCCCAAGTGCCACGGTGGATTTGCCGCAACCAGATTCGCCCACAAGGCCCAAAGCCTCGCCCGGCATGACGGTGGCAGAAAAATCCATGACCGCAGGGATTTCGCGCAGACGGGTGAAGAACGAGATTGAAAGCTTGTCGATCTCAAGGATAGGTTGTGTGTCGTCTTGCATCGGTTTTCCTTTGCGTCGCAGTCCCGGGCATGACCCGGGACCTCGGGTTGAGGGTGAGGTCCCGGATCAAGTCCGGGACTGCGTCTAGTCTTTGAGGCTTTCTTCACGCAGGCCGTCGGCCAGCAGGTTCAGACCCAGAACGAGGCTGAGCAGTGCTGCCGCCGGTGGCAGGGCAGGGTGGGCGAAGATCAACAAGAGCTTACGCCCCTCGTTGATGGTCGACCCCCAGTCGGGGCTTTCGGATGAAAGGCCCAGACCGAAGAAGCCCAAGGTACCCAGAAGGATCGTGGTGTAGCCAATGCGCAGGCAGAAATCGACGATCAGCGGCCCACGTGCGTTGGGCAGGATTTCCCACAGCATGATGTACCATGCGCCCTCACCACGGGTCTGGGCGGCGGCGACATAGTCGCGTGTGCGCAGATCCAGTGTCAGGCCGCGCACGATGCGGAAGACTGTCGGCGCGTTGACGAAAACGACCGACACAAAGACCACAAGGATCGAGATATCGAAAAGGTCCATCCACGCAGGCAGGAAGTCGATGACGGTGCCTTTCTGGTTGATGATCGACAGGTAGAGCCAGCCGAGGACGCCAAGGACCGGCACGAGGATCGCGGTCCGTTTGGCCGGTTGCGTGTAGTAACGCGAGTTCAGCAGCACGCCGAAGAAGATCAGCGGGAAAATGAACAGGAACGCGGCCATGTAGGACGGGATGCCTGTCAGCACGATCTCCGGTGTGACCAGAAGGTAGAACAGCAGGATCACAGGGAATGCGAGGATGAGGTTGGCGATGAAGGACAGCACCGTGTCCAATGTGCCGCCATAGAAACCTGCAGGCAGGCCCAAAGTGATGCCGACCATAAAGGCAAAGATCGTGGCCAGTGGCGCAATCGCGATCACGAAGACAGACCCCTGTACTACGCGACTAAAGATATCGCGGGCGAGGTTATCGCCACCCAGCAGGTAATGCGGGATCAGGCCTTCGGTGCCTTCTGGTACAGGCACGCCGGGGCCCTTGTTCTTCAGGCCCGAAACTTGGGTCAGATAATCGTGCGTTGCGATCATGTCGAAAATGCCGACAAAAAGCGCGGTGAACACCCAGAACATCACCAGACCAAAGCCGATCATGCCGACCGTGCTGTCAAACAGCTTGCCATAAAGCCCCAGTTTGCGCTTGTAGACGATTGATATGGTGTAAAGGGCGATCAAAGAGATCCATACCGGCAAGAACCGCTTCGTCATCTCGCCCACTATCCCGGCGGAGCCGTATGGCATCACCTGCGGGATGACGAGGTAGGCGACGACAATCGCAAGCACGCCGAGGAAAGTGTATTTTACTGCCGTTTCCGCCAGCCCCAAGGGGCCAGAGGTGGCGGCGATTGTCCCGTCAGGGTTCGATTGCAGGGTTTGCGCCGGTGCGAAGAACCCCAGGATCATTTGTGCGATGATCGCAATGGCCAACAAAGCCAGCAAGACCATCAAGATCGGGTTGAGGATAGTGCCGAGGCTGCCTGTCCAGGTCAAAGCTTCCATTGGTTCAGCCTCCTTTTAAGAAATGCGAATGCGTGGGTTCAGGAACACATAGCCGATGTCGGATATCAGCTGTGTCACAAGGACCACGAAGACGGAAACGATGGAAACACCCAGCAGAAGCTCGATGTCGTTATTGCCAGCGGCCTGCACCAGCACCCAGCCAAAGCCCTTGTAGTTGAACAGGGTCTCGACGATGACAACGCCGTTCAAGAGCCACGGGAACTGCAACATGATCACCGTAAAGGGCGCGATCAGCGCGTTGCGCAGGGCGTGTTTGAGGACGATCTTGGGAAAGCTGACGCCTTTCAAGCGGGCGGTGCGGATGTACTGAGCGGTCATGACTTCCGTCATCGAGGCACGTGTCATCCGGGCGATGTAGCCCATGCCGTAAAGCGCAATGGTAATGACCGGCAAGAAGAAATTCTCAAACGTCGCATCTTCCATGGCACCCGTGGCGGTGCCTTTGAACCATTGCATCCCGAAAGTGGCGGTTGCAAAGACCGAGATGAAGACAACACCGGAGACATATTCAGGCGTCGCGGTTGAGACGATGGAGACTGTGGACAGGCTGCGGTCGGTGCGTGATCCTTCACGCATGCCTGCCAGCACGCCGATGATCAGCGCGCCGGGGACCATCACCATCATGACCCAGAACATCAGTTTACCGGTCAGGCCAAGACGTGTAGCGACGATGCTGCCGACCTCATCCTTGAAGACGGTTGAATAGCCCCAGTCACCTTGCAAGATGCCACAGAAGGTCGCGGCCTCTTCAATCGGTTGGCCCGGTTCCGCGCAGCGGGCGCGCACCTCTCCATCAGTCCCTTCGATGACATACCCCGGCAACACACCCAGCCATTGGCCGTATTTGACCGGCAAGGCCTGGCTATAGCCGCGATTGTCCAACCAACTGACCACCGCCTCGTCCGACATGCGGGCGTTGCCTTGGGTCTTGGCGAGCTTTTCAAGGTTTGGTGCAAGGTTTGTCAGCCAGAACACAATGAATGTCAGGCAAAGTGCCGTGAGGAGCATGACCCCAAGGCGGCGCAGAATAAACAGTCCCATAAAGGCCCCTGTTGGTGAGCAGCGTCAGGACATTGCCTGACTATAGATTTATATTGCGGCCCCGGTTTGCCGGTGGTCCGCATCTGATAGCAAAAGGGGTCGCCCATCTCTGGGCAACCCCTTGCATGTTAGGCTGCGAAGGCAACCTTATACATCTGCGGCAGGTATGCGATGTGCATATCCCAACCCACAATGCCGGGTTTGGCGTGGCGGTAAAGCGAACGCCAGTATGGCTGGATTGTCACGCCTTCCTCGGTCATGATTGCCTGTAGCTTACCCATCACCTCGCGGCGCGCATCCGCATCCGCGATTGCGTTGGCTTCGGCCAGTAGCGCGTCAAACTCTGCATTTGCAAAGCCGCTTTCGTTCCAAGCTTCACCTGAACGGTAAGCCAGACCCAGAATTTGGGTATCCAGCGGACGGTGGTTCCAGTTGGTGGAAGAGAACGGATACTTCGTCCAGTCGTTCCAGAAGGTCGAGCCGGGAATGATTGTCCGCTTCACGTTGAAACCAGCGTCACGCAACTGGGCGGCAACCGCGTCAGTTGTGTTCTTGCGCCAGTCATCGTCGATGGACACGATTTCCATCTCGAAATCAGCCATGCCAGCCTCCGTCAGCAGGGCAAGTGCGCCCTCTGGATCATAGGCCGTGCCGGGAACATCTGCCCAAGCTGGGTGCATGGGGCCGACGTGCTGATTGCGTGCTGGCTGACCAAGGTTTGAGTAACCCAGTTCAAGACAGACAGCATTATCGACGGCCATGGCAATCGCCTGACGGACACGTTTGTCAGCATAGGGCTGCACGCCATCTACTTCAGCCAATTGGTTCGGGCGGATCACGATGGTCGCAGCAGATGCAATCTCGGACCGTTCCCAACCGATGCCTTCAACGACTTCGACAAAGTCACCGACGGTTTCGTAGAACATATCTACTTCGTCAGCCGCAGCAGCGGCCACCCAAGCGGATGGGTCTGTGCCGTAGTCGATGTATTCGATACGGTCGAGGAATGCACCTTTGCCTTCAGCATAGCCCCACCAATCGAACCCTTCGTTGCGGACCAGCACACCTTTCACGCCCACTTCCAGGCTTTCTGGCAGATAAGGGCCAGTGCCGACAGGGTTGCCCAGCATGTTTTCGGGGTCAAAATCTGCGGGGACGATGGCCGCTGGATAATCTGCCATACCGGCAATCAATGAGATGTCGGACCCTGGCAGGTTCAGACGCACGGTAAGATCATCGACAACTTCGATCCCGCCTTCGACAGCGGTGCCTGTTGCTTCGTCCACCAGAATAGCGAAGCGGCCAGCCATAGAGTTGCCTTCGACGTTCTTGTCACACCAGCCTTCAATGTTGCGCGCAACATCGGCGGCGGTGAAGTCGGACCCATCGTTCCATTTCACGCCGGGACGCACGTTTAGCGTATAAACTGTAGCGTCATCATTCACTTCCCAGCTGGTCAGCAGCATGGGTGAGAATGAACCGTCGTTATTATATTCAACAAGGTATTCCAGCCAACCATGCGAGAAGAACGCAATCTGCGTCCAGTCATAGGTGCGTGGGTCCTTCAATGCGCGCACTTCCATTTGCATGCGGATCGTGCCGCCTTGCTGCGCGTGTCCGGCGGCTTGCGCTGGTTGTGCAGCGCCGATCAGCCCATAGGCTGTGGCGGCTGTCACACCAAGTGCTGTTGAGCGTGCGAGGAATTCACGGCGGTCAATTTTGCCCGCTTTTGCTTCCTCTGCATACATCAATGCAGCCGGGTGGATTGGTTTTTGTGAGTGCGTCATTCGTTTCTCCCTGTGACACATTTATTTTATTGCCAAGGGGTGATGACTGCCAATCGTCCATTAGCTTGCGCGACCATCCCCTGTCCGCGGGCTATTCGGCACAATTTTTGAGCTTAGGTCAACCGGACGTTTCACAATTCGGATGACAATTGCGACATATCAATAGTGAAAAAGCGACATGCCTCTGGGTCAGATTCAAAGCGCTTTGGTGCTGCAGCGCAGCAATCACCGCCAGTCAAACCTGTTTCAGCGATCCCGCTTTATGCCGGAAGTCGCGGGGTGGTTGGCCTGACTTTTCCTGAAAGCTGCGGGTGAAATATGCGGGCGATCCAAAGCCAAGGCGCGCGGCGATATCCTGAATTGGAATTTGGGTGTCGCGCAGAAGCGTGCAGGCCTCAAAATAAACCCGATCATTCAACAAAGACAGGGCAGAGCGGCCGCAGGTCTTGCGGCAACTGCGCGTCAAATGGGTGGGGGTCACACCCAAGGCATTGGCGTAGCTGGCGATACTGCGATCAGAGCGGACGTCGCGTGCCACCATATTGGTATATTTCGCCACCAGTCGCGCCGCAGCCGTGTTGCGCCGTGTATCCACTTGGGCAGGATCACGGTTGTCCAATTGCCGGCAGGTTCTTCCCTCGACAGAACGGATAAGGTGGTAAAAAGAGCAACGGAAATTATCCTTG
>JBCAZI010000040.1:0-29603 GCA_038533095.1 Pseudomonadota bacterium
CCGCAGACATTGAAACCTGTTGCAGATTTGGGCAGAAGTGCGGGGGAACGCAGGGGAACAGCAGTGATTGAACTAGAGAACGTGTCTTACGGATATGGGGGCAACGCGCTGTTTTCCCAATTGTCCCTGACGCTTGCACCCGGATCGTTCCATTTTCTGACAGGTCCATCCGGTGCTGGGAAAACCACACTTCTGCGCCTGTGTTACGCTGATTTGCGTGCCATGCGGGGCAAAGTTCGCCTGTTTGGCGAAGACGCGGGCGCCCTTGACCGCGATGCTGTGGCGATGTCCCGCCGACGGATTGGGGTCGTGCATCAGGACTGCCAATTCGTCGATCATCTGAGTATCGCCGAGAATATTGCCCTACCGCTGACGGTATCCGGGCGCGCGCATGAGGCTGCAAGTGATCTGGAGGAATTGCTGAACTGGGTTGGCTTGGGCCCACAGGCCGCCCAACTGCCACCCGAACTGTCAGGCGGTGAACGCCAGCGGGCAGCACTGGCCCGTGCCGTGATTGTGTCGCCGGATGTCATTATCGCCGATGAGCCGACAGGAAATGTCGATTGGGAGATGTCACAACGTATCCTGAGCCTGCTGATTGAGCTGAACAAGATGGGAAAGACGATCCTGATTGCCACCCATGATCTGACGATGATCCGGGCGGCTAAATCTGATGTCAGCGCCCGCATTTTGCGGCTAAGCAACGGGCAGCTTTTGCAGGCAGGGACAGATCTATGAAGTCACTTCTGGATCTGATTGTTGGCGATCCTTTGGCGGACCGCGCCGTCCCACAGACAGGCATCACCGCGCGCCTGACGGTGTTTGTAGCAGCTGTGATGGCCTTTTTGGCCGTCATTGCTTTGGCCGTGTCGCTGACCACCAATCGCGTGGCGAGCGTGTGGGCTGAAGAGTTGGCGCAATCGGCCACGTTACGGTTGCCGGCCGATCCTGCCACCGCTGATGCGCTTTTGCTTTCGGCTTTGGAGGTCTTGGAGACCACGCCGGGTGTCAGCACTGTGCGCGCCTTGTCGCAGGACGAACAACAGGACCTGCTTGAACCCTGGTTTGGGCCTGACTTGCCGCTCGATGCGCTGCCCATGCCACAGTTGATCGAGATTGTGGCCGAAGGTGACGGCTATGATGTTGATGGGCTGCGCGCCCGACTTGAAGGGCAGGTGCCGGGGGCCATTCTGGACGACCATACTGCCTGGCGCGCGCCGCTTTTGCAGGCGGCCGGCCGCGTGCGCTTGATCGGCTGGACCGTCATCTTGCTGATCGGCGCGACTGTTGCTGCGATGATCACGCTGGCCGCCCAAGCCGCCCTTGCGGCGAATGTGCAGGTGATCGGCGTTTTGCGTCTGGTGGGGGCGACAGACACCTATATCGCCCGCGCCTTTGTGCGCCGTTTTACCCTACGCGCAGGTGCCGGCGGCGTTGTCGGCGCGATCCTTGGGGTGGCTGTGTTGGCGCTGATGCCACATGGCGATGCCTCTGGCAGTTTGCTGATGGGGGTGGGCTTTGAGGGCGCTGAATGGCTCTGGCCCTTGCTGATCCCGCTTTTGGCTGCAATTGTCGCCTTCTTTGCGACCCGTGCCGCGGCGTTTCGCAGGTTGAGGGAGCAGACATGAGCAACGCAATCCAATGGGTCCGCTCGCTGATCTTTAATGCGCAGATGTATGTGGCGATGCTGGTGTGCGGGATCCTCTATTTGCCGGCAGCGATCTGGTCGGCCGATGGGGCGGTTGCCGGATGTCATGCCTATTGCCGCTATATCCGGTGGAGCGCGGGTTGGATCATTGGCCTGAAATCCGAAATCAGGGGTGAGCCACCCACAGATGAGGTCATGGTCGCACCCAAGCACCAGTCGTTCTTAGATGTCCTGATGATTTATGGGGCGTTGCCGCGTGGTAAGTTCATCTTCAAGGCGATCCTGAAATATGCCCCTATCATCGGGCAGTTTGGTCTGCGCATCGGGTGTATTCCGGTGGACCGTGGCAAGCGTGGGCAGGCCATCAAAAAGATGGTTGCGGATGTGCAGGCTGGGCGCGCGCGGCCCGGTCAGTTGATCATCTATCCGCAAGGTACGCGGATCGCGCCGGGGGTGAAGGCCCCTTACAAAATCGGCACCGGTGCGCTTTACCGCGAATTGGGACAGCCCGTGGTACCCGTGGCAACCAATGTGGGCGTTTTCTGGCCAAAGCGCGGCGTGATGCGCAAACAGGGCACGGCGGTGTTCGAGTTTCTGCCGCGGATTGAACCGGGATTAGAGGTCGACGAATTCATGGCGCGGTTGGAAAATGACATCGAAACGGCCTCTGACCGGTTGAACAAAGAGGCGGGTTTTGATGGCTGATCATATCGTCAAGGATGTGGCCGCGCTTGAGGCGCTTTATGGCACCCCCGGCAAAGCGTCGTTGATCAAGGTCGCATCGCAGCTGACACCGCTTTACCGCAAATGGATCATGGCGTCGCGTCTTTGTATCGTCTCGACCGTTGGGCCGGACGGCACGGACGGCAGCCCGCGTGGCGATGACGGCCCTGTGGTGCAGGAATTGGACGCAAAGACCCTGCTGTTGCCCGATTGGCGTGGCAATAACCGGATGGACACGTTGCGTAATATTGTCCGCGATGGGCGCATCAGCCTGATGTTCATGGTCCCCGGATCAAACAATGTCATCCGGGTGAATGGCACAGCGGTTGTTTCGCTGGACCCTGACCTGTTGGCGCGGTTCGTACAAAAGGGCCGCCAGCCGCGCAGCGTTGTCGTGATCACGATTGCTGAGGTTTATAGCCAATGTGCCCGTGCCTTGATGCGGGCGCGGACGTGGAGCGCCGATGATGAAAGCGCCGATCTGCCAACGGTTGGAGACTTACTGGCCGAGCAGGAAGCTGCTTTTGATGGTGCAGCCTATGACGCAGAGTGGGCCGGTCGCGCCGAAAAGACCATGTGGTAGCTAGCGCAGAGTCAGGTTGCTGCTGCGGCCCAGAATGCGCCGGATACTCCACCAAATTATGATCAGGCTGATCACCAGCCACAGCCCACCCCACATCACAGTCGTGCCGCCGAATTCTTCGGCCAGCATGCGCGCATCGGACCGTAGGTTCGAACGCGCGATTGTATCGCTGAAGATGTCATAGGGGACATAGATCATGCTGGTCAGGCCAATGACCCGCAGGATCATATCGTTGACGCTGTGGTTCAGCATTGCGGCCGCAGCAATCATCGCAATGCCGGTCCCGATAGTGAAGCCGAGGGCAAAGACTTCGCGCACATAAAACCCTGCGATAACCAAGGTAATGATGCCGGTCAGCGCCATGATTTGCCGGTCCCACGTGGTTTTCGTTGCGGCGATCAAAAGCGTGACGCCAATCAAGAGTGACCCCAGATACCCCGCCGTCAGCGTCCAAAACCGGCTGCCGCCCCGGCTAAGGACAAGGCCGCCTTGGTCAGCCGACACAGACAGGCTGACTACTTCACCGCCTGTCAGAAGTGTTGCAATGGCATGGGATGCCTCGTGAAAAAACACGATGAGAATTTTCAACGGGACAATTGCGGCGGTCTGCCAACATGCAAAGACTGCCGCGGTGAGCAGCATAAGCTGCCAATGGCCTTTAAGAATATGCAAGCCTAAGCCGCGAGCCCTTTGGACCCCAGCGCAAGGTATTTGTTGCGCCGGTCAGCGCGCAGCTTATCCCCTGACAGGTCCCGCAGCTCATTCACCATTTGCACGAGTGCTTCGCCGACGGATTTGATCGCTGCATCTGGGTCCCGGTGCGCGCCGCCTTCGGGTTCGGGGATGATCCGGTCGCAGACACCCAATTCATGCAGGTCCTTGGAGGTCAGGCGCAGCGCCTCTGCGGATTCGCGCATCTTTTCGGCGTCTTTCCACAGGATCGACGCGCAACCTTCGGGGCTGATGACCGAATAGATCGAATGCTCCAGCATCGCCACGCGGTTGGCCGAAGCGAATGCCACCGCCCCGCCAGAACCACCTTCGCCGATCACAACGCTGATCAGGGGCACTTTCAGCTCAAGACATTTCTCGGTCGATCGTGCAATCGCCTCGGACTGCCCACGCTCTTCGGCGCCTTTGCCGGGGTAGGCGCCGGGGGTGTCGACCAGCGTGATCACAGGCAGACCGAAGCGATCAGCCAATGCCATCAGGCGGATCGCCTTGCGATAGCCCTCTGGCCGGGCCATGCCAAAGTTGCGTTCGATCCGTGATTTGGTGTCATTGCCCTTTTCATGACCGATCACCATGACCGGGATATCATCCAGCCGGGCAAGGCCACCCATAACTGACAGATCATCTGCGAAGTTGCGGTCACCGGCCAGCGGCGTGTATTCGGTGAAGAGCGCGTTGATATAATCCTGACAATGGGGGCGTTCGGGGTGCCGCGCCACCTGACATTTGCGCCATGGGCTGAGGTCCGCATAAAGCGACGTCAGCAGATCAGAGGCCTTTTTGTCCAGCGCTGCGGCCTCTTTTGCGACATCCATTTCAGGGTTCTCGCGGGCCATCGCGCGCAGCTCTTCGGCTTTGCCTTCGATCTCTGCCAGTGGTTTTTCAAAGTCGAGGTATTGGGTCATGACTGCGGACCTTTTGCATACGTTCATAGATATATGGCGCAAGGGTGGGGCAAGTGCAACGGCGCTGGTTTGCCACAATATTGCCATTTGCATTGGGGCGGCTTCCGCGCGATTGTCCCGCCAAATTGCCGCAACAAAGGAAATTTCAATGCGTATTCTGACGATCACAGCAGCTTTTGTACTTGGTCTTTCAAACCCAGCTTTCGCCCAATCCATCAATTTTGGCGACGACAGTAGCCAATGGGCGAACGATGGTGAATGTGATGATGGGCGTTTTACAGGCCCGGGTCTGACTTCAACACCGCTTTTGGAAGAAGATGTTCTCGCTGATGCGACCGACTGTCGTACGGCATTTGAGGCTGGTCGCCTGACATTGGCCGGTGTGGCCGCTGACGGCACGATTGATTTTGGTAATGACTCTGGCGAATGGGCCAACGACGGCGAATGCGATGACATGCGCTTTGCGGGCCCTGGGATGACCACAACGCCGCTTTTGCAGGATGACATCATGCGCGACGCAAGTGATTGCCGCGATGCTTACAGCGCAGGCCGGCTTAAGTTGGCTGGTCAGTAAAGGTATCGCGTCAGCCCGCGATCATCTCGGACTGGCGCACAATGACTTCGGCCTGCTTGATCGACGCGATGTCGACCAGGCGGCCTTTGTAAACTGTTGCCCCTTCTCCGCGCGCTTTGGCGTCTTCCATTGCGGCAAGTATTTCGCGGGCTTCGGCGACGGCTTCAGCTGATGGCGTAAACACCTCATTGGCCAAGGCGATCTGCTTGGGGTGGATCGCCCATTTGCCAACCATGCCCAGCGTGGCGGACCGTTTTGCCTGCGCGCGATAGCCTTCGTCGTCACTGAAATCGCCAAAGGGCCCGTCGACAGGCAGCACACCATGTGTCCGGCAGGCTGCGACGATAGCCGTCTGGGCCCAGTGCCAAGGGTCGGAGTAGTGGCGTGTCTCACCATGCAGCATGTAGTAGTTTTCCTGCGTGCCCCCGATCCCTGTCGTCTGCATGCCCATTGAAGCGGCGAAATCTGCAGCACCCAGGCTCATTGCGGCCATGCGGGGTGAGCTGGCGGCGATCTCTTCGACATGGGCGATCCCGGCGGCGCTTTCGATGATCACCTCAAAGCTGATCGGCTTGGTGCGGCCTTTTGCCGTTTCAATCGCTGTGACCAGCGCATCGACAGCATAGACGTCTGCGGCGCAACCGACCTTAGGGATCATGATCTGATCAATCCGGTCGCCGGCCTGTTCCAGCACATCGACGACGTCCTTGTACCAATACGGCGTGTCCAACCCGTTGATACGGACGGAAAGGTATTTGGTGTTCCAATCTACGTCATTGATCGCCTGAATAACATTGGCGCGTGCTGTATCCTTGTCGGACGGCGAAACGCTGTCTTCCAGATCAAGGTTGATCACGTCTGCTGCTGACGCCGCCATTTTCTCAAACAGTTTGGTGTTTGAACCGGGGCCAAACAGCTGGCAACGGTTGGGACGGGCAGGGGGCGTGGGTTGCAAGCGGAATGACATGGGCGATCCTTTGGGTATTATTGTTGCGTCATCGGTTTTCCATGGCGTAGATTATTGCGCGGTAAGGGGCAAGCGCATTTTGCACTTGCAGCATATGACCTGTGGAAATCCCCGTTTACCAACAGATATGTTTGATGGTTTCTCCGTCTTTTAGCTGATGGATTTCGACACAAGTTGTCTCGCCCTGCCTGACCGTCCGATGCCCTAGATCAAGACTGCGGACCACCTCGGCAGGAGAGATAAACTGGTCATCGTTCAGGTCCATGTATTTGGTCGGGAAGCCATGCAACAGGACAAGCATTGCTATCACCAGCAGCACAGCCAGTCCAAGGCCGAGCGGGAGGATCACAATTTTGCGCATCGCCACGCCCCGTGGTCTTGCGGTTCCGGCATAGGGTACCCTGCCAGAGTTACACCCCAGCAGCCACGATAGCCTTCGCCAGCACCGGCACCGTCTGCGCGTTCAACCCGGCGATATTCATGCGGCTGTCGCCCACCATGTAGATCCCATGATCGGCGCGCAGTTTTTCAACCATCTCCGGCGTCGTGCCCAAACGGCTGAACATGCCACGGTGATCGGCAAGGAAATCAAACCTGTCACTATTCGTCAGACGCTTCAGCTCATCCGCCAACTGTTGGCGCAGGGCCAGCATGCCGTTGCGGGTTTCCTCTAGCTCTGCTTCCCAATCGGCGCGCAGCGCGGGGTCTTGCAGAATGGTTGTGACGACCCGCGCCCCATGATCGGGCGGGAAGGAGTAGTTTTGGCGGTTCAGAAATGCAAGGTTCTGTTGTGTCAGCGCCTGCTGATCGGCGTCCTTGCAGACCGCCATCAGGATGCCCGTGCGTTCGCGGTAAATCCCAAAGTTCTTTGAACAACTCGCCGCGATCAAGCAGTTTTCAAAGCTGCTGGCGATCTGGCGGGTGGCCTTGGCGTCATCGGCCAGACCATCGCCGAACCCTTGGTAGGCGATATCGACAAATGGAACAGCGCCCTTGTTCTGCATCAGGCTGATCACTTGGGACATCTGCGCATAGGTCAGGTTCGCGCCGGTGGGGTTGTGGCAGCAGCCGTGCAGTAGAACCACATCACCGGGGGCCATGTTTTGCAGATCAGCCATCATGCCGTCGAAATCAACGCCGCGTGTTTCGCTGTCGAAATAGCGGTACTCGGCCATTTTCATGCCAAGGTATTTGATGATCGACGGGTGGTTCGGCCAGGTCGGGTTTGACAGCCACACAGTGGCCTTGGGTGCCGCAATGCGGATCAGTTCCAGCGCTTGGCGGATCGCGCCTGTGCCACCGGGCGTTGCAATGGCCGCGACGCGTTCGGACAGCACACTGTCACCCAAAACAAGGTCTTTCATCGCCGCACCAAAGGCCGGATCACCGGCCAAACCGGTGTAGGCTTTGGTGGATTGGTCGGCCAAAATCCGACGCTCAGCCTCTTTGACCGCCCGCATGACGGGCGTGTTACCCGTCGCATCCTTATAGACACCCACACCCAGATCGACCTTATCACTGCGTGGGTCGGCCTTGAACTTGGCCACAAGGGCCAGGATTTTATCCGCAGGTTGGGCAGTCAGGTTTTCAAGCATTTTTCAGGCTCCGGTGGCAATGGGAAGGTCGGCGTACATGCCCCATTCGGACCATGACCCGTCGTAAAGCGCATGATCGGTTTTGCCGATCCGTTCAAGCGCGAGTGAAAGTATGGCGGCAGTTACGCCGGACCCGCAGGTGGTGATCGCGGGTTTCGCAAGATCGACGCCAGCCTTTGTGAAAATCGCCTCCAGCTCTGCGGCGGGTTTCATTGTGCCATCGGACTGAAGCAGGTCCTTGTAGAAGACGTTTTTGGACCCCGGAATATGGCCCGCGCGCATCCCCTCACGTGGTTCAGGGTCTTCGCCGCGGAACCGTCCGGGTGCGCGGGCATCGATAATGCTGTGATCCCCCAGCTTTGCCGCGCGTGCCACCTCGGTCACATCGCGCGACAGCTGCGGTTCCATTTTCACGGTCATATGGCGGTCGCGGATCGTGGGCGGCGCAGAGGTTGTTTGGTGCCCATCGGCCAGCCACTTGGGCAGGCCGCCGTCCAAAACAGCAATATAGCGCTGCCCCATCAGGCGAAAAAGCCACCACACACGGGCCGCCGAAAATAGCCCTGACCCATCATAGACAACGACCTGATGGCCATCACCGACACCCATTGCCCGCATGCGTGACATGAATTTTTCTACCGGTGGTGCCATATGTGGCAGCTCGGACCGGGCGTCGCTGATCTCGTCAATATCGAAAAAGCGCGCACCAGGAATATGGCTTGCCTCATATTCGGCCTTTGCATCACGATCGTCTGTGGGCAGATACCACGATGCATCAAAGATCCGCAGGTCCGGATCTTTGAGATGGGCGGCCAGCCATGAAGTACTGACCAATGTTTTTGGGTCATCCGCGTTGGCAGTCGGCATGCTATGCCCCTTTGCAGCAATCGTGTCAGGGGTATATCGCGCAGCCTTGCATGACAAGCCTTTGCGCGGTGTCTTCTGGCTTACTTGGCCAGCATGTTCTTGACCACGCCAACAACCGCCAAGGCCGCGCCACCACCGACGCCGCCACCGGCGACTTGCGTCAGTATGCTGCCGATATCAAGCCCGCCAGCACCAGCGCCCACGCCAAGAACGGCGCTTAGGATCTGTCCGCCGACACCGCCACCGACGATGCCGGCAATTGAGTTGCCAAGCGTGCCGAGCGACAGGTTCTTCATCACACCACCTGCGATGTTGCCACCAACCGCGCCGGACACAAGTTGAATAATTAGTTGTTCCATTTTGCTTCCCCTCCGAAAGTCCATTGCGCTGGAAGGCGCGCGGCAAAAGCATCCAAGACGACGCAAAGACACGTGTCACTTTTAACGTGGCCACCTTCCAGCGGACATAATGTGGGCTGTCGCGGCGATCGTAGAAAGGGGAAAACGGGGGCGTTAATCCCCATGGCGCAGCAGACGCTGCTTTTGTCGGCCCCAATCACGCTTGGCCTGAGTTTCGCGTTTATCGTGGTTTTTCTTGCCCTTAGCGGTCGCGATCTTCAGCTTCACCAACCCGCGATCATTGAAATACATCACCAGCGGGACAAGCGTCATGCCTTCGCGTTTTGTGGCATTCCACAGGCGGGCCAATTCGCGCCGGCTGACCAAGAGCTTGCGTTTGCGCCGTTCCTCATGGGTGAACATGGCGCGGTCATAGGGCGCGATATAGGCGTTGGTCAGCCAAAGTTCGCCATCATCGACGCTGGCATAGCTATCGGCAATGTTGGATTGGCCGGTGCGCAGCGATTTCACCTCTGACCCCGTCAGGATGATGCCGACCTCCAGATCATCCTCAATGGCAAAATCATATCGCGCACGCCGGTTTTCGGCAATGACTTTGTAGTTTTTGTTTTCGGGTTTCTTGGCCATAGTCGGGACCAGATAGGCGATGGGGCGCTGTGGCACAAGGTGTTGTCACCCGCCGAGAGGCCAAGGGTGTCAGATGTTGGGACAATGTGAAACCGGGATGGCAACGCGATGAATGTGCCTGTGCTTGAGAATAAGGCTGCCCGCCATGTGTTTCTGGCCCGGCACGGGTTGCATGACCGCCCCTCTGGCCCCGGCAAAGGGGCCGACCTGAAAGCGGTGATCGACGATTTGGGCTTTGTGCAGTTGGATAGCGTCAACACCTTTGCCCGCGCGCATGATCTGATCCTTTGGTCGCGCCGCCAGCAATATCGCCCCAAGGCGCTGCAACACCTATTGCACCGGGACCGGCAGGTCTTTGAACATTGGACCCACGATGCCGCTGTCATTCCGATTGAAAGCTTCGCCCATTGGCGGCTGCGCTTTGCCCGTGATGCTGTGCGGATGGAAGAACGCTGGAAAGAATGGCGGCGGGGTGATTTCACGGCCAAGATTGATGATGTGTTGCGCCATATCGCTGACAATGGGTGCTGCACGTCCGGACAAGTCGGCACTGATGAAAGCCGCGGGTCGGGCGGCTGGTGGGATTGGCATCCTTCCAAGACCGCATTGGAGTATCTTTGGCGCTCCGGCCAGGTCTCCGTGGTGCGCCGCGAAGGTTTTACCAAAGTCTATGATCTGACCGAGCGGGTGATCCCTGCCGAACAGCTGAACCGCAGGCACCACCCGGAAGAGACAATTGACTGGTGCTGCACGCAGGCGATGGATCGTCTGGGTTTTGCGACTAGCGGTGAATTGGCGGCGTTTTGGGATCATGTGACACCGGGTGAGGCAAAGGGCTGGTGTGCGGCTTCTC
This sequence comes from Pseudomonadota bacterium, assembly GCA_038533095.1. Classification (GTDB taxonomy): domain Bacteria; phylum Pseudomonadota; class Alphaproteobacteria; order Rhodobacterales; family Rhodobacteraceae; genus Yoonia. The sequence goes on from JBCAZI010000040.1 coordinate 10,434, forward strand.
TTGCCGATGGTCGGATCATCGAGGTCGATATCGAAGGGATAGATGGCAAGTTGCGCCGGTCCTTTGCATGGCCTGATCTGATGGATCAAAAGGTGCGCGCGCCGGTGCCGCGTTTGCGTATTCTGTCACCCTTTGATCCGGCTTTGCGTGACCGCAAGCGGGCAGAACGCTTGTTTGGTTTCCACTACAGGATCGAAATTTTTGTACCGGCGCCGAAACGGCAATATGGCTACTATGTCTTTCCCGTGATGGAGGGCGATCGCATGATCGGCCGCATTGATATGAAACGCGAAGAGGGCGTTTTGGCTGTGCGTGCCTTCTGGCCAGAGAAAGGCGTGCGCATGGGAACGGGCCGCTTGGCGGCGTTGCAAAAAGAGCTCGCGCGTGCCGCACAGTTTGGGGGTTGTGGTGATCTGTCTTTTGCTGACGGGTGGTTGGACAGGCCGAGTTGATGGCTATGAGAGGAAGGTAAGGTGGATCATGATCCACCTTACATATCAGTTCAGCAGCCCTGCATGCACCATGGCCGCGCGCATCTTGTCTTTGGTCGCGTCAGTCAGCCCGGCCAGTGGTGAACGCACCTCTTCACTGCATAGACCCAGCAAGGACATGCCATATTTTGCGCCGACCAAGCCTGGCTCGGTGAACACGGCCTCATGCAGCGGCATCAACCGATCCAATTGGGTCAGCGCCTTGGCATAGTCGCCCGCTAATGTGGTTTCCTGAAATTCAGCGATCAGTTTCGGCGCGATATTGGCCGTGACCGAGATACACCCTTGGCCACCATGGGCGTTGAACCCAAGTGCGGTCGCATCTTCGCCGGACAGTTGAATAAACTCTGGCCCGCAACGCATGCGCTGCGCGGGCACGCGGGACAGATCAGCCGTGGCATCTTTCACGCCGATGATCATCTCATGTTTGGCCAGTTCCGCCATCGTATCGGGCGTCATGTCGATGACAGAGCGTGGCGGGATATTGTAGATAATGATCGGCAGACCGCAGTCTGCTGCTGCCGTGAAATGTGCGATCAACCCGGCCTGTGTCGGCTTGTTATAATAGGGTGTGACCACCAAGGCCGCATCGGCCCCGGCCTTTTTCGCGGCCTCAACCAATCGTACTGTTTCTGCGGTGTTGTTGGACCCTGCGCCAGCAATGACAGTGATGCGCCCCGCAGCCTCTGCCACAACCGTTTCAACCACCAGATCATGCTCGGCATGGGTTAAGGTGGGGCTTTCCCCTGTTGTGCCGACAGGTACCAACCCGTGTGAGCCTTGATCGATATGCCAATTCACAAGTTTTTTCAGCGCAGCCACATCGACTTGGCCGTTCGAAAACGGCGTGACGAGGGCGGGGAGTGATCCCTTAAACATGGCACGCTTCCTTCTTGTGATGGGCCGTGATGGGCCGCTGATAAAATCGCGCGGACACTAGGCGCAGATTGCCCCGGCGACAAGCCCTTCGTTTGCGCGACACTTTCCCGGTTTTCGCCGATTGCCGCGTTTGTGAGTTGTCATTGGCACGCCGGGGGTTACCCTATCCGACGAAGGGGCGCGCAGTGGACCTAAGACGCATTCTTATCACGATATTGGCCTGCGCCGTGGCTTTGCCAGCCATGGCTCAATCTGTCGATCCCAAAGCTATTGCAGCGCTGCAGGCTGCGGACACCGATTGGGATGTTGCCACCCAAATGGCGGCTGATGTTGACAGTGTCACAGTCGATACCGTCATGTGGTTACGCCTGCGCGACGGCGCAGCGGAATTTGCCGATTATCAAGCGTTTCTCAACCGCCGCGCCGATTGGCCCGGGGCGGATCGGCTGCGCGCTGAGGCGGAGCTGCTGATTGATGATGACATGCCGCCTGTTGCAGTTGTTGCATGGTTCGGCGACGCTGCTCCGCAGACCGGGGAAGGTGCGGTGCGCCTCGCCCGGGCGCAATTTGCTTTGGAGCAGCCCGAGGCGGCGCGTAAAACCTTGCGCGATACTTGGATCAACCGCCGCCTGACTGAGGCCGGACAAGAGGTGATGCTCGCGGCCTTTGGGGCAGAGCTGGAGCCGTTTCACACCGCACGGGTTGATGCCTTGCTGTGGCGCTCGCGCTCGGATGATGCCGCGCGCATGCTGCCGCTATTGAGCGATGAACAAAGCGCCTTGAGTGCCGCGCGCATTGGATATAACCGGCGCGCAGGCAACCTACCTGCTTTGGTCAAAGAGGTTCCCGCAGCACTGCGTCTGGACCCTGGCTTTGCCTACGCCCGCTATGCATGGCTGGCCGGGCGGGGTGAGCGGACAGATGCCGTCAAGATGCTGTTGGAACGGTCCACCAGCGGGGCCGCTTTGGGCGAGCCATTCCGCTGGTCCGGCTGGCGCCGTGTGCTGGCGCGCTGGGAAATGCGTGAGGGGCGGGCCGAGCAAGCCTATATTCTCGCCTCGCGCCACTATCTGACAGATGGCGCATCCTATGCTGATCTTGAATGGTTGTCCGGCTACCTGTCGCTGACCTATCTGGGCGATCCCACGCAGGCTTTGGCGCATTTTGAGAACGCGCTGCGCGCCTCAAGCAGTCCAATTTCATTGGGGCGGATGCACTATTGGATCGGACGCACCCATGAGGTGAAGGGAAATGCTGATCTGGCGGCAGAGGCATATAGCGCCGGTGCCGCCCATCAAACCAGTTTCTATGGTTTGCTCGCGTCAGAAAAAGTGGGTCGCGCGCTTGATCCGATGCTCATAGGCACACCCGTTGATTGGCAGGGTGCTGCTGTCTTTGATGATGATATCGTGCAAGCTGCGCTGACCTTACTCGCTGGTGGTGAACGCGGTGCGGCTTTCACCTTTTTTGCGCAACTCGGCCGGACGTTGGATGCAACTGCGCTGGCCCAGCTGGGCGCTTATCTGACTGAAATAGATGAGCAGCGATATACGATCCTGCTGGGTAAAGCGGCTGTCACACGGGGTATTGTGATCCCGGACATCTACTTCCCCATCCACGATTTGGCTGAGATGGATTTGCCCATAGATGCTTCGCTGGCTTTGTCCATCGCCCGCCGCGAGAGCGAATTTAACGAAGGCATCGCCAGCCCCGTTGGTGCGCTTGGCCTGATGCAGGTGATGCCGGCCACGGCGCGCGAGGTGGCGGGCAATCTGGGCCTGCCTTATGCCCGTGGCCGATTGACGAATGATTGGCGGTACAATGCTACGCTGGGCGGCGCCTATCTGGCCTTTTTGGAGGAAGAGTTCGGACCAAGCCCGGTGATGATTGCCGCAGGCTATAACGCGGGGCCGGGCCGTCCGTTTAGCTGGATGGATGAGCGCGGCGACCCACGCCTGCTGGAAATGGATGTTGTCGATTGGATCGAACATATCCCTTTCCGTGAGACCCGGAATTACGTAATGCGGGTGACCGAGAGCATCCCCATCTACGAGGCGCGCTTGACGGGGCAGACCGGCCCTGTGCGCTTTACCGAGTTGTTGATTGGCAAAAAGCCCTTGCTGCGCCCCCGTGCACGTCCGGTCCCTACCGTAGAGACCGCTTATGATGTCAGGCCAATTGCGCGCCCCTAGGGTCCTGACCCTAGGCCTTCTGCTTTGATCGCCAAAGCGTGAAGAGCCCTGCCGCCACAACGATGGCTGCACCGATGGCAACGTTGGGACGCAGTGTTTCACCCAGCAGGAAAATCCCGATCGCGCTGGCGAAGACCAGTTGCAGATATGCGAAGGGCTGTACCTCGCTGGCTTCCGCCACCTCATAGGTTTTGATCAGCAACCAATGCCCACCCGCACCGGTCAGGCAAAGGGCGGCCATCCATTGCCAGTCGGTTGCGGTCATCGGCTCCCAGAACCAGACGCCTGCGCCCGTCATCACGACCGCTCCGGAAGTGCCGGTCCAGAAAAATGAGGTGGCGGTGTCGTCTTTGCGCGCCGCATAGCGGGTCAGCAGGCCGTAAAGCGCGAACATGAGGGCAGAGGCCAGCGGGATGATCGCAGCGGGTGCAAAAACGGTGTAGCCGGGTTGCAAAATCACTAGTACCCCGATGAACCCGATCCCGATGGCAACCCAGCGCCGCCAGCCGACGTTTTCGCCCAAGACGGGGCCAGAGAGGGCGGCGATCAGCAAAGGGTAGCAGGCAAAGATGGCATGGCTTTCGACCAGCCCCAGCAGCACGAAGGCGCTGACCATCACACAGATTTCCAGCGCCAGAAGCGTACCACGAGTGATTTGCAAGATGGGTTGCTTGGTCGCCGCGGCGGCCCGGATCGATCCGGATTGCCGGGCGGCGATGGTGATGACGAAGGCGGCGAAGAACCAATAGCGGATCATCACGATCATGATGACGTTGTAGTTTTCGGCCAGATGGCGCGAGATCCCGTCCTGCACGGCGAAAACGAAGGTCGTGCAGATCATCAACAGGATACCGAGGCGGGGGTTATTCTGCATCGGGCATCCTCGCGCGCGTCATATGACGCTTGCGACCATAGCCGGGGGTACGGCTGACCGCGAAACCCGCGTCGGTCAGCGATTGGCGGACATGGCCAGCGGCAGAATAGGTCGCGGCGGTGCCCCCGGGTTTTGTGTGATGCGCGACGGCTTGCAGCAAAGCGAGTTCCCACAATTCGGGGTTTTTGGCAGGCGAGAATCCGTCAAGAAACCACGCATCTGCCATGCTGCCCCAATTTGGGACGGTTTGCCGGGCGTCGCCAGTGATCACATGAAGTGTTGGGCCGTTGGTAAGTGTGACGCGGCCGGCCCCTGGCGACCACTCAGCCAGTAAGGTTTCTGCGTAGGGCGCGAGGCTCGGAAAACGCGCAAGTGCCGCGCGCATGTCCTCCAACGCCATCGGAAATGCCTCGAATGACGTAAAATGCAGATCACCGCGGCCCCCTGCGTTGGCCCAGGCAGCCCAAGTGACCAGCAGGTTCAACCCCGTTCCGAACCCAAGTTCTGCAATATGAAATTCGGTACCAAATCGTGCGGGCAAATCGTTCCCATCCAGAAACACATGCCGCGTTTCAGCCAGCCCATTGTCCAGCGAATAATAGGGGTCATCAAAGGCTAAAGCGATCGGCACGCCATCGCGCCAGTCGAGTTTTGCTGTCTGGTCTGTCATCCGCTCATGCCTTACCACTGCGCCATCTTTGAGCGGAAGGATGGCGAATGGCAACGGCTGATGTGACGGTCATGGGGGCAGGGGTTTTTGGCCTTTCGGTTGCCTACGCCTGTGCGCGGCGGGGTGCCGCGGTGCGTGTGATTGATCCGCATGGCGTGGCCTCTGGGTCCAGCGGTGGTCTGGTGGGGGCTTTGGCCCCGCATGTGCCTGAGAATTGGAATGAAAAGAAGGCGTTTCAATTCGAAAGCCTGATTATGGCCGAGGCGTTTTGGCGCGATGTTGCAGAGCTGTCGGGCGCAGATGTGGGCTATGCCCGCACCGGACGATTGCAGCCTTTGGCGGATGAACGCGCGGTGGAATTGGCGCGGGCGCGTGCGGCTACGGCTGCTGAACTTTGGCAGGGTAAAGCGCAATGGGAGGTAATACCCCTTGGTGATGCAAGCTGGATGCCGCCATCACCCACCGGGTTAGCTGTGCATGATACGCTATCGGCCCTGATCCATCCGCGCCGCGCGACCCGTGCCTTGGCGGATGCGGTTATCGCTCTGGGGGGTGAGGTCTTGCAGGTTGGTGATCCGCAGGGGCAGGTCGTTTGGGCCACCGGTTGGCCTGGTATGCAAGAGATTGGCGGCGATGGTGTGAAAGGGCAGGCGGCACTTTTGCGGTTCGACGCAGCGGGCCAACCCCAGCTATTTGCCGACGCCTTACATATCATCCCGCATGGGGATGGGACGGTGGCCATCGGATCCACTTCAGAGCGGGAATTTGACGATCCTTTCAGTACCGATACAGCGCTTGATGACGTCATCGCGCGCGCGATGTTGGCCTTTCCAATCCTGCATGGCGCAAAGGTGATCGAGCGCTGGGCCGGGGTGCGCCCGCGCAGCAAGAGCCGCGCGCCGGTTTTAGGCGTACATCCGGTGCGGGAGGGTGACTTTATCGCGAACGGTGGTTTCAAGATTGGGTTCGGGATGGCCCCAAAGGTGGGCGAGGTAATGGCCGCTTTGATCCTTGATGGCGAGGATCAGATACCCGATGAGTTCCGCGCTTAGGCACGGTTTGTAAGGGGCGCTGCCCCCGTCGCTACGCGCCTCCCCCGAGGTATTTTGGAACATGAGAAGAGGAAGAGGTTTGCGCCTTCCCTCTACGTCATGGGCGCTTTGGCAAAGGGCAGATGGCCGGTTTTGATCCAGAACCCTGCGCCTTTGTCTGTTGCTGTGATTTGCAACGGGGCACCTGTTGGCAGGCGCAACCATGCACCTTCGCCGAGCGTATCATTTGCTTCTGTAGCGCTGCCAGAGATTATCAGCAGTTCGGCGCCGCCTTCGGGGGCCTCATTGAATGTGGCACCAGGCGCAAGCTTGATAAAGCGGACCGTTTCGCGTGCATCTTCATGCAGGATTTGCGTGGTCACCCCTTGGTCGGCATTTGAAAGCTCGGTCACCATATCCTTGCGAAACTGTGTTCGGTCATCCGGATCGAACTGCCAGAGTTTGACAAAGATCGTACAGCCTTGTTCGGCCCCTGGGGTATGCGATGTGGTAGGGGGATTGCGCACGTAAGTCCCTGCCGGATAGTCGCCATGCTCGTCTTGGAAAACGCCATCAAGCACGATGAACTCTTCGCCGCCCGTATGCGTATGGGCCGAAAACTTGCTGCCCGGTGCATAGCGGACAATGGATGTGGCGCGCGCGACCTCATCCCCGATCCGGTCCAGCATGCGCCGGTCCACGCCGGGCATGGGCGAGGCTTTCCAAGGGACCTCTGTCGAATGGATCAGGACCCGTTGTGAGAAATCAGCGTTCAGTTCCATGATATTTTCCTAGAGTTTTGCAATTGTCATGCCCGCATCCATCAGATGTTGGCGGACCCCACGCGCCATTTCGACGGCGCCGGGGGTATCACCGTGCAGGCAGATGGTGTCGATTTTGCAGGGGATATGTTTGCCGCTTTCTGCGATGATTGCGCCAGCCTTCAGCATGTCTAAGATGCGTGGTGCCGCGGTCGCCGCGTCATGCAGCACGGCGCCGGGTAAGCTGCGATCCACCAACGTGGCGTCATCGTTGTAGGCGCGATCTGCAAAAATCTCGCCAGCCCAGTTGCAACCCAAGTCGCGCACGACCTCTTCCATCGCTGTGGCGGCCAAAACCATGATGACAATATCGGGGTCGACCGCCAATGCGGCTTCATAACAGGCCCGCGCCAAAGCGTGATCGACTGACGCCATGTTTGACAGCGCCCCATGCAGTTTAAGGTGTCGTACGGTCCCGCCTGCGCGCTTGGCCATCGCCTGTGCGGCCCCCAGTTGGTAGGCGACTGCATTGGCGATTTCATTATGGGGTAGGGGCAATGGCCTGCGTCCGAAACCTTTCAGATCGGCAAAACCCGGATGCGCCCCAATGCCCACGCCCAGTGCCACGGCCAACCGCATCGTTTTATCCATGACCTCGGGGTCGCCCGCGTGAAACCCGCAGGCGATATTGGCCGATGACACGATATCCAGCAAAGCCGCATCATCACCCATGCGCCAAGGGCCAAAGCCTTCGCCCATATCGGTGTTCAGATCGACGGTGCGCGTCATGTCAGGGCCTTTCCAGATCGTCGCCGGGCGTTGCCCCGCTGATCAATTGGTAGCGAAGCAGATCGGCGATGTCATGCGGGTCGCGCACGATGGGTTGGCACAATTTTGTGAGGGCGCGCAGTTGCGCCTGTTGCGATTGCGCAGTGGCGTCTGCCGCGGCAACAGTCAGGAACTTGAATTGCAGTGGTGTGCCAGGGGTAGCCTGGGCAATCTTTGGCAAATCAGCAGGGATGACGCTGCCGATGCGCGGATAGCCCCCGATGGTCTGGCATTCGGCGAGCAAGACATAAGGCACGCCTTCGCCCGCTATCTGGATATCGCCGGGTACGATCAGGTCAGAGACATGGGTCAGGCCGCCAGCAGGGCTGAAGCTGCCGCCATCATGTTCCAACCTGACCCCTTGTCTGTTGCCGCTTGGGCCGCGGCGAAAAGGGATAGCGCAAAAGGCATCTTGGGTCTGCTGATCAAAGAAGTCAGTTTGCGGCCCCGGCATGATGCGGATTGTGCCCCCTGCAAATCGGTCGTCGGTCGGCAGTTTTCGGGGTGCGTGCATGCGGTCGTTATCGTTGCCCAGCGGCAGCGTGTCGCCCGCCTGCAAACGCGCTCCGATGCCAGCCGTAAGATGCGCGGCACGGCTGCCCATCACCGGGTCAGTCGCAATACCGCCCGCCAACCGCAGGTAGCCATAGACCCCTTTTTGCGCGCTGCGGATGGTCAGCTTTGCGTCAGCAGCTAGGAAGTGGGTGGCGTTATGGGCGAGTTGGGTCCCATCAACATCCGCCTGCATCACCGCACCTGTCAGGGCGATGCGTGTGCCTTCGTCGACCGAGAAAACGCCGCCATACCCCATCATTTCGATGACAGCCTGATCCGGGTTGATCCCCAAAAGCGCGGCACCTTCCAGCAGCGCCAAAGGGTCTGCAGCGCCACCTGTCGGCAGGCCCTGTGCCTGCCAGCCGGGGCGGCCGAGGTCCTGAATTGTCAGGCCGGGCCCAGCGGAGTGGATGGTTAGAACTGCCATCAGCGAAGCACCTCGCAGATCGCGCCGCCGTTTGTATCTTTATTCGCTTGGATTGCGCGAAAGTCAGTGTCTGAGACTGGTTGAAACTGCACCGCGTCGCCCGGTTCAAAGGCGAAAGGCGTGAGTTTTTCGGGCATATAGACCCGAAACGCGGTTTGCCCGATATGCCGCCAGCCAGTAGGCGCATCAGCGGCCCAGATGATCAATTGCCGGACTGCTGTGATCAACGCCCCTTGGGGCAGGGCCTTCGTTAATTCGGTCTGGCGGGGGATGTTCCAATGGTCTCGCAACATGCCCAGATAGGGCTGACCGGGGGCAAAGCCGATGGCGATGACGCAGACTTGCGTCGCTGCGATGTCAGCGACGGCCTGCGCGGGTGTGATACCAGCAAGCGTGGCTGCTTCACTCAATTGTGGTGCAAAATCTGTGCCGAATGCAGCAGGGATGCGCCACAGGCGGCGCGGCCCAGCAACGGTGGCTTCATCTGTGTTGATCAGTGATGAAAGGGCCTTTGTCACCGCATAACGGCTGGTGAGCTCTGGGTCAAAACCAACGCGCACTGACACCAATGATGAGGCGGCGTCGGTCACGCCAGTGATGGCCGCTTCCTCGACCAAGGCACGAAAACTCAGCGCGCGGGCATTGGCCTCCTCCGTCAGTGTTCGTGCAAAACGCACCAGCACACCATCTACCCCAAGTGGGCGTATTTCGGCGGCATTTTGTTGTGCGGTCATAGCCGGGTTTTAGGAGGTCTGATCATGCCTGTCGACAGGCCCATTTGCCTTGGCCCAGGATGAAAACCCGTCCTTTAGATGCGCTGCCGGAAATCCCATGTCATTCAACGTGGCGACAGTGAGGGCGGATCGCCAACCTGATGCACAATGAAAGACGAAACTGCGGTCTTCACCGAAGATTTCCTTGAAATAGGGGCTATCCGGATCAACCCAAAACTCGGCCATGTCACGTGGGCAATGAAAGCTGCCGGGAATTGAGCCGCTGCGTTGCCGTTCGCGGATATCGCGCAGATCAACAAATGTGACATTCGGATCGTCAAGCATCGCGATAGCGTCGCCGGTCTCGACCTCTTCAATCCGGGCACGCGCCGCCGCAACAAGGGCTGCGGCAGAGGTTTTAAGCTTTGGCATGGTCGTCCTCACTGTAGCGACTTGAATAAGGGCACAATGTGGCAATCGGTGCAACAATCCCTGACGCCAAAATGATCAGGGTTCATTTCACAAAGAACGGCAAAAGTGGTCCTGATTGTCTTCGATATTGTTGATCAGGAGACACCCCAGATGCGCCCGAACCATGCTTTCGTTCTTTCCATTCTAGTTGCCGCTGCAAGCCCCGCTTTCGCACAAGAAGACGGCAATGATACTGAGATCGCGACCGATGAGGCCGCGGAGGAGGTGTTGGTCGAGGAAGCGGTATCAGATGAACCGATAACAGAAGAACTGGCCGAAGAAGCGCCGGTGGAAGAGGTGACAGAGGACGCTGCGGTTGCAGAAGAGGCAACGCAAGAGCCGGCTAAAGAAACCGCAGCCAATGAGGTTGATATCGTTGAAGAGGTCGCTGCCGAAGACAGCTTGGAGAACGCGACACCAGACTTGGAAGAGGTCGCAGCATCCGATCCTGATCTGGATGTGCGTCTGAACGAAGATGGTGGCGTCGATGCCATGGTCATGCTGTCAGACGTTCTGTTTGAATTTGGTGATGCAACGCTCAGTCCTGACGCCTTGGAGGTTTTGGCTGGCATCGCAGATAAGCTCAGCGATGTGCCCTCGATGGAAATCACAGGCCATACCGATGCCATCGGGGATCCTGAATTCAACCTTGTCTTGGGTCAGCGCCGTGCAGATGCGGTGCGTGATTGGCTGGTTGCGAATACTGCGTTTTCTGCTGATGCGATCATTGCGCGCGGCGTGGGCGAGACCGACCCGATTGCCCCAAATCGCACTGAGGCTGGCGCAGATAACCCCGAAGGTCGCGCGTTGAACCGCCGGGTTGAATTTACGCTGCCTGACGCTGGTTAGCGGCTTTAGCGTATACCCTATCGTCAAATGGCCCGGGTTCTGATCCCGGGCTATCTAAATCAAGGCCAATGTCACGACCAACTGTCCTTTGGTGGCTTATGTCATCTGAAAATTGCACCTTGCCTGTCTAGAAACTCTTACAACTAGGTCTTAACTAACGCCTCAGGGCGGTGCGAAGCATATTTTGCGCACCGGTATCTATTTGAGGGAATGCCTTATGGCACAGGACTTAGCACCGGATTTGGCCGGCAAATTGACTTTTGAAGCTGACAAGGGGGCCGGACGCTCAAAATGGGCGTCAGGTTTTTTGGCGCTTTTGCTGATTGGATGGATGGGCAGTGGCTACATCATCCCCAGCGAGGCCGCAGAGGATGAGGTTGTCGACACGCCTGCACAAACGGCAATTGCCGTGGCCGTCATGCCATCACAAGCGCAGGATGTGCAGTTAGTCCTGACGGCCGAGGGCCAGTCAGAGCCGGACCGTGCGACCAATATTCAGGCCGAAATTGATGGGCAAGTCATGTCAGTCTCTGCCAAACGCGGTGATCTGGTGACTGCAGGACAAGAGATTGGCCGCATTGACGCGGCGACGATTGAAGCACAGCTCTTGCAGGCCCAGACCCAGCAGGATCAGGCCACACGTGATCTGAACAACGCCATTGCTTTGCAAAACCGCGGTGTTGCAACAGAAGACCGCGTCAGCGCTGCCCGTGCTGCCAAAGCTGCCGCAGATGCTGCTGTGACAGCGGCGACAGAGCAGTTAGAAAATTCGATCATTCGGGCACCCTTTGCCGGACGACTGAACGATATGACGTTGGACGAAGGTGAATTCGTTGATGCGGGCAGCGTGGTGGCGGAGGTGCTGGACAACGACCCGTTGACGGTTGTTATTCAGGTGCCGCAGCAGGCTTTGTCGCGCATTCAAATGGATCAAATGGCGAATGTGCGCTTTATCACTGGCGAAGAACGCCCCGGCATTGTCAGCTTTATTGGTGCGAACGCTGATCAGCAAACCCGCACATTTCAGGTAGAAGTCACAGTCGATAACCCTGACAGCATCATGCCTGCTGGCCTTAGCGCGCGCATCGCGATCCCAACAGGGCAAGCGCGCGGTCACCTTATCTCGCCTGCGATCCTGTCGCTGGGGACCAATGGTGATCTGGGGATCAAAACCGTGCAAGAAGATAACACCGTGGCCTTTGCGCCCATTGCTATCGTGCGCGCGCAAACGGATGGTGTTTGGGTCACAGGCCTGCCTGAGACTGCGCAGATCATCACTGTGGGCCAAGGGTTTGTGAACGCGGGCGATTTGGTTGATCCGCGTCCGGCGGTGGATGCGCAAACGGCGGATGTATCGCAATGAACGCGCTGATTGACGCCGCCTTCAACCGCAGCAAAGTTGTCCAGCTGGTGCTGGTGTTCCTGCTGGCCGTCGGCGCGATGTCCTACATCGCGATCCCGAAAGAAAGCAATCCAGAGATCCCGATCCCGATTGTTTTCGTCTCGGCCTCGGTTGACGGGATTTCGCCCGAGGACTCCGAAGATGTGCTGGTCGGGCCGCTGGAAACCGAGTTTGCGTCGCTGACTGGTCTGAAATCAATGACCGCGACGGCCAGCGAAGGGCGCGGTGCCGTACAGCTTGATTTTGAACCGGGGTTTGACGCGGATGAGGCATTGGATCAGGTTCGCGAAGGGGCCGATAAGGTCGAGGACGAATTGCCCTCTGATGCCACTGTCATCGTGACTGAAATCAATACGGCGCTGTTTCCCATTCTGACAGTCATCCTATCCGGGCCGGTGCCGGAACGGACGCTGAATGCGCTGGCCGAAGACCTGCAGGACGACATTGAGGCGCTGAGCGGTGTCTTGGAGGTCGATGTCGCTGGTAAGCGCAATGAGCTGATGGAAGTGCTGATCGATCCAACTGTCTTTGAAACCTATAACATCAGCTTTGCTGAGCTGATCAGCTCGATCACCAACAACAACCAGCTGATTGCTGCAGGTGCCATCGAAAGCGAAGCTGGCCGGCTGGTGCTGAAGGTCCCTGGCCTGATTGAAGACCTCGAAGATGTGATGGAACTGCCTGTGCTGGTACGCGGCCAAACTGTGGTTACTTTCGCCGATGTGGCCACGATCCGCCGCACGTTTGAGGACCCGACCGGTTTTGCCCGCATTGATGGCCAACCGGCGCTGGCGCTGGAGGTCAAGAAACGTGTCGGTGCCAATATCATTGAAACCGTTGATGAGGTCCGCGACGTCATTGAAGCGCGGCAGGTCGATTGGCCTGAAAGCGTGCAGGTCCGCTATACGCTGGATGAAAGCGAGACGGTTAAGACGATGCTGTCTGATCTGGAGGCCAATGTGATTGCCGCGATCATTTTGGTGATGATTGTTGTCGTCTATGCGCTTGGCCTGCGGTCGTCGTTGCTGGTCGGTCTGGCTATCCCGGGTGCTTTTTTAACGGGCGTTGCGGGCCTCTATTTCATGGGCTTCACGATGAATATCGTGGTCCTGTTTTCTCTGATCCTTGTGGTTGGCATGCTGGTGGATGGGGCGATTGTGACCACAGAACTGGCCGACCGCTACCTGCATGAGGGCCAACCCCCCAAAGAGGCCTATGCCCGCGCTGCCAAACGGATGGCATGGCCGATTATCGCCTCGACCGCGACCACACTTTGCGTGTTCTTTCCGCTTCTTTTCTGGTCGGGCGTTGTGGGCGAGTTTATGAAATTCCTGCCGATCACGGTGATCTTCACGCTGGCGGCGTCCCTGTTCATGGCGCTGGTGTTTATTCCGGTTATGGGTGGCCTGATTGGCAAACGGCAGGCGCAATCGGCCAAAGCCAAGGCGCAGCTTTATGCCGCCGAACATGGCGATCCGCGCAAGATGACCGGGTTTATGGGCGGCTATGTCCGCCTGCTTGAATGGTCGATCCTACGCCCTTGGACCACGCTGAGTTTCGCTATGATGGCGCTGGTGGCGTCTTTCGTGGCCTATGGCAGCCTTGGCAATGGTCTGACCTTCTTTCCCGAGGTTGAACCTGAATATGCGCAAGTTGAGGTCCGTGCGAAAGACAACTTTTCCGTCTTTGAACAGGATGCTTTGGTCCGTCAGGTTGAAGCGCGCCTTGCCGCCTATGACGAAATCGCAAGCGTCTATGCCCGCTCGGGCGGTGGGAATGATGGAACGGATGTGATCGGCGCCATCCAGCTTGAGCTGGCCGATTGGGACACGCGCCGGACCGTGAGCCTGATTGCAGAAGATATCCGCGCCGATATGGCCCAAATCCCCGGCATCGACGTGCAGGTGCAGACCGACTCAGGTGGGCCCGGAGGTGGGAAACCCATCAATCTGGAGGTGATCGGCAACAACAGCGATAACCAAGAAGCTGCGGTTGACCTGATTTTGAAAGAAATGACCCGCATTGGCGGCTTTATTGATGTGGTCGATACCCGCCCCAGCCCCGGTGTGGAATGGCAAATCGCCGTTGACCGGTCAGAGGCCGCGCGTAGCGGCGCCAGTGTGGCTTTGCTGGGCCAGGCGGTACAGTTGCTGACGCAGGGCATCACGGTTGCGGATTTCCGTCCAGAAGATGGCGACGGCGAAGTCGATATCGTGGTGCGCTTCCCAGCGGGCGATCGCACATTGGCCGAGCTTGAGGCGCTGCGCGTGCCCACGGATGCTGGCCTTGTGCCGATTTCGAACTTTGTGTCCTTTTCACCCGCACCCCGCAGTGGGGTGATCACCCGGATTGATCAGGAACGTGTCATCACGATCTCGGCCGATGTGGCCCCCGGTGTACTGGCCAATGATCAGACTGTGGCGCTGCAAAATGCGATCGAGGCCCTTGATCTGCCCGGCAACGTGCGCGTCGCATTCGGTGGCGAGGCCGAGGACCAGGAAGAATCCATGACCTTCCTGATTGGCGCCTTTCTGGCTGCGATTGGCCTGATGTTCGTGATCCTGTTGACGCAGTTCAACAGCTTTTGGCAGGCCTTTATCGTCATGTCAGCGATTGTATTTTCCATCGCGGGCGTCTTGCTGGGTCTGATGATCACAGGGCGTCCCTTTGGTGTTGTGATGGGTGGGATCGGTGTGATCGCGCTGGCCGGGATTGTTGTGAACAACAACATTGTCTTGATCGATACGTTCAATCAGCTCAAAGCGCAGGGGTTGTCGTCGTTGGAGGCCGCTTTGCGCACGGGTGCGCAACGTTTGCGGCCTGTCGTTCTGACCTCGGTCACGACGGCGCTGGGTTTGATGCCGATGGTGATTGGCCTGAACATCAACTTCTTCACCCGAGAGATCGTCTATGGCGCGCCGTCGACCCAATGGTGGACCGAATTGTCCAGTGCGATTGCCGGTGGTTTGATCTTTGCAACCGTGCTCACCCTATTGGTGACACCCGCCATGCTGATGTTGGGCGAGCGTCGCGCCAAACGGTTTGAAACAGGGCCTGGTCTGGTTCCTGCGGAATAGTCTACGCGCCCAAAATCTGTGTCGCCGCATGCTCCGCGGCGGCCAGCGCCCCTTCAATCAGCCCGCCATTGTCGGGTGCCATTTCGGTCATTGCGAAAAGCAGCTTCTTGTTCGAGATCTCTTGAACGGCCTGTGGCATCTTATAGGGTGGATGGCCCGGTGGTGTTGTGGCGTCGGCCGGCGTGGCCGTTAAGGGATCTTGGGACCAATCTTCCAGTTTCGTGGCAATGGGTGTGCCAGCCTGTGGTCCGAAGAGATTGACCAGTTGGTCCATCGCCGCCTCTTCAAGCGTGTCACCCAGTTGCGCGCGCTGCGCCGCCGGGATCCCAATAAAGCCAAAAAGCGCACCGATCGCGCCGTCATCCGGGCTTGCGTCATGGATTTCGACCATTGGCCCACGGCGGCTGCTGGCATCACCCGACAGACCGATGCTGCGCCAGAACGGGGTAGAGTAAGCAGCCACAAATTTGGCATGCGCGCCCATCCATGTGGGAATGCTTTGCAAGGCCGACTGCGCCGCTTGCGGTAGCGCGGGTGTGATTGTGAGTTTTGCGGCCAGTCGTGGCGGCATGCAAAGGACGATCCGATCTGCCGTGATGGTTTGCCCATCCGTCAAATGGGCGACAGACTCATTCTCAATTGCCCGCACCGCGCAACCGGTTTGCACCTTTGCTGGATCAAGCTGGGTTGCAAGTGCATCGGTCAGGGCGGAGGTCCCACCTGCAATCCGCAAAGACCCTGCCATAGACATAAAGCCTGCGTTGCGCTGTACCTCTGCGCCAGGGTGCTCGAAAAGCTGATCACCCGTGCTCCATTGGTCGAAAAGCTGCAAGCCCAGTTCCCGCGCAATTGCTGCAACCCGATGTTGGCCCGGCCAGACCCAGGATGGGCCAAGGTCGCATTTGACCCCATTCACATCCAAGGATTTGATCCGCCCGCCAAGGCGCGCCCGCGCTTCGACAAGGTGAAAATCCCGTCCGGCCTGCTGTAGGCGATAGGCCAGTGACAGCCCCGACAGCCCGCCGCCAACAATCAATGTTCTTTTATGCATCTGCTGTCCCGTTGCCTGCCCCCGGTCAGCCATAAGGTATGCGTTTGGGCAGCGGTAGGGCGCAGGTAATAATAAACAGGTGATCTACTGCGCGCTGTCTAGAAGCCTACCCAGCAAAGGGTTGGGGAACTTTCGCGTGACGGTGACCGCGTAAAAGCTTTCGTTAAGACCCATCTGGTGTTTTGCCTCAATCAACATCCCTGATTGCAGTTCATTCTGTACCGCAATGGGTGGCAGAACGCCCAAACCGATGTCTTCGCGCGCCAGCAGACGCATCATGGCCACGTCATCGACCTCTGCTGCCAGCGTAGGTGTGATGCCTTCGCGTGTACAAAGCCGGTCAAACCCGGCGCGCACAGGGCTGTCTTCTGTGGGGACGATGATTGGGTTGTGGGTCAGTAGTTCTGTCAGTGAAGCATCAACCGGCAGGCGTGCCGGGGTGCCTATCAAGCTGACCGGCTGGTCCGAGATTGGCTGCGAGATGAAATTCGACATCGCGTCATGTGCCAGTTCCCGGTTTGTCAGAACCACGTCGAGGCTGAGCGTTTCCAGGCTTTGCATCAGTTCAACCAGCGTGCTGGAGCGCAGCACGAGTTCCACATCAGGCTGCCCCAACAAAGGCCGCAAAAATTCGATCTGAAAGTTGCGCGACAGCGTGGCCAGTGCGCCCACACGCAGCACTTGCCTTGGGCGCCCTTGTTGGCTGAGTGTGCCCAGCAAGTCCTTACCCGCATCAAAGATCGTATCCGCATAATCCAGCGTGATGCGCCCCGCCTCGGTCAGGTGCAATTGTCGTCCGCGCCGTTCAAACAGGGCATGCCCCAAACGGTCCTCTAGCTTGCGGATTTGGACCGAAAGCGCTGATTGCGACAGGTTCAACTTGCCTGCTGTCCGCGTCAGGTTGCCGTCATGGGCGACGGCCCAGAAGTAGCGCAGGTGGTTGTAGTTCATGTCTCCCATATCGTTCGATATAAGTGAATGATAACTTGCAAACAATGTATTTTTTATCTTGAAGGGTCTGCCCTATCTGGTCGTGAAATCATTCTCGTGATGGAGACTGCGCATGTTGTTCAACGCTTTACCTCTTTTGGCCCCGCTAATCTTGCTGGCTGCTGCCTTTGCGCCCCGCCTTATGGAAGGCGTTTCGGCACAGAAGGGCGCATTGATGGCCGAACAGGCCACATTGGGCGCCATCGTTGTTGCGCTTTTGTCTGCCATTTCATTGGCGGTAAACGGCAGCGGGGACAGCTTTTTGATTGGCCTCTTTGGTATCGGGCTGTCGGCGCGGCTGGATATTGTCAGCGTTGTGATGCTTTTGCTGGTCACCTTCATTGGCTGGGTCGTGGTGCGCTACGCACGGACCTATCTTGATGGAGAAGACCGCCAGGATGTCTTTACGTTTTGGCTGCTTACCACGCTCTCTGCCGTTCTATTGCTCATCCAATCAGGGAATGTCGTTCAATTTGTCGGCGCGTGGATCGCGACCAGCATGTGTCTGCATAAGCTTTTGCTGTTTTATCCAGAGCGGGTCGCGGCACAGCGGGCAGCCCATAAGAAATTCGTCATCGCGCGGGTCGGCGATGCGGCAGTCATCGGTGCGGCAATTCTGTTGGCCTTGGCCTATGGTACTACCCAAATCTCGACCATCCTGGCCCAAGCAGGGGAAGGTTTTGGTGGTGGCTTGGCGGTCGCTGCTGCGGCTTTGATCGCCTTGGCTGCCGTCCTGAAGTCGGCGCAATTTCCAACCCATGGTTGGCTGACCGAAGTGATGGAGGCACCAACGCCTGTGTCAGCCCTGTTGCACGCTGGCGTGGTCAACGCAGGTGGCTTTGCGCTGATCCGTTTTGCCGATGTAATGCTACTATCGCCGCTGGTCTTGGCGTTGCTTGTCATCATTGGTGGCTTCACAGCACTTTTTGGTGGTCTTGTGATGCTGACCCAGCCGACTGTGAAAGCGTCATTGGCATGGTCAACGATCGCCCAAATGGGTTTCATGATCCTGCAATGTGGTTTGGCCTTGTTCCCACTGGCATTGCTGCACATCGTGGCGCATTCGCTATATAAGGCGCATGCGTTCCTATCGGCCGGTAATGCGGTGCAAAATGTGGCCGCTATTCGCAGACCCGGCCCTGTTGCCGTGCCGAACCTTGGCGCTGTTTCCCGGGCCTTTCTGGTGGCGATTGGTATCTATGGGGTTGTCTACGCGACCTTGGGTCTGGGTTTTGACTTTGGCGGCAAATCCCCGCAGGCAGTGGCCCTTGGTGCGATCCTGATCTTTGGCGTAGCCTATCTGCTAGCCCAAGGTTTCGCGGATGAGGCACCCAAGGCGCTGACACAACGCACGGCGGTTTATGCAACCACTGTTACGCTCAGCTATCTGGTGCTGCAGCGCGCATCCGAGTGGCTTACTGCAGGCACTTTGCCTGCAACACCACAGGCGGGCGCGCTGGAGTGGGCGTTGATCCTTTTGGCTCTGATCAGTTTTGGCCTGGTGGCCCTTGCACAAGCCACTTTGCCGTTGTGGTCCTATCACCCGGCAGCGCAGGGTCTACGGGTGCACCTATCAAACGGGCTTTACATAAATGCCGTGTCTGACCGCATCCTTGGCGGTTGGAAGCGGACCACATCCAACAAAGGAGCGGTATCATGAAGGTGGAAACAGACGCAGGCTATTCTGGCGCAGAACTGGACGTGATCGCCAAGGCAGAGGCCGCAGGCCGCGCCATCCCACCGCTTTGGCCCTTGTCATCTTCGGTTGCAGTAAACCCTTTCCTGGGTCAAACCGAACAAAGCCTGCCGCAGGTTGCGGCGCTGCTGGGCCGGGTTGCGGGCACGCCCGTGACGATGCCGCGCGACTGGTACGCGGGTAAGATCGCCGATGGTACGATCAATGATGACG
>JBCAZI010000041.1:0-29127 GCA_038533095.1 Pseudomonadota bacterium
CCCGGCGCGCGCCCTTCGATCTTCAATGATGACGACGAATTCGCGCTGCTGACCACGCATGATGAACTCCTGTTACGCATGCTTTACGACGCGCGCTTGCAGACCGGGATGGACCCGGCGATTGCAGCCCCGATTGCACGCCAGATCGCGCGCGAATATCTTGCGCCAGGACAAAGCTAACCGGATGCCCCCCCGCATCCCGACTGATTGAACCACGGAGGCCATATGATGGGCATTTTCGATTTTCTGACCGGTGAATTCATCGACGTCATCCATTGGACTGACAAGACCCGCGACACGATGGTCTGGCGGTTTGAGCGTGAGGGCCATGAGATCAAATACGGCGCCAAGCTGACAGTGCGTGAGGGGCAAGCGGCAGTGTTCGTGCATGAGGGGCAGCTGGCCGATGTCTTCACCCCCGGCCTCTATATGCTAGAAACCAACAACATGCCGATCATGACGACCCTGCAACATTGGGATCATGGTTTCCAAAGCCCGTTCAAGTCCGAGATTTACTACGTCAATACAACCCGTTTCTCGGACCTGAAATGGGGCACCAAGAACCCGATCATGCTGCGTGATCCCGAATTCGGGCCAACGCGCCTGCGCGCCTTTGGCACCTATACGGTCAAAGTTGCTGATCCTGCCGTGTTCTTGCGCGAGATTGTGGGAACCGATGGTGAATTTACGATGGATGAGATCAGCTATCAGATCCGCAACATCATCGTGCAGGAGTTCAGCCGCGTGATTGCGCAATCCGGTATTCCGGTGCTGGATATGGCGGCCAACACTGCCGATCTGGGCAAGCTGATCGCCTCGGCCATTGATCCCACCATGAAGCAATACGGGCTAACGATCCCCGAACTTTACATCGAAAACATCAGCCTACCCCCTGCTGTGGAAGAGGCGCTGGACAAGCGCACATCCATGGGTCTCGCAGGCGATCTGGGTAAATTCACACAGTATTCCGCCGCCGAGGCCATGACGTCCGCCGCGGATAACCCTGCGGGCGGTGGTATGGCTGCCGGGCTGGGCGCTGGCATGGGCATGGCGATGGGGAATATGATGATGAACCCCGGTCCATGGGGTCAGCAACAAGCGGCACCGCCCCCTCCGCCACCGCCTGTTGAACATGTCTGGCATGTCGCCAAAGACGGCGAAGTCACCGGCCCCTTCTCCAAAGCTGCGATGGGCCGAATGGTGACCGAAGGCACGTTGACGCGCGACAGCATGGTCTGGACTCAAGGACAGGACGGTTGGAAAGAGGCCGGCGAGGTGATGGAACTTGCCCAACTCTTTACTGTGATGCCACCCCCACCGCCGGGAAGTTGATCTTGGGCATGACGCGCCGCAGGCTGACAATTCTGTTGCATTGGTCAACGCTGATGCTGGTGCTGGTCATGGTCAAAGGCGGCACGTCAGAGGCTTGGGTCCGCTGGACCTTTGTGATTGGTGGGGGCATCTGGGTCGGGATGGCGCTGATCAAGGGTATGATGTGCAAACCGGGGCCCAAGCTGACGGGCACGCTGCGTGCGGCCTATCCATGGATGCATCGTGGGATGTATGGGGCTCTAGCGGTCACGGTCGCGCTGAATGCAGCAGCTCTCATCGGATGGTTGCCGCATGACACCGGTTGGGTGGCACTTTTAGTTTTACTATCGGCTGGTACCCTGCATGGGCTTTTTCATTTCTGGCGCCACAACGTGCTGTTTGACGGGGCGCTGCGGGTGATGATGCCGCGGTTTATGCATAAGATACTGTAACATGGCTGACGGCGACCTTTCCCAGAACGACCACCGCTTTCCCTGCGACGCCTGCGGGTCGGATCTGCGGTTTGATCCGGGTGATCATCAGCTGACCTGTGATCACTGCGGTAATGTGCAGGCCATTGAAAGCGCGGGGCCTTGGAAAGGCAGCATTGTCGAGCTGGATTTTCAACGTGCCGTGCAAGAACGGCTGGCCGATGAGGATATCGAGGAAACCCGCGTCAACGCCTGCCCCAATTGCGGCGCGCAGACCGAGTTCGACCCCGATATCCACGCCGCCGAATGCCCCTTTTGTGCAACCCCCGTTGTCACCGACACCGGCACGCATCGCCATATCAAGCCGCGTGGGCTGTTGCCTTTTGCGCTGGAAGAGGCGCAAGCGCGCAATGCGCTGGTCGGTTGGCTGGGCAGCCTGTGGTTTGCCCCCAACGGGCTGACCGACTATGCCCGCAAGGGGCGTAAAATGAACGGGATCTATGTGCCCTATTGGACCTTCGATGCCGATACCAAAAGCCGCTACAGCGGACAGCGCGGCACGCATTACTATGAAACCAAAACGGTTGTCCGCGACGGCAAGCGCCGTCAGGTCCGCGTGCGCAAAACCCGCTGGCGGCCTGCATCAGGCCGAGTCGCACGGTTTTTTGATGACGTATTGGTGCTGGCCTCACGGTCACTGCCAAAAAGATATACCGATGGGTTAGAGCCTTGGGATTTATCGGCGTTGGAGCCCTATAACCCTGAATACCTCGCCGGGTTCCGGGCCGAAGGGTATCAGGTTGAATTGGCCGACGGGTTTACCGAAGCGCGCGCCTATATGGACCGGATGATCCACCGCGATGTGAAATATGATATCGGCGGTGATGCGCAGCGGGTGCATTCCGTTGATACCGATGTGCGTGACGTGACCTTCAAACATGTCCTTCTTCCCGTCTGGTTGGCCGCCTATAAATACCGTGGGCAGACTTATCGTTTTGTCGTGAACGGGCGCACGGGTCGCGTGCAGGGCGAACGCCCCTATTCCGCATGGAAGATCGCTTTTGCGGTGATCATCGGACTTATCCTTGCGCTTGGCGTTGGATTTGTTATCGCTAACAGCCAGTAAAACTGGAAGGTGCCCCGATGATCCTATGCTGTGGTGAAGCCCTGATTGACATGCTGCCGCGTGAAACGGCGGCGGGTGAAAGTGCCTTTGCGCCGCATGCGGGCGGGTCGGTTTTTAACACCGCCGTCGCTTTGGGACGGCTGGATGCGCCGGTGCAGTTCTTCTCTGGCCTGTCATCTGATTTGTTTGGCGACATCCTGCGCGAGCAACTGGCCGCATCAAATGTGGATAGCAGCCCGGCGGCCACCGCTGACCGGCCAACAACGCTGGCCTTTGTGACACTGACGGACGGTCATGCATCTTATGCTTTCTATGATGAAAACACCGCAGGGCGTATGCTGTCGGAAAGCGATCTGCCCGAAACCGACGCTGACGCGCTGTTCTTTGGTGGTATCAGCCTGGTCGTTGAACCCTGCGGTGCGGCCTATGAGGCGATGATGCTGCGCGAGGCCCCAAATCGCCTGACGATGATTGACCCCAATATCCGCCCATCCTTTATCACAGATGAAGCCGCCTATCGCGCGCGGCTGACCCGCATGATGGGGGCGGCGGATATCATCAAAACCTCAGACGAAGATCTGGAATGGATCACTGGCAACACGGATGCAGAGGCGCTGCTGGCCAGTACTGGCGCGCAAGTGATCCTGCTGACGCGTGGTGGCGATGGGGTCAGCATTGTCACCGCCAAAGGCACCTTTTACGTTGCAGCGGTAAAGGCAAAGGTCGTGGATACCGTTGGTGCCGGCGATACCTTCAGCGCGGGCTTTCTGGCACAGCTGCACAAAAGCGGGCATCTGACGAAATCGGCAATCAAGCAAGCGGGTGAGGCGGAGCTGCGCGCCGCCGCCGCCTTTGGTGCAAAAGTTGCGGCTATCACCGTCAGCCGCGCTGGTGCAAATCCGCCTTGGACGTCAGAGCTGTGAGGGCGCTGATCCAACGCGTCACTGATGCATCCGTCCGGGTCGATGGCGCGGTGATTGGCGAGATTGGCATAGGACTGTTGATCCTTGTTTGCGCGATGGAAGGTGACGAGCCGGAGCACTCCAAGGTGCTGGCCGCGAAGATCAGCAAGCTACGTATCTTTACCGATGAGGCAGGTAAAATGAACAAATCGCTGGTCGATATCGGCGGTGCGGCCCTCATTGTCAGCCAGTTCACATTGGCCGCAGATACATCGCGCGGCAACAGACCCGGGTTTTCAACTGCAGCCAAGCCGGATGTGGGACGCGCGCTTTATGAGCAATTCATCAAGGATATGTCTGACTTAGGCATTCCAACAGCCACGGGATCATTTGGGGCTGACATGGCTGTCAGCCTGACCAATGATGGACCTGTAACGATTTGGATGGACCTCTAGCCTAGCACTGTTTGCCGACAACAAGCACCCAGTACGGGCCTTTCGCCGTTTGGCTTATGCCGATGCCGAATTCTTCGATCCGTGGGTGCAGCATGTTGCGGCGGTGACCGGGGGAATTCAGCCAACCGTTCACGATCTGCTCGGACCGGGGGTAACCCCAGGCCAGGTTCTCAGCCACGATGCAATCGTCATAGCCTGCGGCCTGTACGCGCGATTGCGGGCGTGACCCGTCTGTTCCGCGGTGATCGAAGAAGTTGTTCAGGCCCATGTCACAGGCATGCACCATCGCGGCCTGGCCCAGACGGCGGTTGAACCGCAGGGGTGCTTCACCATTCGCGCGGCGGCTTTGGTTCAAACCAGCCGCGATTTCAGTGGCAAGTTGATGAACATTTGCAGGGGCGACACAGGCCGCAGCAGCAGTGGTTCCAAAAAAAGAAAGGGCCATGGCGGCCGCGAGGCTTGCGAAGCGTTTCATTCAATCTGTCCCGTCGTGAGTACTATCAAGGTAGTGTTCGCAAATGATCTGGGCAACGCTAAGGCACAGCCACGGCACACCAGCGGCAATTACATGCCGAATAGGTTCAACTGACAACGAACTGTTTCCAAGGGGGAAACGAAGGACAGACACACCGCATGCGCCAGACGTAAGGTGGATCATGATCCACCTTACATTAAAAGTCCGTCGGCGCCCCACCTTCCGCCTTGCGCCGGTCGACGAAGGCCCCCAGCTCTTCCTTGATGGCTACATCCATCGGCGGCGCTTCGAACTGCGCGATAATATCCTTGAAGGTCCGATGCGCCCGTTCCGCCGTCCAGATCCCGCCAGCGGCCTCCCAAGCCTCAAAATTCCGCCAATCCGACACGAAGGGCTGATAAAAGGCGTCTTCATAGCGCTCTTGCGTATGCCCGATCCCAAAGAAATGGCCGTTTGGACCCACCTCTTTGATCGCATCAATCGCGATATCATCGGGCGATGTCGCCACGATCTGCGGTTCCATATACCGCTGGATCATCTGCAGGACCTCGCAGTCCATGATGAATTTCTCGGGGCTGGCCACCAGCCCTCCCTCGAGCCAACCCGCCGCGTGATAGACCACATTGGTCCCTGACTGCACAGCAGACCACAGCGAATTCGATGTCTCCCACATCGCCTGCCCATCGGGCACATTGGCCGCGCAGACGCCGGAGGCACGCATCGGCAAACCATAGAACCGCGCCATCTGCCCGGTGATCTGCGTTGCCCGCATATATTCCGGTGTCCCAAACGCAGGGGCACCCGACTTCATATCTACATTGCTGGTAAAGGTCCCAATCACGCAGGGCGCGCCGGGGCGCACGTATTGGAACAGCGCAATCGCGCTGATCGCCTCGGCAATTGAAAGCGTTACGGCCCCAGTCATCGTCACAGGCGCCATTGCCCCTGCCAAGGTGAAGGGCGTCACAATCACTGCCTGCCCCCGCCGCACGCAGCGCAGGCAGCCGTCGATCATGGGCACATCGTGCTTGAGCGGTGAGGTCGAGTTGATGTTGGTGTACATATGCGGCTTGGATGCGAATTCCTCTTCGCTCAAACCGCCGGCAATCTTGACCATCTCCATCACATCTTCGACCCGCTCTTTGCCCAGTGAATAGGCATGGGCCACTTTGTCGGTCAGGGTCATCTTGTCGTAGACCACGTCCAAATGCCGGACCGAGGCATGGACGTCGACCGGTTCCACCGGATAGCCGCCCGCAAAGTGGATGCAATTGAAATACTGCGTCAGCCGCAACAGATTGGCGCATTGCTCGCGGCTGCCGGAAACCTTTTTGCCGATCTCAAGGTCAAAGTAATTGGGCGGGGATGAGACGTTACCAAACAGAATATGCTTCCCGCCAATGGTAATTTTTCTGTCCGGGTTGCGTGGCGTGATGTCAAATTGCGCAGGCGCATGCCCCAACATTTCCATCACCCAGTCCCGGCCCATGCGCACATTGGTGCCATTCACCGTGCAACCGGCTTCATTGAACAGCGCGAGCGCCTCTTCATTCAGGAACTCGATCCCGATATCCTCTAGGATACGCATCGCCCCATCGTGAATGGCCTGCACGCCCTCTTCATCCAAGGGCTCTGTCGGGCGGTCGGTATTGATGGGCAAGCGCCATGACATCTGCTCAATCGTGGCGGTCCCGCGCCTGTTGGCCGCCCCAGCCCGTCCGCCGCCGCGCCGCCGTGGTTTGCTTGCATCTGCCATGGATGGGTCCTTTGCTATCTGGAGGCAAGCATTGCAAAGGCAGGCGTCAAGCGATGACGGGAAACCGACAGATGGTGTCGGAATTAGAGCGCCAACAGATTTTCTGATTTGAGCCATGCAGGAATGGCCCCGATATCTGGCAACACAACATCAGCAAATGGTGC
Source organism: Pseudomonadota bacterium (assembly GCA_038533095.1). Classification (GTDB taxonomy): domain Bacteria; phylum Pseudomonadota; class Alphaproteobacteria; order Rhodobacterales; family Rhodobacteraceae; genus Yoonia. Next base: position 6,621 of record JBCAZI010000041.1, read on the forward strand.
AAGCTCCGCCATGGGGGCAGGTCCGGTCAGAACGCCCACGGTCCGCATGCCCGCCGCCTGCCCTGCGTGCAGATCATGGGTGCTGTCACCAACCATCAGGCATTGCGCGGGCTGCAGCCCAGTCTGCGCACAAAAGGCATTCAACTGCCCCGGCGCGGGTTTGCCGCCATGGCCACTGTCGTAACCTGCGATGAAATCAAACTGCTGCGTGACACCGGCGCGGTCCAGATGCGCGCGGGCTGGGGCCTCTGCATCATTTGTCGCGATACCAAGGCGCAAACCCAAGCGGCGCAGCTGGGTAAAATAGTCCCGCAACGGCACCGCCTCAATCTGTGCCACCTCTGCCGCCGCTGCGTTCATACGGGACAAGAGCGCATCTGTCTCCAACCCCGGCAAAACCGATTGAATCATCGCCGCCAACTCCCCCGCTGTTGAGGCGATGACCATGCTTTCTGGTCGAAAGCTTGCTGTTTCCACATCATAGCCCAGCGCATCGGCCAGCCTGTCAAACAAGACCGGATCACCCCCTGTTTCGGCCTCTAGCATCCCGCGGGTCCACGCCCCCCAGGTGGCATTGAAATCAAACAACGTCCCGTCCTTGTCGAAAATGATGCCTTTGATCACGCGCCTGTCACCCTTTGCTGCATTGACACCGGACCCTGCGCGCAAGACGATGTCAATTAACATGTTGAAATTTCGATCTTATGCCAACCGGCCTGTGCATTTTGGGCCCTTTCCTTTGGAAAGCCTGCGCCGGGTCAAGGCGCTTGATCTGTCCGGCTTGCCCCCCATGCAGGGCCTGTCGTTCCGCAGACCCCAAGACCCCAAAAGCATCGTCAACGCGATGCAGGATTATCAGGCGATGCTGGATGCCACGCGCGACGGGATGGTCAAACGCGAGATTGCTAAAATCCCCGATGATCTGACCGAACGTGGCGACCACCTCAAGGCCTTCGGCTATTATTGCGACGCCAGCATGGTGGGTGTCTGCGAGATCGACCAGACCGCTTGGTTAGATGCCCCTATCGCGAACCCCGATGTGGATCGTTTGGCTGACAAGCTGCGCACGATCCAGCCAAAGTCGCTGGCGGCCGGGATTGATGTGATCATGGCGGGCCTGCGCGAAAGTATGGCGCTGCCGCCCGAGGATTGCCGCCATCATACCCATGCTCTGGTTTTTCTTTATGATCATCCGCGCGCGCCAAAAAGGGGCGAACAAGGCACCGATTGGATCAAAGACGCCCTACCCCAGCGCGCCTGTCTGCGCGGGGCGGAAACAGCCGTGACCCTGGCCAGCTATATCCGCACTTTGGGATATGACGCGCGGGCGCATTCGATGGCGGCTTCAGATGTGCATCTGGGCGCCCTGGCGGCCCTTGCGGGCCTTGCAGCACTCGAGGACGGTACGCTGATCAATCCGTTTACGGGGGAACGGTTTGGTTTGGCTGCGATCACCACCACGCTGGCGATGACCCCTGACGCGCCAATTGCGCCGGGGCAAAGGCCATCTGCCAGCTATCAGACTGGCATTGGCACCCATGCCAAATCCGCCCGCACCCGCGATCCTTTTGCCAAACGCGATTTTGCCCTTGGGCCGCATCCGTTTGAGACGCTCAAGCGCGTGGATGAACCCACCACCTATATCGACCGCCCCAATGTGGCCCGCGTACCGAAACGCGCAAATATGTTCGTGCGGGGTCTGTTCGGCGATATGGGCAAGCACGTGCAAGAGGCCACGAAGAACGGCAACTACGTGCGCAAATCTGCTGCGGCCTATGCCTTTCGGCCCTCGCTGGGGGCTTTTGTGCTGTTGCAGGATGGTGAGGCCGTGGGGATTCCTACCCCGGACAGCCCGGACAATAACGCAGCGAACATCAAGGCGGCGCTTTACTTCCTTGGGGTTGATGCCGTCGGCCTGTCGGCCTGCCCTGACTGGGCCTACTACAGCCATGATACTAGCGGCGCATCGATTACGCCCTACCACGGTAACGCCATCTCGATGATCATTGATCAGGGGCATGAGACGATGGAGGGCGCATCGGGCGACGACTGGATCGCATGCGCCCAATCCATGCGTGCCTATCTGCGGTTTTCGCTTTTGGGTGGGGTCTTGGCGCAGCATCTGCGCAACCTTGGCTATACCGCCCGCGTCCATTCGGTGATGGATGAAGAGGTGCTGCATCCGCCGCTTCTGTTGCTCTCCGGCCTGGGCGAAGTCAGTCGCATTGGCGAGGTCATCCTGAACCCTTTCCTTGGCCCCCGCCTCAAATCTGGCGTTGTGACCACCAACATGCCGATGACCCATGACAAACCTATCGACTTTGGCCTGCAAAAGTTCTGCGATGCTTGCAACAAATGTGCGCGCGAATGCCCGTCGGGGGCCATCACCGCTGGCCCTAAGCTGATGTTCAACGGCTATGAGATTTGGAAATCAGATAGCCAGAAATGCACAACTTACCGGGTCAGCCAGAAAAACGGCGCGATGTGCGGGCGGTGTATGAAAACCTGCCCGTGGAACCTTGAGGGTCTGTTCGCAGAGGCCCCGTTTCGCAAGTTGGCGATGACGGTGCCGCAAGCCGCCAAAACGCTGGCCGCATTGGATGACAAGCTGGGAAAAGGATCGATCAACCCGGTCAAGAAATGGTGGTGGGATCTGGAGATGGAGGATGATGGCGCATACCGTCCTTCGCGCCATCCGGTGAACGCGCGCAGCTTGCAAACCGATCTGGATTTGAAGTTCGAAGATCAGACATTGGCCGTCTACCCAGCCCCGCTGGCGCCACCGCCCCACCCTTGGCCTGCCACAATGGATCGCGAAGCAGGCATAGCTGCCTATCAGGCTATGATCCCCGCAGATGCGCATCGCAAGCGGCGCGCAGCAGGCCAAGCGCCTGAACACATCTATGACGCTGACACAGGTGATACCCCAGTGATCGAGGTGGTGGTCCGCAAGGCCCAAAAGATGACCGATGCGATTACCAAATATGAATTCGCCCGGCCCGATGGTGGTGCTTTGCCACCTGCATCCGCTGGCGCGCATATTGATGTGGTCGTGGCACCTGAATTCTTTCGCCAATATTCGCTGAGCGGTGATCCGGCGGACCGCAGCGCCTATCAGATTGCCGTGCTGCGCGAGGATGATGGGCGCGGCGGATCAGCCCTGATGCACCGGATTTTTGAGGAAGGGCGGCGGGTCTTTATCTCGCCCCCAATCAACCATTTCCCGCTGGTCGAAAAAGCCTCAATGACGCTGCTGATGGGTGGTGGCATCGGGATTACGCCGATGATTGCAATGGCGCATCGGCTGCATGCCATCGGCGCCGATTTCGCCCTGCACTACAGCATGCGCCGCCGCGGTGATGCTGGTTTTCTTGATGATCTTCGCCAGGTGCCTTGGGCCGACAAAGTGCGATTGCATATCTCGGAGGAAGGCACGCGCGCTGATCTGGCAGAAGTGACGCAGTATCGCCCCAACGCCCATATCTACTGCTGCGGACCGGGTCCTTATATGACTGCTGTCATGGATGCAGCCGCCGCGAATGGTTTTCCCGATGACGCGCGGCACCTGGAATATTTCGCGGTGCCAGAGCAGCCGGAGTATGAAAACCACCCATTTACCTTGGTCCTGAACGATGGCCGCGAAGTGCCGGTCAAAACCGAAGAAACCGCATCAGACGCGCTGATCGCGGCGGGCATTCATGTTGATGTGAAATGCGCGGACGGGCTGTGCGGCGTGTGTAAATGCGGATTACGGGCGGGCGCGGTTGAGCATCGCGATTTTGTGCTATCCAAGGCGCAGCGCGAAACCGAAATCATCCTGTGCCAAAGCCGGGCGGCAAAACCAAATGGCAGGCTTGAAATCGACCTCTAGGTCCAATGCACGCTTTCCGACCCCGGCAATGCGTAGCGGGCGCGCAGGGGCTGGTCATAGCCCAAGCCAATGCTATCGCAAAAGGATACAACCCAGGCGTCATCCATCGTGATGAACTCTAAAACCGCCGCCTGAAACGCCGGATCAGTGGCCCGTGTACGCAGATCATCCACCGACCCGCCTGATGCACCCAGAAAGATCGGGCATAACTCATCGTTGCCAGCCAGCCATGCCAGCCCTTGCAGGGCAATCACCTCGGCCTGTTCTTGTTGCATTTACCTTCCTTACCAAACTGGAAACCGTTTCTTAACCAATATTGAGGACCCTCGTTCCAAGGAATCGGGCCAGTGGCCTCAAAATGGGTGCGGATAATGCCAGGGCGCATATTGATCATAGACACTGTTGCGACAAACAGGATCGTGTTGAAAGTGAAAATGTTGGCGGCACAGTTCGCCGTGGATGCATGTGCCAACAAGGATGACGCGCTGCGGATCATCGCCCAGAACCGACCGGACCTGATCTTGATGAATTTGTTCGATTCAGTCGAAGACCAGCATAGCCTGTGCCATGAATTACGCAGCACCCCCGAAACGGCAGCCATCTCGATCATCGCGGTGGGGGTGACAGACACCTCGCGCGCCAGATTTGCAGCCCTCGATGCAGGCGCGGATGAGGTGCTGCCTTACCCGGTAAATGATGCGCTTTTGCTGGCGCGTATTCGTAGCATGCTACGGGTGCATAGCACCCGGGAAGAGCTGCAACTGCGCGAAGGGACCAGCCGGGCATTGGGGTTCGAGGAAAGCAAGAACGAGTTTGAGGGCGTCGCGAATGTGGCCGTACTGGCCGCCAATGGCTCAAAAAGTGATGGGTTGGCTGCAGGGCTGCACAAAGGGTTACGCAGTGCTGTGCATAGTTTGAACCCCTGCGATGTGCTGTTGTCACAAGAAACACCAGGCAGGCACGATCTGTTCGTGATCGACGCCAGCGATGCAGACACTGTGCAAGGCGGGATATTTGGATTGGTGTCTGATCTGCGCGCAAGGGCGCAAACACGATTGGCCATGCAGCTGATCGTGGCCCCCGCAAACAGGCCGGAAATCGCCGCGATGTTTTTTGATCTGGGCGCGGATGATGTTGTCCCGCATACGGCTGATGGGGCGGAAATCACCCTGCGCGCCAAACGTCTGATCACACGCAAACGTAAACAGGACAAATTGCGCGATACGCTGCGCAGCGGGCTGAATGCCGCTGTGACCGATCCGCTGACAGGCCTGTTCAATCGCCGCTATGTGGACCCGCATCTGGCGCGTCTGGCGGAACAATCGCGCAAATCGGGGCGTGAACTGGCGGTGATGATGATTGATATTGATCACTTCAAAGCCGTAAACGACACCCACGGCCATGCCGCTGGCGATCAGGTATTGATAGCACTGGCCGACCGGCTGCGCGAAAACCTGCGCGCCATTGATCTGGTCGCCCGCATGGGCGGGGAAGAGTTTCTGGTGGCTATGCCCGGTACATCAGTCACCGATGCGCGCCTGGCAGCAGACCGGCTGCGCGCGCTGGTCAATACCATGCCCTTTGCATTGGGCGATGATCTGCCCGACATCAAGGTTACAGTGTCTATCGGTGTTGCTGTCAGCGGCCAGACGCAGCCTGAAAAAGGGGCCATCAACAAGATTTGCGATCAGGCCGATAAGGCACTTTACGCCGCCAAATCAGCGGGGCGCGATCAGGTCGCAATGAGCAAGTCAGCCGCCTGAATTGCGCGATCGTGGCGGTCTGACCCGCGATAATTCTTCGGCGACCTGATCTGCGAAAGCGCGCCTGCGTTCCGGTGTCATCGCAACAATCAACTCTAACGTTGCATCCTGCGCTTTGGTCTGGATATCTGACACAGCTGCCGCCTGATCAGCCATCAAGGCGCGCAAAGCGTCGGCATCAAAGGGCTCTGCCCGCAATGCCGTGACCATATCGTTTACACGGCCCCGGAAATCCAGATTACGCAGGCTGCGATCTTGCCGCAGGCTGCGGCTCACGGCGCGCTTTTCTTGCGGTTCAAGCGCACGTGCGATTGGCCCGATCCCCAGATCAAAGCTGCGTGGCGGCCCGTCACCGGCACGGCCCGACACAACAGAACCCACAACCACGCCAACGACAGCCAGATTAAGTGCCAGTGACACAACCAGCACGATACGCCACAAACGGCTGGGGCGGGCTGTTGGCATTGGTTTTTCAGCCATCAGACCAGGCTCCTTCATCAAACAACAGATCGGTGGAAAACAGGCTGACGCTGACTTCATCACCAATAAATGTTGCAGTCATATCTTCAACAGAAGATGGCGGGGCCACACCAACCCAGATACCTGCGACAGTCGCGGCAGCCAATCCGCTGACAGCGGGCCAACCGCCGATTGCGTCCAGCATACGGGACCACAGCCCCGGCATAACCGCAGTCGTTGTTGCGGGTTGCGGTTGCACCGCTTCGGCATCGGCCAGCACACGCGCCGTCAAGTCATCGCTGGGCGCAGGTGCAGCGGCACGCGCCGTCGCGAAAAGATCATCTAGCATGTCATCATTCGGGTTCGTCATCACCATACCCCAGTTCTGCCTTCCGCCCTGCCATGATATCGACAAGGGCCCGTTTCCCGCGTGCTGTTAGACTTTCCACGGACCGCACGCTGATGTCCATGATTTGCGCAATCTCAGGGTTTGCTAACCCCTCAAGATGGCGCAGCGATACCGCCTGCGCTTGCCTTTCGGGCAATTGCGCCAAAGCCTCTGATAGGGCTGTCATACGCGCCTGCGTTTGCATCTGGGCTGCCACGCTGGGTGTTGCGTCCAAGGGCTCGGCCACCTGATCCAGCGACACACCTCGGCGTTTGCGCAACTGGTCGGTGCATATGTTCGCCACGACACGGTATAACCACGTGCTGACCTGCGCTTCGCCTTGCCGCCAGTCTGGGGCGATCTTCCACAGGCGCATCATTGCGTCTTGTGCGGCATCCTCTGCCTCGGTCTGGTTGCCCAGCATCCGTGTGGCTTGTGCCAGCGCACGCGGCAAAAGCCGCGCTGTCAAAACTGCAGCCGCCTGCCCATCGCCGTTGGCGTATGCGACCAGCAGCGCCTCGTCCGGGGCGCCTGCAAAAGGATCTGGCGATGCGTTCATTTGCAAAGGTGCTAGCCAAGTTCTGCCTGCATGGCAATTGGCAGGGGGATGAGGCGCCCCCTGCCAACCGCACCTTAGCCCCGGCCTTTGTTGCCTGGACCACGGCGCCCATCGCGGCGTTCCTCCATGCGTTCCTGGGCCGCCTCGAACTCTTCAGCCGAGATTGTGCCATCCTCATCCGCATCAACACGATCGAACATGCGCGCCTGTCGGCGTTCATCGCGCGTTGGCATTTCGTCCAACTGCAATAGGCCATCGCCATTGTCGTCAAAACGTTCGATCATGGTTGCCGCACGATCAGCGGCCCGTGCAGACAATTCGTCTGCGGACAAAGCGCCATCGCCGTTTGCATCCTGTTCGGCAAAGCGTGCCTCGCCTTGCGCCTGCATCTCTTCCAGCGTCACGGCACCGTCGCCATTCAGGTCAAGTGTTGAAAAATCAGGGCGCTCACGCTGTTCTTGCGCTTGGACTGCTCCTGCAGTCATCACGAGGCCTGAAAGAAGGGCTGCCATCAAAATTTTGGTTTTCATTGTCGTTTCCTTTGCTCAGTTAATCGCAGCGTTTCTGCGCTGCTGACCCCTCTTCAACGGGCCCCCGCGCAGGTTCCGTCGCAACTTTTTCAAAAAAATCGCATAGCTGCACTTCCGCGCACCCCCTTCCCAAAACGGCGGCAATGGTTCATGTGGGGATCAATGGATGGAGTAGCCGCATGTCCGACGCAGATTTTCAAATGAACGACCGCCCCACTAAGCCTGCCATATGGCGGGGCTTGCGCTGCAAATGCCCCAAATGTGGCGAAGGGGCATTGTTCAGCAGATACCTGAAAGTCGCAGACACCTGCCCCAATTGCGGCGAAGAGCTGCATCACCATCGCGCCGATGATGGCCCGGCCTATCTGACAATCCTGCTGGTGGGCCATATCATCGGCTTTGTGATCCACTTCATGTGGGTCTATTTCCGGCCTGAACCATGGGTGATGGCGACCTCAATATCACTGGGTGCGATTGCACTCTCGCTCTATCTTCTGCCGCGGATGAAGGGCATGGTTGTGGCCATTCAATGGGCGCGCCGGATGCATGGGTTCGGCCACAACGGCTAAGGAACGATCCATCGACAAATCAGCGATCAGAGATGCCGCGACGATTATCGTTCTGCGCGATGCCAGCACCATCCCAAGGGTTCTGATGGGACAACGCGGTGCAAGCGCTGCATTTATGCCTGGCAAATTTGTGTTCCCCGGTGGCGCTGTTGATCCCAATGATGGCGCTGTGACTGTCACACCGCTGGATGCCTTGGATGAAACCTGCCTCGCCAGCGAAAGTGCGCTGCCTCCGGCAGCTCTTGCCGCCGCTGCAATTCGCGAGTTGTGGGAAGAAACCGGGCAGATTCTTGGCCATCCTGGTGCCTGGGACGATGCACCACAAGGCTGGCGCGGGTTTGCGGCCACGGGCCATGTGCCAAATGCTGCCGCACTGCAGTTTTTCTTTCGCGCGGTCACCCCCGCAGGCCGCCCGCGTCGCTTTGATGCGCGGTTCTTTTTGGCTGATGCCGCGCAATTGCGCACCGACCCCGATGATTTTTCAGATGCCGAGGACGAATTGGCCCATCTGCAATGGGTTCCCTTGGCCGAGGCGCGCCAGTTTGATCTGCCTTTCATCACGCAGGTCGTGCTGGCTGAACTGGTCAGCCATATCAAACGCGGCGGACCGCCCGCCAGCGTGCCCTTCTTTCGCAATGACGATGAGGCGCATTTTGTCAGCCGCTTAGATGGACGCAGCCTGCTTTAAAGCAGCAAGACCAGCATGATGATGCTGATCGTCAGCAGGCCCAGCCCCTGCCATTCGCGCAGCGATACCTTTTCACCAAAGACAAAGGCGCCGATCATCAGCGAGAAGAGCAGCTCAATCTGCCCCACCGCATTCACATAGGCTGCGTTTTGCAGCGTGAAGGCCGTGAACCAGCAAATCGACCCGATCATGCTGGTGACCCCGACAAGCCCCGCCACGCGCCAGGACGCCAGCACGCGCCCAATCTCACCCCGTTCGCGCCAGGCCAGCCAAAGCGCCATGGCGAGCGTCTGAAAGGCGGTGACCAAGGCAAGCGTGATGATGGCCCGATAGAAGACGTCACCCTCCGCCAACGACAAAGACGCCCCACGATAGCCGTTACCAGAGATGCCAAACAGCACCCCGGCCCCAAGGCCCAAAGCGGTCGCGCGGTTGAATATGCGCTGATGCCATGGCCCAACACCCCCCGGTGGATCGGACAGCAACAGCACCCCAGCCAGCCCGATCAGCATGGCCAGAATTGTCAGCGTTGTGAACGTATCGCCCAGAATAAGGAAGCCGAACAAGGCGCTGAGCAAAACTTCTGTTTTCTTGAAGGTGATCCCGACGGCAAAGTTGCGATGGCTAAAGAGTGCGACCACACACATCGTCGCCAATATCTGCGACATGCCCCCGGCAAAGGCATAGGGCCAAAAGGCTGGCGGTATGTCTGGGGCGCCCTGCCCGGTCGTTGAAGCGTAGATCACCGCAATCAGCGCAACCAAGGGCGATGAATAAATGAAACGTGCGAATGTCGCCCCTGCCGTCGACAGCGCCATCCCTTTCAGCCGCTTTTGCAGCATAAAGCGCAGCGTTTGCGCCGTCGCGGCACCAATGGTGATGGGGATCCAAAGTTCCATGGCTCCCCTATGCCCCTATTCCGCTACCTTCGCCAGAGCGGGTGGGCGACAGGGTCTTTCGCACGCCAGAGGTAGCGTCGGATCACGTCGCGATAGGATGCGTAGTAATAGCCGCCGTTGCGCCGTAGGTAGTGATCTTTCCGCGACCGATAAAGCGCAGGCAGATCATACCAGGCGACCTTGGGGTGCATATGGTGCACAACATGCAGATTGTTATTGAGAAAGAGGAAGGCAAAGATCCCGCCCCGTTCAACAATCACGCTGCGCCCACTGGCACGTTCATGCGCTTGGTGTTCGAGGAAGGTACGTAGTTTCAGGATCGACATCGCGATATAGGCCGCAATCAGATAGGCCCAGAGTGGCATGGGTGAGGCGGACACAGTCACCAAAACCGCGGTCACCGCTGGTATATGAACGACCCAACCGCGCCATACCACCGCATCGCGTTTTCGCCATTCGCAAATAGCAAACGCGATAATGCCAATGAGCGGACCAAGGGTTAGCCTGCCCGCGAGCGTATTGTTGGCGCGCAACACCAATTGCGCCAGCCGCGGCAAACGCGTCCAATGGGCGGCATCCAGATAGTTGCTTTCAGGATCGTCATAAGGATCAGTGATAACCTCATCATGGTGATGCGCCAGATGGGTGGACTTGAACCGTATATAAGGGATGACCAACGTCAGAGGCGGCCAGATCATCGCGTCATTGACCCATGAATTTGGCGTCGGGTGACCGTGGATTACCTCGTGCTGCAATGACGCCTGAAGTGCAATTGCCAGCGCTGCCGTAGGGATCGCCGCCCAAAGTGGCAAGACCCACAAAGCGATACCCCAAATGCCGTAGCAGGCGATGATTAGAAAAACTGTTGGCCAGGCGATCCCTGAGTGCAGTCGATCTTGTTTTTGTCCCATACCGGAAAAACTACGCTGTCGCGGGGGACTGGACCATTTAGAGAGTAGTTCACAAAACCACCGATACGTGATTAAATTCTGTCATGTTGATAATTATGGACAAACGTGAGCGCGCCGCTGTGTTTCGCGCCCGCCTGCAAGCAGGCATGGATCAGACGGGGATCAGCCAAAGCGCCTTGGCCCGCCAAGCTGGGGTTGACCGATCAACCCTGTCGCAACTGATCAAGGATGATGGCGCGCGCCTGCCCAATGGGCAGTTGGTCGCGGCCTGTGCAGCCGTGCTGGGCGTCAGCGCGGATTGGCTGCTGGGACTGTCTGACAGGCCTGAGCAGGCCGAGGATCTGGTGGCCAGCGCGATTTCCATGACACAAGCACCGCGCGCTCTGGTCGATGAAAAAATCTTCGCATGGCATCAAGAGGCCGAGGGCTACAAGATCCGGCACGTGCCTGCGGGCCTGCCCGATATGCTGAAAACCGATGATATCCTCCGGTGGGAATATGCGCCGTCCTTGGGCAAAACGACCGAACAGGCGATGGGGGCCAGCAATGATCGGCTGGAATGGATGCGCGGGGCGCGGTCGGATTATGAAATCGCGATCCCATTGTGCGAGATTGAAAGCTTTGCGCGTGGTGATGGCTATTACCGCGATCTATCGCCCGCTTTACGCAAACCGCAGCTTGAGAAATTCCGCGATCTGCATGATCAATTGTACCCTGCCTTGCGGCTGCATCTCTTTGATCAGCGTAAGCTTTATTCCGCGCCTGTGACAGTCTTTGGTCCGCTTTTGGCGGTGATCTATATCGGCCAGAACTATCTGGTTTTTCGCGATACAGAGCGTGTCGCTGCAATCACGGCGCATTTTGATGAGCTGGTGCGCGCGGCCAGCATCAGCCAACGCGAAATCGGCAGTTACTTCGATCAGTTGATCGCTGATATGGGTTAGCCGCGGACGCCCACGGCCTTCCCTGCGCCTTCGGGTGTCGGCAATGCGCTATGTGCCGCGGCCACTTTTGCCAAAGTCGCGGCAAGCGCCGGTGCCGGTTCCGATGCCTTGCGCGTCTCAAGGCTGACATGGATCAGCATGTGTTCACCTGTCGCCAATTCTCTGTCGCCGTCGAACATGCGGTGGAACAGATGCATCTTTTTGCCCGCACCGCTGAGAACCTGCGTTTCGACGCGAATAACCGCCCCGGCATGAACCTCATCCAAGTGCCTGATATGTGTTTCTGCCGTGAAATAGCTGCCGCCCGTCGAGATATAGTCTGCATCGCAGCCAATCAGCAGCATCATCCGGTCGGTTGCGTCGCCAAAGGCCTGCAGATACCGCGCCTCGTTCATATGGCCGTTATAGTCGGTCCAATCCAGCGGCACCGCGCGGTGAACCGTTACAATCGGTTGGCTCAGGTCATCGGGCAACATCACCGTACCCTCAACCCTGCGGTCTTGTGCATTCAGTAGCTTGCCCGCACCCCAATCCTGCGCTTTCAAGCCGCGTAGTATGGACACAAGGTTGTCATCGCGCGCGCGTTCAAGTTCGCGGATGGAATATTGGCCCGATTGTGCGTCAGACTGGTCGGCCACCGCGTCAATCAACGCATCCGTCAGCTCTGGCACATCCATCAGTTTGGTCCAGGGCCATTCCAGACAAGGGCCAAACTGTTCGATAAAATGACGCATCCCCGCCTCACCGCCGGCAATGCGGTAGGTCTCAAACAGGCCCATCTGCGCCCAGCGCAGGCCAAAGCCATAACGGATGGCATCGTCGATTTCTTCGGTCGTGGCGATCCCGTCATTGATCAGCCAAAGGGCCTCGCGCCAAACTGCCTCCAAGAAGCGGTCGGCAATATGCGCGTCGATTTCGGCGCGGACGTGCAGCGGGTGCATGCCAAGGCTGGTCAGGATGTCTTTGGCGCGGTCCACAATTGCAGGGGCCGTTTTGTCGCTGGGCACCAGTTCGACCAAGGGCAACAGATAAACGGGATTGAAAGGATGGGTCACCACAATCTGTTCGGGGCGGGTGGCACAGCCTTGCAATTCGGACGGCTTGAACCCGCTGGTCGACGACCCGATGACGGCATCATGCGGGCAGTGTTCCTGCAGGGTTTGATAGACCTTACGCTTCAGCTCCAACCGTTCCGGCACGCTTTCTTGTATCCAGGCGGCATCAGCCACAGCCGCCGACATGGTGTCGTGAAAACTCAAGCGGCCCTCAGGCGGCAAGGCCACATCAGACAGCCCGGGCAAGGACCGGCGGGCATTGCCAAGCACTTCATTGATCTTGCGTTCCGCCTCTGGATCAGGGTCAAAGACCCGCACATCCCAGCCCATCAGCAAAAACCGCGCGGCCCAGCCGCCGCCGATCACGCCACCGCCAATGATGGCCGCTGTCTGCGCTGTCATGGGTTAGCTCACCGGGTTCGAGGTGGGGTTGTCGAATTCATCCGCTGGCACGGGTTCGCGCCGGATCGTGGGATCGCAGGCAACCATGGCGGTGTTGCTATCGCGGATGATCAGGCCGCCGCGCGCGCGGCAATCCTCAAACGACATGCGGCCACCGATGACCATGAATTCACGCATGCCACCACCGCCGGTGACGCCGCCGCCTTCACAGGCCGCCAAGGCGACAACGCTGCCCAATATCAAACGTCGCATCGCTAAAACTCCTCCAGTCGGCTTAGATCATAGCCGTTGAATGCCAAGACATCACGCGCGGCCTGTAACCTGTCGGCGCGGATATCAGGGGTGCGGTTCAAAATCCAGCCGGATCGTCCGTTAGGGGCGCCAACGACGGCGGTACGATAGTCTTCATCTGTCCACAGCACCCAATAGTCTGCTGCCACGAATGGAACCGACGGAAAGCGCACCTTCAGCCGTCCGGGGCCGACGATTTCCGCTGTGCCTTCGATCCGCGATGTTTCCTGGCCTGCAGCATCGCGGCAAATGTTCAGGACAGACAACAAGCCATCATCGCGCAAGCCATATTCCGCTGTCACACCCACGCAACCCGCCTGGAAGGGAACGGGATAGCGCGATACCTCATGCCAGACACCAAGGTAGCGCTGAGGTTCAAAAACAGCTTTCGATGCAATCGGCACATCAGTGTCGCGGTAGACGGAGAACAGCCCACCGCTGTCCTGACTGGCACAGCCCGCCAGCAAAAGCATACACGCAAGCGCCCTCACTTGGCGACCGGGACGCGTTTGTTCAGGCCGAATTTTGCACGCACCTCTGCCGGGCCAATCACCTTGGCGCCTAAGTTCTCGATAATGCCCGCGGCCCGTTCCACCAGCTGCGCATTCGTGGCCAGCACGCCACGGTCCAGCATCAGATTGTCCTCTAAGCCAACGCGCACATTGCCACCCGCTAGGACCGAGGCCGCGACATAAGGCATCTGGCTGCGCCCCAGACCAAAGGCCGAAAAGGTCCAATCGTCGGGGACATTATTCACCATCGCCATGAAAGTGTTTAAATCATCCGGCGCGCCCCAGGGCACACCCATGCAAAGCTGGACCAGCGCGGGGCTGTCCAGCACACCATCTTTGACCAGCTGTTTGGCGTACCACAGGTGGCCAGTGTCAAAGGCCTCAATCTCAGGCTTCACGCCCAGATCAGTCATCATTTGCCCCATGGCGACCAACATCCCGGGGGTGTTGGTCATGACATAATCGGCTTCGGCAAAGTTCATCGTGCCGCAATCCAGTGTGCAAATCTCGGGCAGGCATTCTGCCACATGGGCAACCCGCTCGGTTGCCCCGATCATATCGGTGCCCGCAATGGTCGGCAGCGGGCTTTCCGTGCCACCGAACACGATGTCGCCTCCCATGCCAGCGGTTAGGTTCAAAACCACATCGACCTCAGCATCGCGAATGCGGTCTGTTACCTGGCGATACAGAGCCAGATCGCGCGACGGCACACCGGTGTCAGGGTCCCGCACATGGCAATGTACAACCGCCGCCCCGGCCTTGGCCGCATCAATCGCGCTTTCCGCAATCTGCTGGGGCGAGCGCGGCACATGCGGGCTGCGATCCTGGGTGGAACCAGACCCTGTCACAGCACAGGTAATGAAAACCTCGCGGTTCATCTCTAGCGGCATATCCGTTCTCTCCTGCACGTCGGGTTTTGGGGGGACATTTGCCCAAATCGGATCACCGCACAAGGCGGAAATCTTGACAGCGGGCACCCTGTGCTGGCATGACGCCGGGCATGAACAGAACGCAACACATCACAGCGGTCTATTTTACCAGCGCCATATGACGGCGGCTGGGCTTTTTTGACGACATCTGAAAACAACAGCCGCCCGCAAGGGTGACTGATCTGTTCTGCGTCCTTGCGGGCCAGTCGCGAGGACAAAAGGAATGACACAGATTAACGCGGTAACGCCCAAAGATATCCCGGACCTTCTGGGGATGATCCGACTGCTTTGCGCCTTTCATGGCGATCGTTGCCAGATGGGACTGGCCGATACGCAAGCCAAGTTCATTGATGGTCCGTTGACAGGGTTCATTGCCCGTCAGGACGGCAAGGCTGTTGGCTATGCAGCGCTTGAGCCGCATTGGCGCCCGATGCACCATGGCGATCTCTATGATATTGCCCATCTGTTCGTTGTAGAGCCTGCAAGGGGCAGGGGTCTTGGGAAGGCCTTGATTGCGGCCTGCCGGCGCTTTGCCGAGGCGAAAGAAGCCTACCGGTTGGTCATTGGCACCTCGCCGGTCAATCCCGGCGCCGCTGCCGCCTATCGCGCCATGGGTCTGGATGAGATCACAACGATGCCCGGACCCCGGTTTGAGATTGCTTTGGGTGCATCAGGTAAGGTGGATTAAAATCCACCTTACCTAATAGGGCATCGGGTGCCCCTTATGCACCTCGGCAATCTCGGCCAACACTGCGTCAGACAAGACCACGTCCTTACCCGCCAAGATCTGCGTCAGCTGATCAGAGGTCGTGGCGCCAAAGATGGCCGAGACTGCAAAGGGCCGCGTCCGCTGCCATGCCATCGCCATATGCACAGGGTCCAGCCCATGTTTGGCGGCCAGATCAAGATAGGCTTGCACCGCAGGCCACATCCGATCCGTGACGCGCCCACCCAGATTGCCGTTGATCGCCATACGGCTGCCCGCAGGCACAGACCCGTTTTGATACTTGCCCGTCAGCAATCCGCAGGCCAAGGGCGAAAAGGACAAGAGCGTCACATCTTCATTCACCGCCATCTCGGCCATATCCGTATCGTAAAGCCGGCAAAGCAGCGAATATTCATTCTGCACTGACGCCATACGCGGCAGCCCGGCAGCCTCGGCCTGATCAATCCATTTGGTCATGCCCCATGCGCTTTCGTTCGACATGCCAATGGCACGGATCTTGCCCGCTTTGACAGCCTCGCCCAAGGCTTCCAGCACGTCCATCATATGGTCCATGGTTTGCTGGCGGTTCTGCCCCGATGGATCATACGTCCAATGCTGGCGGAACATATAAGAACCGCGTATCGGCCAATGCATCTGATACAGATCAATCACATCCGTCTGCAGGCGCTTCAGCGAAGTATCCACCGCCTCGCGGATCACCGTGCCATCATATCCCCGCCCCTCGCGCACCCAACCAGGGTTATCGCCGGATACTTTGGTGGCCACCACAATCTCATCCCGGCGCCCGGTCTTGGCGATCCAGTTGCCGATCACCTGCTCGGACAGGCCAACGGTTTCGGCCCGGATCGGATTGACCGGATACATCTCAGCCGTGTCCAGAAAATTGATGCCCGCATCCAGCGACATATCAATCTGGCGATGCGCGTCGTCTTCAGGGGTCTGGTTGCCAAAAGTCATCGTGCCCAAGCACCATTCGCTGACCATAACATCTGTGCGACCAAGGGGGAGTTGTTTCATTCTATCTGCCTCAAAATAGGTTCGCGCAGACCCTAATGTCTCAGCCTCCGAGGGCAAGGGTACAAAGACGACATCGCATGTGTCGATTATGGCCTAGCATCCCGAAGATCAGAGACGCATAGCTGCGTTTATGCGGATAGTCATCTCATTTGCTGCTTTGTTTATGTCGGTTGCCCTGTTGCAGCTGTCGTCGGGCGGCGTGGGGCCACTGGATGCACTGACCGGGTTGGAACTGGGGTTTTCCCAAAGCCAGGTGGGTTTCTTGGGCTCTGCCCATTTTGTCGGCTTCTTTATCGGCTGCTGGTGGGCGCCGCGCCTGATGGGCAGCGTGGGCCATAGCCGCGCCTTTGCCACCTTTACCGCGATGGGGGCCATCGGCCTCGCGGCACATGTTGTTACGACCGACCCTTATCTTTGGGCCTTCTTCAGGATTGGATCAGGTATCTGCGTGGCCGGTTGCTATACCGTGATCGAGGCCTGGTTGCAGGCCAAGGTCACCAATGAAACGCGGGGCCGCGCGATGGCCAGTTACCGCATCGTCGATACTGGTGCCTCTTTCATCGCCCAGTTCATGATCGGCGCATTGGCGAATGTGGAAACCTATATCGCCTATAATATCCTGACGATCCTATGCTGCGCCTCGCTGCTGCCGCTGGCCCTGACCCGCGTGCCACAGCCTGAAACGCCCAGCGCCACACGGCTGCGCCCGGCCCTGGCCTGGGCCTGTTCCCCCTTGGGGGTCGCGGCAGTGTTGGTTGCCGCCCTGTCCAGCGCATCGTTCCGTATGGTGGGCCCAATCTATGGGCAAGAGGTTGGCCTGACGGCAAACCAGATCGGTTCGTTTCTGGCTGCTTTTGTGGCCGGTGGTGCCACCGCCCAATACCCAGTAGGCTGGTTGGCCGATAAATACGACCGGCGCTGGGTGATGATCTGGCTGTCCGTCGCCGCCGTTCTGTCATGTGCTTTCACGGTCGCGACCGCTGGCCAAGGCACCGCGACCATTCTGGCGGCCTCCTTCCTGTTTGGCCTCACCACCTTTCCGATCTACTCGGTCGCAACGGCACACGCGCATGATTTCGCATCCTCTGACCAACGTGTAGAACTCTCCGCCGCCTTGATGTTTTTCTTCGCGGTCGGCGCGATCGCCGCCCCATTCACCACATCAACGCTGATCGGTGCCTTTGGACCGGCCGCCCTGTTCTACTTCATTTCAGCAGGCCATGTGCTCTTGGTAATCTTCGGGCTGTCACGGATGCGCGTGCGCAAAGCACCTGAGGATAAGACGCGCTATGTCTATGCCCCGCGCACCAGTTTCGGGATTGGCCGGTTGTTGGGCCGTAGCCGCGAACGCTAGAAGTTATACAGTACTGCAACCCGCGTAGTCGTGACCGCATCGGTAAAGATATTGTCCATGAAATCGCGGATCAGCTCGCCCCGAAGGATCAGATTGGGCGAGATGTCCCTTTGCGCCCCAAGCCCAAAGTTAAATCCGCCCGCATTGTCATCTTCGAAATAATATTCGCTGATCCCACCCGCCACGCGGAAGGTATAGTCGGCCCAATCATAGCTCAGCCAGCCGCGTACGCGCGCAGTGTCATAGTCATTGTCGCCGGCCACCCGCAGGCCGTATTCTGCCTCTGCCCCGATCCCGAAAAACCCGGTATCAAACCCCAGTCCTGCAATGGCAGAGGTCACCGTCTGCGCATCGCCCGAATGCGGGAAATGATAGTCGACACCCGCCCCGACATAGGCCTCTTGCGCAAAGCTGGCAGAGCCAAGCGTGGCAGCAATAACAAATGGGATCAGACATTTCATGGCGTATCTCCGTGTGACATGGGGCGTTGCATCAGATGTAGCGGTGCCCGCTTCAAAACACCAGCGCGTCAGCAACATCTGGCATCCCGGCGCATCCCCCGCTAGATAGGCTGCAAATCTGCAAGGACTTCGCCATGGCCCGCCATCTGATCACATCTGCCATCCCCTATATCAATGGGATCAAACACCTCGGC
Organism: Pseudomonadota bacterium; assembly: GCA_038533095.1. Classification (GTDB taxonomy): domain Bacteria; phylum Pseudomonadota; class Alphaproteobacteria; order Rhodobacterales; family Rhodobacteraceae; genus Yoonia. The sequence continues at coordinate 25,144 of JBCAZI010000041.1, forward strand.
AACCTGGTGGGCAGCCAACTGCCTGCTGATCTTTACGCGCGCTACCTGCGCCAGCGCGGCCAAGAGGTATTATTTCTGTGTGCCACAGATGAGCATGGCACCCCGGCTGAGCTGGCGGCAGCGAAAGCGGGCAAGCCTGTGGCTGAGTATTGCGCCGAAATGCATGAGGTACAGGCGCGGATAGCAAATGGCTTTCGTTTGTCCTTTGACCACTTTGGCCGGTCCTCCAGCCCGCAAAACCACAAGCTGACGCAAGCCTTTGCGACGCGCCTGGCCGAGGTTGGGTTGATTAAGGAAGAAACCGAAAAACAGGTCTATTCCGTTGCTGACGGCCGCTTCCTGCCAGACCGCTATGTCGAAGGCACCTGCCCCAACTGCGGGTTTGAAAGCGCACGGGGCGACCAATGTGACAACTGTGGTAAATTGCTCGACCCGACCGATCTGATTGAGCCCTACTCAGTCATTTCCGGCTCGACCGATCTGGAAGTGCGCGAGACAAAGCATCTCTACTTGCGTCAATCAGCATTGAAAGATGATTTGGCCACATGGATCGACAGCAAGAAAGACTGGCCGGTACTCACCACCTCAATTGCCAAAAAGTGGCTCAACGATGGCGACGGGTTGCAAGACCGCGGCATCACCCGTGATCTAGACTGGGGCATCCCGGTCAAGCGAAGCGATCAGACATGGCCCGGCATGGAGGGCAAGGTGTTCTACGTCTGGTTTGACGCCCCCATTGAATACATCGCCTGTGCGCAGGAATGGGAAGATGCCGGTAAGGGGTCTGACTGGGCCAGTTGGTGGCGCACCGACCAAGGTGCCGATGACGTGACCTACACCCAGTTCATGGGCAAGGACAACGTGCCGTTCCATACGCTGTCGTTCCCGGCCACCATTCTGGGCAGTCAGGAACCGTGGAAGCTGGTCGATTACATCAAGTCGTTCAACTACCTCAACTACGATGGTGGCCAGTTCAGCACGTCGCGCGGGCGCGGCGTTTTCATGGACCAAGCGCTCGAGCTTCTACCGCCAGACTATTGGCGTTGGTGGCTTTTATCGCATGCGCCTGAGTCTTCGGACGCGGAATTCACCTGGGAAAACTTCCAGACGGATGTGAATAAAGACCTTGCCGATGTGCTGGGCAACTTTGTTAGCCGGATCACTAAGTTTTGTCGCTCCAAGTTCAGCGAAGCAGTGCCGGAGGGTGGGTCTTATGGCCCCGCCGAAGAACAGCTGATCGCTGACATGACCACCCGCATCCGCGCCTATGAAGGGCACATGGACGCGATGGAAGTGCGCAAATCAGCCGCTGAATTGCGTGCAATTTGGGTGTTAGGCAACGAATATCTACAAGCCAATGCGCCTTGGACGACCTTCAAAACCGATCCAGAAACGGCAGCAATGCAGGTCCGCTTGGCGCTGAACCTGATCCGCATCTACGCAGTCTTGTCTGCGGCCTTCATCCCCGATGCGTCCAAGACGATGATCGACGCGATGCAGACGGACGATGATAGCTGGCCAAACGATGTCGCGGCGGCCATCGAGGCCCTGCCCGCAGGCCATGCCTTCACTGTGCCGGACAACCTGTTCCGCAAGATCACTGATGAAGAGCGCGAGGAGTGGTCGGCGCGTTTCGCCGGAACACGCGACGCGGACTGAGATGGCCCAACGCCCCTTGCAAGATGCGCCGGAAGTAGCCGTTGAAAATCGGGGCGCATTGCGCGGGTGGCTTGAAGAGAACCATCAGACTGCGTCGGGGGTTTGGATCGTCGCCTTCAAAAAGGCGGACCCGCGTTATCTGCCACTGACCGAGGTTGTGGACGAAGCCTTGTGTTTCGGCTGGGTCGACAGCCTACCGCGCGCCAAGGATGAGTTGCGCACGATGCTTTACCTCAGCCCGCGCAAGCCCCGATCAAACTGGAGCCGCGTGAACAAGGACAAGGTGGCGCGTTTGGTTGCGGAAAGCCGGATGACCCCAGCAGGCCAAGCTGCGATTGAACGGGCCAAGACCGATGGGAGCTGGACAGCACTCGACGACGTTGAAAACCTCGTCATCCCTGCGGACTTGCAAACAGCCTTCGACAAGGTGCCGGGCACGCAAGAAAACTGGGAGGCTTTCCCGCGATCTGTGAAACGCGGCGCGCTGGAAATCCTGCTCAACGCCAAACGCGCCACAACACGCGCCGCAAAGATCGAAACCATCGTAAGCGCCTCCGCCGAAAACATCCGGCCTTTTCAGTGGAAGGGGCGCAAGTCTTGACCGCTTTACTCCGTTCGGTCACATCCTTTAGGGCGAAAGCAGGAGGTTTATCATGATCATCGGCCACATCGGCGCGCGGGCGGGCAGCAAGGGCGTGCCGAACAAGAACTTCCGCATGCTGCATGGCAAACACCTGATCGACTGGTCGCTGGATCAACTGATTGCCTCTGACCGCGTGGATCACGTAGTGGTCTCCACCGACTCGCCCGAGATGTATGAACATGGGCTCAAGCGTGGCTGCCTTGATATCGGGCTGCGCCCGGCGGAGCTCGCTACGGACACGGCGGCGAAGTGGGATGTCTGGCAGCACGCCTTGGGCGAAGTTGAGAAACAGACGGGGCCAGCTGATGCGTTTCTCGATCTGGATTGCACCTCGCCTCTGCGCCTGCCTGAAGACATTGACGCCGGGCTGGACCTCTATGAAGCCGAAAAGCCGGATATGGTCATGTCCTGCTGCGAAAGTCGTAAGAATCCCTACTTCAACATGCTGGAGAAGGACGACAACGGCGCCTTACAGGTGTCCAAACCCCTGCCCCACGGCGTGGTGGCCCGCCAGCAGGCGCCGATGGTCTATGATCACGTGGGGTTGGTTTATGTGGTGAAACCGTCCTACCTGCGCAAAGCAAGGCGTCTGTTCGAAGGTCGCGTCATTCCGCTGATCGTGCCGAATGAGCGTGGACTTGATGTGGACAGCCCCTTTGACTGGGATGTGATCGCATATCTGTTGGGTAAACAAATTGCCGATGGCATCCGCGACCCTGCCTAGCGCCAGCCCTGCCATGGCTTAAGCGCTGCCTGTTTCGCCGCGAAGCTGGTCGTCAACGCATCAGGATCATATTCATTTTCGATCCAGTCTCGGACGTTTACGGGGCTTTGCGCATTCCGCGCCTCATAGACATCCAGGAAATGGTCCAGGATACCCGTGGATGAACGGCGAATATGCAAATAGCGAAAGCTGAGCTGGTTGCGGACCTCGGCAACGCTGCGACCCTCCTTGACCATCAGATAGAGTGCGGCCGCCAAACCGGTACGATCTGCACCTGATTTGCAATGCATCAGGAACGGGCGTTCCATTGTGTCGAAAGCGTCCAGCATCTGCTTTAGTTTCTCAACCTTTGGGGCATTGCGCGCTGACAAATGGACAGTGACAAGGTTCAAGCCCAAGCGTTCGCAGCTTTCAACCTCGAACAGATAATGCGGCTGCTTGTGCACACCGCGCAGGTTCAGAACAGTCTTGATGCCCATGGCGGCGTAAGCTTCGAAACGTTTGTCATCGGGCTGGTTCGCGCGGTAGACGCCTTCGCTAACCTTTGCAAAGTTGTGCCAATAAGTGCGCAGTATCCCGTGATCCAACCAGCGCACATGCCAATGCGACCGCTTGCGTTCTTTCGGGTCGGTGATGTCATGCCCAAAGGAACGGCGAAACGCGCGTTCCTTGTCGTCCAGTGCTTGGAATATCTTGCGGATCATCTTGGGCTCGGGTCTTGGTCTGGGGTGTCACTTGGACCATGCGGATGCGCTTTGCAATGGGACCCACCCAATTGCCCCTGCGTCTGAAACCCCATAGACACGTCGCAAAGCCATATGCAGGAGACTTGCCATGGATATTGCAGGCCGCAAGATAGGACCCGAACATCCGCCTTTGGTAATTGCCGAGATCGGGATCAACCATGGTGGTGATCTGGAAGTCGCCAAGAATATGGTGCGTCTGGCCGCCGGTGCGG